>JAFSTA010000108.1 GCA_017450695.1 Kiritimatiellia bacterium | reverse complement strand
GCAGAAAACTGATTCACCCAAATGGTGAAAGTCCGGCTTCTTCCGGAATGCCGATATTCTTCCTATCCAGCCTTCATTTCTTTGTGATCTCTGTGATCTTTGTGGCTCAACAAAAATCTCAACAGAGGATTTTAGGTTTAACTTTCTTGAGGGTCACGCGCCCGTCGCTTGTCGCGTTTCGCGCGTCCCTATCTTCTCAGCTTCTCAACCTCCCCGCTTCTCAGCTGGCGCGAAGCGCCCACCCGCCTAACGGAGGCGGAGGATGGAGAGGAGCTTGGAGCAACCGAAGAGGAAAAAGAGGGTGGCGAGAAGATAAAACGCGATCACCGCCATTGAGAAGAGACCCGTCGAGAAATCATAGACATGCACCAACATGGGAAAGAACGCGGTCTTTGCGCGCCAGACCGGTACCCACGAGAGAATTGCGAGATAGAGCGCGAACGGGGCGGCGCTACACAACAAGAGTGAACAGACGGCCGAACTTGCCTGATTCCGGAAAAAGACGGAGATCATTGTCCCCGCCGCGCACCAGGTGGCGCCTTGCAGCAGAAGGATCACGAAGGTCGCCAGAAAAGGCAGTACGCGCACGGTGGGCTGCACGGAAGGCGCGAAGCGCGGCAACACGAGAAACGGCAACAGAAGCGTCGCCAGAATGGAAAACGTCAGCACCGTCATGGCGGAATAGTATTTCCCGAAGACGAGGTCGCGTTCGCGGATCGGGGAGGAAAGAAGGAGATCCAGCATTCCCGTCGCGCGTTCTTCCGAGAAGAGGCGCATGGTCAGCAGTGCCGACAAAATCGGCAACCAGGGCACAAGGGAGAGTCCCCAAATCGTCTGGAGCTGCAAGACGCTTCCCTCGTTCTTCCAGAGCAGGCTGACGAATGACCATCCGCACGCCGCCAGAAATGCGCACACGGGAATTCCGCACGAGGTCATCCCCCTGTACTGCCGCAGTTCTCTCAACCAGGTGACTTGAACAGGTGTCATGTTTTACTTCGCCCCTTTCTCAGCAGCCGTCTTCAGTCGGATATAGCGTTCCGATCCGAACGGGAAATCCGACGGAATGTAATTCTTCACGCGCGCGCTTGTCAAGCTGTACGACTTGGAGAAATTGAGGAATATCCACGGGCAGTCCTCCCGGATAATCCGCTGCGCCTGCGCCCACATCTGGTTACGCTTCACCGCGTCCGTCTCGACACAGGCCGCGTCGTAGAGTTTTTCGAATTCGGGGTTTTCGTAAAACGTGCGGTTGGGACCGGGCGACAGCTTCTTCAAGCTGAAGAGCTGGAGGAAATTTTCCGCATCCGGATAGTCGCCGACCCAGATGATGCGGTGAAGCTGGCTCCGTCCCTCCGCCACCTTGCGGAGGAAGGATGGCCAGTTGTGATACTGCGCATGGAGCGCGATCCCGACGCGCGCATAAAAGGACGCCATCAACTCGGCAGCTTCCCTCATATCTTGCGAGGTCTTTCCCAAATCCATCGTCAGTTCGAGACGGCGGCCGGTTTTCGGGTCGATCCCGCCCGGATACCCCGCCTCGACGAGCAACTGTTTCGCCTTTTCCAAGTTGAACGAATAGGCGAACGGTTCCTCCAGCTTTCCCTCCGTCTCGGGCGGAACGGGACCGTCCGCCGGCTGGACACGCCCGTTTTGAAAACGCGACCAGGCGGGGGCGTCGAAAGCGCAATTGAGCGCCTGACGCAACGCCTTGTTCTTTCCCAGAACGGGATCACGCATGTTAATCCCCACATAGGAGATCTCCATGTTGGGAATGGAGAAGAGGGTAATACCGCGCTTCCGCAGGGATTCGGTGAGTTGTCCGCTGCCGTCAATCACCACATCCCAGTTGTCGCGGGAAATCTCGCCGAGGAAATCCAACTCGCCGTTCAAGAAACAGAGCCACTGGGTAGAAGCATCATCGATCACGCTGTACTGGATGATGTCGAAGGGTTGGTCGTCCTCCGCGCCGGTAAGGGCGAGCGGGCCTTTCTTCCATCCCCACCAGTCGGGATGGCGACAGTATTTCATCCGGTGGTTCCGACGCCAATCCACCAGACGGTACGCCCCGCTGCCAACCGGGTGCCCGGAGAAGTCCGAGCCGTATTTCTCCACGGCCTCATGCGGTACGATTGCCATGTAGGGCATCGCCAAAAACCAAAGAAACTGTTGGTTGGAATAGGACAGCTCGATACGCAGCGTGCGGTCATCCAGTGCGCGGACACCGGGCAACGACGGATTCGACGCGGGATTCTTCTCCTGCGCGTCACGGTATTCATCAACGCCGAGAATCGGGTCGGTCAACCAGCATCCGGACGAGGCATTGCGACGGTCGGCAAGTCGGGCAAACGAGAAGACCACATCCTGCGCGACCACGGAACGTCCTTTCCCGTCGGGGAAACAGGGATCGTCATGGAACCGCAGTTCGGGACGGAGACGGATGAGAAAGACCTTCCCGTTCTCCGAAATCTCAGGCATGGCCTCGGCGGCGGCGGGAATCAAGCGATACGGCCGCTTCGCGTAGTCGTACTCGTACAATACCTCGTACGTCAGCTGTACGGCACGTCCCGCGTACATCGACGAGGCGAGAATCGGATCCATGCTGGGAACACGGTCAAGCGCACGGCGGTACACCGTTTCCGCCGAGACGGAAAGCGAGGAGAATACAAGCGCGATCAAACAACTCCAGCGGTTCATCCTGGCTCCTTCCGTACGGCGGCCACTGCGGGATGCAGGTAAATCGGCAACGGTTCTATCCGGCAGTCCGCCAGGTTTTCCCGTACGATCTCCGCCATCCGGTCGATGTCGGGGAGAACGGGGCGGCGAACGAACCGTTCCTGCGGAAACGCGGATTCCAAGCAGGCGGAAATCCGGCCCCAGTCGGGGGAGACTATCCTCGCTTGATCCGGCACCGCTTCGGAGAGGCGTTCCGGCTCCACCAACCGAAAATCGTCCGCCGTCTGACTGGGCGCCGTGCCGTCCGCAAGCGTCACACGGTTTCCGTCCAGGCGGTAGGTGACGACCCACAGACGATTCCGGCGGGCGTCCCCCACCACAGAAACCAGCCCGTCACGCGAAACGGACGCCGCGATAGCAGTCGCGCTCGCGACACCCAGCACCGGCTTCGCGCCGGGTAGCGCCATACCGTTCAACGCCGAGAGACAAGCCCGAATTCCAGAGAAGGACCCCGGTCCCAGCCCGCAGACGAATCGGTCGATCGATTCCACCGCAACGGAAGACGTTTCCAACGCGCGGCGGATTTCCTCCATCCATGCGGGCGCGAGCATAGGCAGTCCGTTCCAGAGAAGACGACACAACACCGTCTCCCCTTCCCAAACCAGCAAACCCGGTTCGCTGGACGAACGATCCATCAGCAAGACACGCATCCGATGTCACTCCCTTTGTGTATAAGTTCCAAATTCCGAGTTTCAAGCCTGTAGTTCATAAAACCGATTCTCTTGCCCGCGTGAAGCCGGACAAACGCATTAGTCATTGTTCCCGCCCCTCTGTCGCATGGAGGGCGAATTGGCTGAAGACAACCGGCTCCCGTCCAAAATCGCGGCCAGTTCCCGATTCTTTTCCTGCATCTCCTCGGCGGAGAGTCCATCCATCTCGTGCGGGAAGACCAGCCACTCGTCGGTCTTGCGCAGATAGTAGTCCGGGGTCCCGTTCGTCCGATTCGCGGCGGGTTTCCAGTACACCGTGGCGACGCGCAGTTCCCCGCAGAGCGGCGTCAGCTTCTCCCGCACGGCTTCCACCGTCCGCCCCGAATCAAAGACGTCATCCACAACCAGCACCTTCATCCCGGAGTTCAGGACGGAGCAGACGGAATCCAGATTCGAGAATTCCACCGTCCCGCTCGACTTTCCGATACCGCAATACGATTTGCATTGCAGGACACGGTGGGTGACGGGGATATGGTGATAGACGAAAAACTCGTGGATGCAGATGCCGACCGGTGCGCCTCCGCGCCAGAGCGGGATGATGAGATCCGGAATCCATCCCGAATCCATGATCATGCGCGCCAGCCGAAACGAGTCCAACAGATAGGCGTCCGCGGAAAGGTAACTCTTTTTCATTCGCCCTCCTGATTTTCGCGACGGCGCAATTCGAAGTCCCAATCACGCGGAACAAACTGCGCGTCGAGGAAGCCGCGCACGTTCGGCTGTTCCGAACGGATGAACTGCTCCGGTGTATTCACTTCCACAAAGCGTCCCTGATGCAAGAGCGCGATGCGGTCGGCGGAGAGAAGCGCACCGTAGAGGTCGTGCGTCACCACCACGCTCGTAATTCCCAGTTTCCGGCTCAGCGAGAGGATGAGACGGTCGATCGTACGCGACGTGATCGGATCCAACCCGGATGTCGGCTCGTCGTAGAGGACGATCTCCGGCTTGCAGACGATGGCACGCGCGAGCCCCGCGCGCTTTTGCATCCCGCCCGAAATTTCGTTCGGGTACTTCTCTCCCTCGTTCGCCAGCCCCACCATCTCCAGCGCGATCTGAACACGCCGGGTGATTTCGTCTTCTTTCAACTTCGTCTTCTCGCGCAGGGGCAAGGCGATGTTCTCTTCCACCGTCATCCAGCCCAGCAGCGCGGCGCTCTGGAACAGGTATCCGAAACGGGAACGGACGGCGTCGAGCGATTTGCCCGTGGCCGCGCTGATCTCCGTCTCGTCCAGCCACACCGACCCTTCGTTCGGCGTGAGCAACCGAACCATGTGCTTGAGTGTCACGCTCTTGCCGGTACCGGATGGACCGACAATCGCGAACACCTCGCCTTTCTGAATCTCAAAGGAGAGGTCGTCCAGCACGTTGCGGCTGCCAAATCGTTTGGTCACATGGTCGAAACGAATCATAGGTCGTAGAACATCCTTGTAATGATATAGCCGGTCATCAGGATCAGCAGGAGCGAGGTGATCACGGACTGGCGCGTGGAACGCCCGACCCCGACCGCACCGTGCGTGGTCGTGAAGCCCTGGTAACAGGAGACACCCGTGATGATGATGCCGAAAACCAGCGCCTTGAACAACCCGACGTACAAGTCGCGAAGGTCACCGAAATTCATCGCCGTGGCGATGTACTGCCCCCACGGCACGTTCAGTTGCGTCAACCCGACCACCCCGCCGCCAATGATCCCGACGATGCAGGTGTAGAACGAAATCAGGGGCGTCATCAAAATCATCGCGCCCATGCGCGGGGCCATGAGGAAACGCACCGGACTGATGGTCATCATCTCCAGCGCGGCAATCTCCTCGTTCACCGTCATCGTTCCCAGCTGCGCGGCCATCGAAGAGCCGACACAGGCGGTTAGCACGATGCCCGTCATAAACGGTCCCATCTCGCGCAGCAGCGCGACCATGACAGCCGATCCGATGTAGATCTCCTGATTGAACCGCCGCAACTCCAATCCGACCTGCAACGCCAGGATCATGCCGGTGAAGAAAGCGACCACCGTGATGACGGGCAGGCTACGGATGCCCGCCTGATACATCTGCGCGAACAGCTCGCGGCGGGAACGCCCCCGCACCAACATCAGCGGAAAGAGCGCAATGGACTGAAAAACCAGTACGCCTCCGCGTCCGACGGCTCCAACCGCGTGCAGGATGCCGCCGAACAAGCCGCGTCTCTCTCCCCAATCTGGTTCTCGTGTAATCATCGTTCTCCTGTTTCATTCATCGCGCAAGATCGGCCGGACAGGCGGCAGCTCCATGCGGGGCTTGCCGGTCTGCCAACGGATGATGCCCCAGAACAATTCGTGCTTCGCCACGCCGTTCTGTTCCGTCCGATTGTAAAATGTCCAGAACGGCGTCCAGTTCCGTTCGAATCCCCCCGCGCTCCGGATCGGGATCAGCTCCAGGACGCGCGTCTTAGTGGTTCCGTCGGGCAACGTCTCGGAGGAATAGAACGGCCAGACGCGCGTGTAGCGGTCGCGGAGTCGGGTCGTGCCGTCGCGCTGCTCCACCGTCCGCTCCTGGTTCAAGTAGAAGGGAAAGAAATAAAACCGCTTCGTCGTCTGCTTCCCCGCGCGGAGTGTGAACCAGTCGAAAAACGGCCACAGGACATAATGCGAGTCCTCATCCTTACGCTGGATGGACCCGTAAACCGGGAAGAAGCTATGGCGCGTCTCTTTCGGAGAATGCGTGATCTCGCAGATCGGCCACGGCAACCGCCAGCGCGTCGCGTTGTCGGTGCGGGTGTAGGAGAAGAACGGCGGAATCACCATGTCCTGCCGTTCGTTCGCGCGTCGGACCTGACCGTAAAGCGGCCAGCACATCCAGGCGTTGCCCGGATTTTTCGGGTCGTCATAACTGCCGGATGTCCAAAACGGCCACAGCGCGTATTTCTGGTATTCCGTGGTTCCGGGATTCCTCCCCGCGTGTTTGGCGCTGCCGTAAAACGGGAAAACGCCTGTCCGCGTCACGCCGGGCTGTTCGTCAATCTGCGAAAAGATCGGCCACAGCCAGTAGCGGCGTTCCACATGGTTCACCTCGTAGTCGAGGTAGAGCGGGAAGAGCGTGAAGTGGACATCGTCCAGCACGAACAGGGTGTGGGGAAGATATCCGTAAATGGGGAAGAGCGCCCAGTAGTCTTCCGCCTGACGAGTCCGTCCCGAAAACCAGATCGGAAAGAGGTTCCAGGTATATGCCGACGAATCCTCCTCCACGTTGTCATTCGATCCGTAGGCGATCCCGCCACGCCACCAGAGCTGATTGTTGTGGAGATGTCCCGTTCCGATCGGCCAGAGAACATCGGTCACTTTCGCGTCGCTCACGGGATCGATCAGACGCGAGTAGAAAGGACGGAACGCCCAGAAGCGCCCACCCCGCTCCGTCTTGATCTGCTCGTAGAACGGCCCGATGCGCAGACGATCGACAATTCGGTCCGGCTCCTCGGTCGCGGCTTGGACGGCGACACTTGCCGCCGCCATCCAGAACGCGGCCAGGAGAACGGAACGACTAGTAGTTGGAACGGAAATACTCATGGATTCGTTTTTCGCATCCGAAAGTCATGGCGATCAACGCAGTCCGGATCCACATCCCGTTCCGCATCTGGCGCCAGTACATGGCGCGCGGATCATTATCGACATCGGTGGAAATCTCGTCGCGGCGCGGCAGCGGGTGCATGATGATGCCGCGCGGGGAAAGCAGCTTCATCTCCTCCGCGCCGATCTTGTACAGCCGCGTGTCGATCTTCGCGCTCTCGCCCTTCGACTGATCCCACTCGTCCTGGATGCGCGTCATGTAAATGGCGTCGGCTTCCGGAATCACCGCACGGAGATCGTGCGACAACCGGTATTCCACGCCCTTTGCCTCCAGCGTATCCAGCACGTCCTGCATGATCTGCAGCTCATCTGGCGCGACGAAAACCATGCGGATGTTCGGGTAGTTCGTCAACAGGTAGGAGAGCGAACGGACGGTGCGTCCGCGCCGCAGGTCGCCGCAAAAGACGACGGTACGGTTGCGCAGCCCGCCCTGCTTCTCGAAACTGCGCAGCAGCGTGTAAATGTCGAGCAGCGCCTGCGTCGGATGCTGATCCGGCCCCGACCCCGCGTTGATGATGGGGATCGGGCGCTCCGTGTGCGAGAGGTTCCACGCGCTCCGTTCCGCCAGTCCCTTTTCAGGAGTCCGCATGATGATCATGTCGAAATACGACGAGAACGTGCGGATGGAATCGTCCTTGGACTCCCCTTTGAACTCGGAGGAAATCGAGGTGTCGCGGACCTCCCCGGTCTGGATTCCCAAGATCTGGCAGGCGGACTTGAAAGAGAGGAAGGTTCGCGAGCTGGGCTGCGAGAAATACAGCATCGCGCGCTTGTGCGAGATCATCGACTTGAGGAATTCCGTGCCCGAGCGCGTCTTCCCGATCGCGCGGATCTCATTCGCCAGCGACGCCAACCGCCCCAGCAGCTGCGCGTCGAACTGCTGGGCGAAGAGCGTGTGGTACGGGGAGTTGTCGTCCTGCATCAGATAGACGGACTTCTCCTCCAGCGACAACGTTTGATACTTTTCCCACGAAATATCATACAGACGTTGCATAGATGCCTCGTTAGAGTGCGGCGGGATCGCCGAGAGATGAAACGTACAGGGCTTTGATGGTGTGCATCCGGTTCTCCGCCTCGTCGAAGACCTTGGAGAACGGCGCCTCAAACACATCGTCCGTCACTTCCTGCGCCCCCGACTCCTTCGAGACAACCGTCTCGTGGTCGTGGAACGCAGGCAGGCAGTGGAGGAAGATCAGCTTCCCTCCGCTGTTTCCGGTTGCCTCGACCAACTCGGCGTTGACCTGATACGGGCGGAGCAACTGCAACCGTTCCGCCTTCTTGTCTTCCTCGCCCATCGAGACCCAGACATCCGTGTACAGCACGTTCGCGCCTTTCACGCCTGTCTTCGGGTCGTGTACGACCTCCACGGTCGCGCCGTTGCGGGCGGCGACTTCCGCCGCCTCCTTCACAAGAACGGGATCGGGCATCAACGACTCCGGCGTGCAGTTCACGTAATTCACCCCCGCCTTCGCGCACCCCATCATCAGCGAGTTGGCGACGTTGTTGCGTCCGTCACCGATGTATGCGAGCTTGAGGCCGCGCAAATCCTCGCCGAAATTCTCCTGCATCGTCATCAAGTCCGCCAGAATCTGCGTCGGATGGAAATCATCGGTCAACCCGTTCCAGACGGGGATCCCAGACCATTTCTTCAGCCCCTCGACGGTCGCCTGCGCGAAACCGCGGAACAGGATGCCGTCGAACATCCGCCCCAACACGCGCGCGGTGTCCTTCACCGATTCTTTCAGACCGAGATGCGTGTCATTGCGCGTCAGGAACTCCGCGTCGCCCCCCTCGTCGCGCACCGCGATAGACGCCGAGTTGCGCGTCCGCGTGGAACTCTTTTCGAAAATCAGCGCAATATGCTTGCGGCGCAACAGCTCCCCGCGAATCCCCGCCTTGCGACGCGCCTTCAGTTCCCGCGCAAGCCGAATCAGCTGCAGCATTTCTTCGTCGGTAAAATCGCCCAACCGCATCAACGAACGGTTGCGCAGTTCCGGATTCCAAGTTATACTCATTCTCACATCTCCTTGAATCAAGGTCTGCATTATACCATGAGAACAACATCCGTTCAAGCTTGCAAAAAGAAGGCGTAGAAGGTCGGCTGGTAGCTGGTAGGGGGTGACTGGTAGATGGTAGCTGGTGGCTGGTAGGTTCGTAGCTGGTGGGTTCGTGGCTGGTGGTTTTTTTAAAGGTTCAATCAGCCTTCGGCTTTGAAATGGTTAAATGTTCACTGCACGTACCAGAGATCGGCATACGGCCTGTAAATTTAAAGCCGCGAAAGCGGCGATTTAAAGCGAAGCGATGTAACCATTTAACCTAACTTAACCTAACTGCCTTGCCATTCACTCTTGATTCACCTACTTGCCTTTTGCTATACTGTTGCCCCACATGATTACGAGCAAGGAGAACAAGGTGGAAAATGACGACATCTGGACTTCCGCCCGATCCCTGTTGGGAACGGACGGAAAGCTGAGTGTTATCATGCCCGCGTACGGACTGGGCAATTCCATCGCGGAAAACATCCGCCGGGTTTCCAAATTGCTCGAAGGGAAAATCCCCTACGAAATCCTGCCCGTCGATGACGGAAGCGAGGACAACACCGCCTCCGCAATCCGTCAAGCGGCGGAGGCGAATCCCGATCATGTCCTACCGGTCTATCTGAAGGTGAACGCGGGAAAGGGAAACGCCTTGAAGCGCGGGTTCGCCGAATCCACCGGTTCGCACGTTCTCTTTCTCGACGCGGATCTTGACCTCTCGCCCATGCGGATTCCGCTTTTCTTTCAGGAGATGGAGCGGAAACAGGTGGATGTCATCGTCGGCTCCAAGCGTCACCCGGACTCGAACATCGACTACCCGTGGCGCCGCCGCCTGGCCAGCTTCGTGTACTATTCGATCGTCCGAATCCTGATTGGCTTGCCGCTGAATGACACGCAAACCGGCATGAAGCTCTTCCGCCGCGAGGTGCTGCAGTACACCTTCGACCGGATGCTCGTGAAACGCTTTGCCTTTGACGTGGAATTGCTTTCGATCGCCCACAACCACGGGTACCGCATTGCGGAGGCTCCCATCGAGATGAACTTCGGGAACAAGTCCGGAAGTCTCAACGTGCAAAACGTGCGCGACGTGATGGTTGACACGATCGCCATCTTCTACCGCGAAAAAATCCTGCACTACTACCGCAGCGTCGAGGTTGTCCCGCAGCTCGAAAAACCGCCTCGCGTGTCGGTGGTCATCGCCTGCCCCGGAACCAGCGCCTATCTCGAAGAGTGCCTGGCCGGTCTCGCCCTTCAAACCTACGCGAATTTCGAGGTCATCGTCCTTCCGGACGAACCGCTGGACTTGGGCAGACGCCCGTTCGCCTGTCGCGTGATCCCGACCGGAAAGGTGCGCCCCGCCGAGAAACGGAATCTGGGGATCGAGCGGTCGGAGGGTGAGATCATCGCGTTTCTGGATGACGACGCGTATCCGGTTCCGAACTGGCTGGAGACCGCCGTGAAGTACTTCTCCGTTCCTGAAATCGGCGGCGTGGGCGGTCCCGGCGCGACACCTCCCAACGATCCCTTCATGGCTCAATTGAGCGGACGCGTCTTCGACAACCTGTTCGTTTCCGGCAATTACCGCTATCGCTACAAGGGAGACCGCGTAAGGTCCTCCATCGATGACTATCCGAGCTGCAATCTCTTTGTGCGCAAGGATGTTCTTCAGGCCATCGGCGGGTACAACACGCGATTCTGGCCGGGGGAAGACACCATCCTTTGTCGCGACATCGTGTTCGATCAAAAGAAACGGATCGTGTACGATCCGTGGGCGTTGGTTTACCATCACCGCCGTTCCCTCTTCCTTCCGCACCTTCGTCAAGTCGGGCGTTACGGTTTGCATCGCGGGCACTTCGCGAAACGGTTCCCGCAGACTTCGCTTCGCCTTAGCTACCTGATCCCGACCTTGTTCGTTCTGGGATTGGTTGGCGGTGCCGCGATCTGCTGGCTCCATCCCTATCTGCTCTATGCGTACCTTGGATGCGTGGGGTTCTACCTCCTGCTGACCTTCCTCTCCTGCGTCTCGCGCAATCCGCTGGTCTGGTTCCTGACCTGGTTCGGCGTCATCGCCACGCACATCTGGTATGGGATCCGTTTTGCGCTCGGACTTCTCTCCCGTCGTATGCCGTGTGAAGTCCGCAGTTTCGACCACGGCCCTCAACAGTCGGGCGGGTGAGATGGAGACGCGCGATTGGAACAACTGGAAGTGGCAGCTGCGCCACGCCCAACGGATCGGCGGACTCAACGAGGTGGAGGCGCGCTATCCCTCCTTCCTCACCCCTTACGGCAAGAGCCTTCTGAAATACCGTGCCATCCGACTGCAATCGGTTCCCGACCGGAGAGAACTGATTCCCGAGGCGGACACCTGTACGGATCCATTCCGCGAAAAGACCTTCTCCGCCAAATGCTACGGCGTCAAGCAACGCTTTCCCGACCGTGTCCTGCTGATGGTGAACAACCGTTGCGCGATGAACTGTCGCCACTGCACACGCAAGGGACTGCTCGCCGACGCGGAGGTAATTCGCACCGACGATCAACTCGCGAATGCGATCGGCTACATCCGCAAACATCCGCGTGTCCGCGACGTCCTGTTGTCGGGAGGCGATCCGCTGTTGCTGGATGATTCCCGCATCCTCACTTTCGTCAACCGTATCACAGCCTTACCGCAGATCGAAGTAGTCCGTCTCTGCACGCGGGTCTTGAGTACCTTGCCGATGCGTGTCACCGACGCACTCGTGCGGAAGCTTGCCGCCTCACGAAAGGTCTGGGTGAACACGCAGTTCAACTGCGCGGAGGAACTGACGCCGGAAGCGATTTCCGCCTGCGCCAAGTTCGCGGATGCGGGCATCCCCGTCTCCTGCCAGACGGTTCTGCTCAAAGGCGTAAACGACAGCGTGACCAAACTTTTCGCGCTCTGTTCCGCCCTGCAACGCGCGCGAGTCCGCCCCTACTATGTGTTCGTCTGCGACCCGATCGAAGGCATCTCGCACTTCCGTGTCCCGCTGGAAAAAGCACAACGACTCGAACAACAGCTCGCCGAACGGATCGGCGGACTCGCCCTCCCCCGCTTCGTCGCCGACCTCCCCGGCTCTAAGCGAAAAATCCCCATCCAGCAGTTATCAGCGGGTAGTTTTTCGATTGCCGATCCGACTCACCAGCCCTGGCGACTGAGAGGCTGAGAAGCGGAAGAAGATAGGGGCTGAACCTCTTTTATCTCGTCTAAGGCACTCTTTGTAAAAGGACAACAACTTGGACAACGGATAGACAACAGGCTGGCGGTCGTCGCGCAACCGCGCGACGTTTCGCATTCGACTCGCGGTTGCGAGCCGCCCATTTTGAAGTCGTTCCCAAGTTGTCTGTGTTGTTTCCCAATCCTTTCCTTGAATGGTTAGGTGGTTGGGTGGATGGGTGGATGGTTAGGTTAAACCATAATTCCTCTGTCGGACACTTTGAAAAAAACCACGGAACGCACGGAATACACGGAATCTGCCGGCGGAGGCGCTTCGCGCGACCACGAAAAGACACAACAGAAAGGCGTCATGGCCGCCAGTTCCGGGGCGCGCTTGGGTGGTTGGGTAGGTGGATGGGTGGATGGTTAGGTTAAACCGTAATCCTAGATTCCTCGTTTGGGTTCTCACGCAGAGCCGCTGAGAACGCAGAGAACGTCTCAAAAAATAGCGGCTTTTCGATCTCAAACGCGCACGGTTGCGG
>JAFSTA010000011.1 GCA_017450695.1 Kiritimatiellia bacterium | reverse complement strand
TCGCCGTAGCGTTGCCGCATCAGGTCGAGATGCTTCATGTAACGCTTCTTGCAGTCCTCCAGCATCACGCGCACACGTCGCGCGTAACCTTGGCAACAGTCGTCCTTGACGGGACCGGTCGCAAAGAACGCCCGGTGTGACGCGAAGCCCGTGCAGAAACGGAGCTGCCCGACTTCGGTGGACTTGTCCTGCGCCTTCTGGAGCATCTTTTCGGACTCCTTCACGAGAAAGGTATCGATGTGTTCGAGAAACTGCGAGACCTCCTTGAAGAACTGTTCCACCAGTTTCCGGTCGGCTGGAAGAAGCTGGAGCGCGTACTTTTCGTAGAATTCATAATCCTCCGCCAACGCGCTGAGCGTGTCGGCAGACTCCGTCTTGATGGTTGCGGTGTACTTCTGATAGGCGTTGAGCGCGTCCCTGTTCATCACCAGAAGATACCGGTCCACGACACGGGACCGGCCGTCCAGCGTGTGGTTTGCCTTGCAGTCCGCATTCGCGAAGTCATCGAGCTTCGACACCCGCATCACCTCGGTTCCCGTCACGTCGAATATGTTGCCCGAGGTCAGCTTATCTACATTGTTCATGAAACTCTCGAACGCGGTATCCAGATCGCGGTACAGACTCGTGGTCTTCAGATTTTCGAGGCGCAATTGGACGCTGCTCCACCGCGACCGCCTTTCGACCATCTGGAATCCGATAATGTCGGTCACCAGAATGCGCAGCTTCTTACGGGATTTGCGCTCCAGCGCCTGGAGCATCACCTTGAAGGAGTTGAGCCGTTCGTAACCGCGCTGGACATGCGGCGGGTCGTCGGGTTTGGCAAGACGGCCGACGTTGTCGGCGACGAGCTGGATCGCCAGCGTGTTCGCCAGTTCCTTCAGCACGTCAATCTTATCCGGCCGCAGCATGACAATCTCCTCCGTGCAGGCCTTGAGCTTTTCGGACAGGATGCGTATGTTGTCCGTGAGCCTCCCCATTTCCTCGGCGGGCTCACCGGAGAGCGAGACGCGGTTCCCCCAACGGCTGGAATCGGAAGCCTTGATCTCTTCCTCCGACATCGCCCCGAACGGCTTGGCCATTACCAGAACCGGCATGAGCGCGATCACTGCAATCCATCTCTTCTTCATCACTTCCCCCTTTCCCATGTTAGAACCTCGGCGCATAGTCTTCGACATACCAACGTCCGCCGCCTCTCCGGATCAGCTTGTGCGGATGCGGCGTTCCGAGCTGCTTGCCGTTTTCGTCATACGCCTTCGACTCCACGGTCGCCTCCTCCACCTTCACGCCGCTGATTTTCTTCAGCGTCGTCTTCTGGCTGTCATCGAGGAAGAAGTTCTCCAGTTGGTTCGACTCGTCGAAGCCCTTCTGCACGGTGATCACCGGCTTGCCGAACGTGACGTGAACATATTCCCTGTGGAATCTCGTCTGGTGGAGATCCCAGTGGTAACGGGCGTTGACACTGCCGTCCTCGCTTTTTGTGCGCTCGGGATCGATGCAGTCCAGGTAGAGTTTGTAGTTCTTCTCCTTGATGGCAGTCATGAAAATCTCCATCAGCCGGTCGGGCGTGACGTCGGCGGGCACTTCCTTCACGGTGTACCAGCCGTCCTTGATCGCGGCCACGCGTTCCTCGCCGATGAAACGCCCCGTCGATTCCCCCGTATCGTCCCGCACGGCCATGACGTACCCCGGCACGTAGAGCGCAACGGGCTTCAACTCCCAGCCGAAATACACGTTCCCCACGGCATCCTCGCCGGGGTTGGGGTTCTCGGCGGCGATATCGACGATCTCGCCGATGACCGTCCACTTCTGCACGTCCTCCAGTCCGCTGTTGACATTGCGGCGGTAACGCTTCACAGCCTCGTAGGGACCGAGCCAGTCACGTGTGGCAATGTTGACGAAGTAGTACCCGATGGAGGGCTTGCCCGACGAGACGTATTCGCCCGTCGCGCCGTAGAACTGGCGGCGGGGATACTCGATGTCGTCCAACACCACGTATTTTCCCTTCAGGTCATCCAACCCGACCTCCCTGTAGTCGGGTACGGGAAAAACCTTCGGCAGCATCTGGTCCTTGCACTTCGCGGAGAAAGCCGCCCACTCCTTCTCCGCCGCCTCGGAGATGATCTTGCGCAGCGTCTCCTCATTGCGCTTGTAGGCGGTCCATTCCGACAGGACTTCCGTGTAGTCGCCCTTAGACTTCATGAGCGCCGACTTGGCGCGCTGAAAGAGGTTCTCCACGGCCGGATCGTTCGGGTACGTCTGCTTCAGCCTCTGCACGCGCTCAAGGGCTTCGCGTTTCGAACGCCACATCATCTTCTCGCCGCCGCGCTGAAGGGAAACCTCCTTCTCGAACTCCTTCACATAATACTCGGCGAAATCAATCTCCTGCTTCCGCTTCCGCGCCGCATCATCCTTCGGGATCTGCGCGAACGCAACCGCGCACACGCCCACTACGAGTACAGCCAGTATCGTTTGTTTCATCTGATCGCTCCTTTTCCCTCGCTTCCTCTCACTACCGCGTGAAGTCACCCCGCTGCTATCCCAGCTTCCGCAAGGATGCGCAAACGAGTTGATTCTAACAGAAATCCCGCCCCCGCACAATGCAGAATCACCTCCGCCTCTCAGCTTGGGCGCATCCGCGTTTTTCACCGTGATCCATGTCGATGCCTGCGATTCCGAACGCGGAGATTCAACCTAGATTCCTCGTTTGGGTTCTCACGCAGAGACGCTGAGGCCACAGAGTACGCAGAGAAAGTGCCGGAAACAGAGGTTTTTCGATCCCCCCGCACATACGTTACGACAGAAAACGGATTCACCCGAATGGTGAAAGTCTGAACAATTCCAACGCGCCATGATCCATCACGGAATATACGGAACTCACGGAATCGCCGTTCCAAGAAACGGATGATTATCCGTGTGTTCCGTGGTTTCCGTGGTTTTTTCAAAGTGTCCAACAGCGGAATTTCGGTTGAATTATACAGATGCGCCCTCTCAGCTTCCCCGCTTCTCAGCCTCCCAGCTTCTTCCTTGCCAAGTCAACTTAGGGGCACAGCCCCATTTAGGCCGGTAGAGCCACTTAGGCGGTGTAACCGCCACTTCTCAGCTTTTCAGCTTTTCAGCTTCTCAGCTGGCGCCCCTGTTCGGTGCCGGCGCATTCTTGCGCCGGTTCCCCCTGTACGCGAAAGGGAAGGCTTGACCGCTTCAGGGGCAGATGCTACACTCCCGTTATTCACGATGGCGTGATGTATTCGCATTGTAGATCACAATTTTTGAGTGAGGTGGATATGGGAACGAGACTCGGTATCATAGGTGCGTTTTTGTCGGTTGTCCTGATCGGACACGCGGAGGAATCCTTTGTCGCCGCCGCGCGGGAACGCGGCATTGCCATCACGGCACACGCGGTTCCCTCCGAATTCGCCATCGGTGGTTTCTCCGTCTCGCTTCACGTGCGCAACGAAGGTACACAGGCGTTGCGCGGATCGCTGGAAGTCCTCACCGTGGATGCCTCCGGCGGCAACACGCGTTCGTTCGGCAAAGCACAACTTGACCTGCCGCCGAAGTCCGTCGCCGCCGACGCGGAACAGGAACTCGTCGTCTCAGGCCGAGTCTCGGCGGCGGAACTCGGCCGCAAGGTGCGCATCCTCCTGCGCCCGGCGAACGTCCCGGAGATCGTCTGTTACGAAGGTCCCGTGGTGGAGTCGCGCCAGGCGGTGGAGAAACGCGCGGCGGAGGCGGCGAAGGCAACCGGTTCTGCGGGCGGGCGGCACGAGATCCGCTGGGCGGAACGGCTGCCGGATGGCGAGGGCGAACGCTACCGCGCCTTCCTGGAGGCGGGCGGAGTACTGATCGTCCGACTCATCGAATGCAAGGAGGACTACGCCGGCGCGGTGGTGTTCTGCGCCACGAATGCGATGCCGGAGTTCCGTCCGCAGAAGGGTGCGGCGAATTCCTATGACATCAACGTCGAACCGGGCGACACGCCGCTCTTCGACTGGCCGCACCGCATTTCGGAGACGCTGCGCGCGGGCAACGGCCGCCTCTCGCTTCCGGGCGAGGCGGGCAAGTGTTGGGAGACGGTGCAGAAAGGCTACACGGTCTTGTTGCGCGTCGGGAAGGGGCTGCTCATCCTCTCGACGCACGAGGTGGCGGACACGCCTGAACTGCACGAGGATGTGAAGCGGCAGCTCGCCCTGGAGGAAGGCGGCTTTCGCCTTGTCTCGTTCTCGCAGGAGTTCGAGGAACTGGTCCCTTGGCAGGGCAAGGTCCCCTTCCCGGCTCTCGGCGGCGGGAAAGTCGCGCTCCGCGTGAAGAACGTAAACTTCGCCACGACGAACCTGAACCTCGCGCTGCGCCTCGACTTGCGGGAAACGCGTAAGGGCGGACACACGCGCACGTTCCTTGCGCGGGCAAAGGAACACGCGAAGATCGGCGAGTCGTTCGCGCTTGAACTCGCAGTTCCGCCGCTGGATCTCCACGGCGAGGTCGCGGCGAAAGCGGAGGTCTTCGAGTGGGGCGGCAAACGTGCGTGGACGCTCGCCGAGCGCGTGGTCGCGTTGCCGGAGCTGTTCGAGGTCATCCCGCCCGCCTACCGCGGGCAGGTCTCGACGAAGCGGCGCCGCACGGAGGTCGCCATCGGGTTGCGTTTCGCGCAGCGCGGTTTCGACGCGGGTGGCGGCATCTGGCGTCTCGTGGCGAAGGAGGCGAAGGGCAAGACCGTCGTGGCGGAGGCGAAGGGCGTCTTCGCGTCCGGCGCCTCAACAGCCGAGACATGGCTTCCCGTGCCGCGCAACGCCCCGGCGGGCGA
Source organism: Kiritimatiellia bacterium (assembly GCA_017450695.1). GTDB lineage: Bacteria > Verrucomicrobiota > Kiritimatiellia > RFP12 > UBA1067 > RGIG8368. The sequence continues at coordinate 3,005 of JAFSTA010000011.1, read as the reverse complement.
GTACCGGCTGGAGGCGGAGGCGACGCTTCCCGACGGAACACGCCATATCGCTACGGGCGTGTTCCGCATGGTCGCGCCGGAGAAGGGACAGCTCATGGCGGACCAGGACGGCTTTTTGCTCAACGAGGGAGAACCCTACTTCCCGCTGGGCGTCTATCACTGCCACACCTTCAACTGGTTCGAGAAGATTGACGACACGGGATTGCGCGCCCTCGACATGGGCTTCAACTGGATGCAGCTGTGGGACTGGGACTGGCGCAACCACCTCTCGCTGGACCGGGGAATCCTCGATGAATTCGTGGACAAGAAACTCGTCGGCGCGGAACGCGAGGCCGCGATCGACGCGCTCATCGCGACGAACAAGGTCAACCGCGAGGCCATTCGCGGTGTCGTGCTCTGCCTGGAGGGTTTCGGTGTCTGGAATGAAATCCTCTTCCGCCATCCCGGCGAGACGGGAAAATACGCCTTTGAGACAAACGAGCGGATGCAGCATGAGATCGCGCTCCTTGCGGACGATCCCGACCAGCTTGTGCGCATGTGGTACTTCTCCGACGAGGCGGGCGGCAACTTCCACCGCGCCCTCAAGCGCGGCGCCGCGTGTTACGCCCGCGCGGACAAGAAGGGGTATCCCGCGTTCAACCTCGGCAACCTCCAGGCGGTGATGGCAGGGGATGTCGGCGGCAACGACATCTACCTACGCTACTACGGCGGTGTCGGCAGCGCGGCGCAGTTCGCCGACCGCGTGGACGCGATGCGCCGTGAATACGCGCCGTTGCACCGCCGTCCGTTCATCGTGCCGCAGGCGTTCGGGCAGAGCAAACAGCAGTTCACCGAGACGCCCGAATGGGTGCGCGTCGAAGCGTATCTCGCTTGTATCGGCGGCGCGAACGGGATCGGCTTCTACTGCTGGAAACAGACCGGAGACTGGGGCGGCGGACAAAAGCAAGGCATGGGCTGGAACCCCGCCACCGCGCACGAGGTGAAAAAGCTCATCGAGGAAATCAAAGTCTTCCAGGGAGCGTTGATGTCAGGTATCGAAACCCGCCTCGTCTCCCACGACGGAAATGTCCGCGCACTGCTCTGCGGCGACGACGCCACAGGCCGCTTTCTCATCTGCGCCAACACCCTCGAACTGCCAGTCCAAACCGAACTCGCCGTTCCGAGACTTGCGGACCTGACGCTCGAACCCCTCTTCGGTGCGCCGAAGCCAGACCGCGCGGGCGGATTCCTCGGCATCGGAAGACGCGACGCCCTCAACCTCGCCCTCCCCGCCTGGGGCACCGCCGTCTGGCGCATCCGATAACAACCGTACCGCCGCCTCGGGGAAGCGACACTCCTGTCGCGTTTGAATTCAGGGTCCCGAACGGGAGGGTCGCGCCCCGTCGCGACCAAAACCGACGCCTCGGAGAAGCGCCCCCCCCTGTCGCTTTTGAGTTCAGAGATCCGAACGGGAGGGTCGCGCCCCGTCGCGACCACATCGCCGCTTCCCCGAACGTCTCGCTTAGGCCTTATCGATGAGTATTTGGAAACAACAGAGACAACATCGAGAACAACTTCAATCCGGACGGCTTGCAACCGCGAGCCGGATGAGAACCATCGCGCGGTTGCGCGACGACCGCCAGCCTGTTGTCAGTTTGTTGTTGAAGTTGTTTCCTTTCTACCTTCTGGGCAAAAGCCCGCCACCCACGTTCACACGGGAATGGGATAAGTTTGTTACGCGCAACAGAGGAAGACATGTCGCCAAATGGGGAAGCGGGTCAAGTACACTTCGTGGTAAGTGTCGCTTCGCTCCTAAATGCCCTTATAGGCTAAGTCATTTAGGCGACGCCAGCCGCCACTTAGGGCGTAGCCCATTTCGGGCCGAAGGTCCATTAAGCTGCGAAGCGGCAGGAGTGCCGCTTCCCCGAACGTCTCGCTTAGACCTCGGAACGGATAGGCATGTTCCGCATTGCGGTCGCGACGGAGCGCGCCCCTCCCTCGCGAGAAACAAACTCCTTCCGTGTGTTCCGTGGTTTTTACATTCTTCGACCGTGGAATCTAGATTCAATCGCAATCGGGCGTAATCGACAACTATGGATTACACTCGATCCCGAACATAACAAAACACATTTCCCTCCCGGAGGCCAACGTCGCCAGCAGGGAAACACGCCGGGGAAGCGGCATTCCCGCCACTTTTCGCCCCGCCTGATGTAGCGACACAGTCTCGTTCGGGCTGGGGCACTGCCACCAGTCCCCCTCGTCTCAATTGCCTTTCGGCTCAAAGAACGTTTTCAACGAAAGGACAATGGTATGAAAAAAGAGATCACGGTTGAGAGTCTCAATTGCCTTTCGGCTCAAAGAACGTTTTCAACGAACCGCCCTCGCGAACATCATCCCGATCAAGAGCATAGGTCTCAATTGCCTTTCGGCTCAAAGAACGTTTTCAACCTACTATGAAGAAGAGCACAGTTGAAAAAGGGGTGACAAGTCTCAATCGCCTTTCGGCTCAAAGAACGTTTTCAACGGTGATTGACTACAAGGGGATAGTCTCCCTCGCTATGGGTCTCAATCGCCTTTCGGCTCAAAGAACGTTTTCAACAAGAAACTGTTTGTGCCTTATGGCATGAACGACGAATTTGGTCTCAATCGCCTTTCGGCTCAAAGAACGTTTTCAACGTCAAAAATGCGCGTAAAATGGAAAGACGATCAGGAAGTCTCAATCGCTTTTCGGCTCAAAGAACGTTTTCAACCCGCAGGAGAAAGGATGAAAATGCTTAAGTGGACGGACGATGTCTCAATCGCCTTTCGGCTCAAAGAACGTTTTCAACAAATCGCGCGATACGGGGACAACGGCGATGCCGTTGTGATGGTCTCAATCGCCTTTCGGCTCAAAAAACGTTTTCAACTGTACCATATTTAACCTATTGTTGTCAAGCATGTTATAGGGGCATTTCGGATGGAGACGATTTTTGAGGTGTTTTTCGGGGGTTACCAAGAAGCCTGAATACCCACTTATTGTTTATTTA
>JAFSTA010000010.1 GCA_017450695.1 Kiritimatiellia bacterium | reverse complement strand
TTAACCATTTCACCATTTCAAGCCGCGCCAGCGGCGATTTAACCATTTCACCATTTCAAGCCGCGCCAGCGGCGATTTAACCATTTCACCATTTCAAGCCGCGCCAGCGGCGATTTAACCATTTCACCATTTCAAGCCGCGTCAGCGGCGATTTAACCTTTTAGGACCGAAGGGCCATTTTTTCGCCTACAGGAACATGACCATGTAGTGCGGCAGGGTCGTCTTCTTGCCGCAGACCCCGACATTTCCGCCCGTCAGCTTGTACCCGAACGGAATATCGTCGCGGGCCAATAGCCTGTCAAGCGATGCCGTCGATGAATTGGATGCCTTGACCTCGATGGGAACGACCATGTCCTCCACCTCGACCAGGAACTCCACCTCAAGCGGCTCGTGCTTGTCGCGGATGTACCGAAGTTGGTGACCATTGCGGACCAGGCACGATGCGACAAGGTTCTCGTAGAGAGCGCCCTTCACCGTTCCCGAAATCGTCCCGCCAACTACGGATGCCTTCATGCCAAAGCCGTACATGGCCGTCAGAAGCCCAATGTCGGAGAGGTAGAGCTTGAAGATCGAGTCGTCAACATAAGCGGAGAGCGGATAGAGCGGTGCCGTCAGGTTGTAGGCCATTTCCGCGATTTCCGCGTCACGAAGCCACTCTACGGAATTGCCGTACTTCCTCGCACCGACACCTTTCTCCACCTCGGCATACTTGAACTTCCTGTTCTCCGACTCACGGGCCAGCTGACGCGGTATCGACAGGAAACAGCTCCTGACCTTCGGCTTCTCGGCATCAGGGGCGTAGTTCAGGATGTCATCCATGTAGTCCCGGATAATCCCTCTCTGGATCGCGTCCGCCTCGCCATAGTCCCTGTTCACGGAAAAGGCATCGACCACCGCCGGCATCCCGCCGATGGCTATGTAGTCCCTCGTCTCCTCATGGAACTTCGCATTCAGCAGATCGTCCACTTTGCCGCACTTCGCGAATGCCTCGCGGGCGGATGCGATGTGCGCATCGGCATACCCCTTCGCCCAAAGGAACTCCTCGAAGTCCAACGAGTACATGACCGCCGTCTCTTCATAGCCAACCGGAATGCTGGCAACCCCGTTTTGCTGGATTCCAAGAAGCGATCCAGACGCAACGATGTCGTAGCGTCCATCCTCGGCAAGGAACTTCAAGGCCGTCCTTGCCGCTCCGCATTTCTGAATCTCATCCAGAAAAATAAGCGTCCTTCCCGGCACGAGATGGACATCCTTGACAATCAACGTGATTCTCGAATAGATGGATTCGGCGTCAAGCGCCCCCTCAAATATCCTGCCATGTTCCGGACTCTTCAGGAAATTGAGTTCGACATACGAATCGTACGTCTTGGCGAACTGACGGATGATGAAAGTCTTGCCGACCTGCCTGGCACCTCTTACCAAAAGCGGCTTTTTCCTCGGCTTTTTCTTCCATTCCAGAAGTTTTTCATAGAATTTGCGGCGTAACATCGATTGCCTCCTTCGCGACACATTCTACCAAATCTCCTGAAAAGTTGCAATGACACAACTTGGAATATCTGAAAAAGTTGCAATGAGATTATTTTTTACATCCTGAAAAGTTGTACACTTTGAAAGAAAATTCCATCGCTTCGCCATAGGAAAATGAAATCGCTTCGCTTGAAATGGTTCAATTGTCGGGGCGGCGGACGCGACGGGGCGCGTCCCTCCCCAAAGCGGGGGAAAGTTAAATGGTTAAATCGCTTCGCTTTTAAAAAGTTAAATCAGGCCGATTTAAAGCCGCGCCAGCGGCGATTTAAAGCTGCGTCAGCGGCGATTTAAAGCCGCGCCAGCGGCGATTTAAAGCCGCGCCAGCGGCGATTTAAAGCCGCGCCAGCGGCGATTTAAAGCCGCGCCAGCGGCGATTTAAAGCCGCGTCAGCGGCGATTTAACTATTTCACCATTTCATCATTTCACCGTGAGGAGGGCGGCATCGTTTGCGGGAATGGTGATTGCGTGTTGATCGGCCTTTCCGCGCCAGACCCGACCGATTGTCCCGTCGATTCGCACGGGGCATACGACCGGATCCGGCTCGTAGTTGATCGCGATGACAACGGTTTCCCCATTGGGCAGTCTGTGTTCGGTGAGTCCGACACCCGGCGAATCTTCTTTTTGCACACGCCGTTTCACGCCCGCCTGTTTCGCCGCCTCGCGATAAACCAGATAGATGGGGTTCAGCGTTTTTCCGGTCAGCGTATCGCCACGGAAGACCGCGCTGCGTTCAACGGGCGCGTTCACGACGACAATCCTCCCCTTCCCGTAAGCCTTCACGGTCATGGCGGAAACCCCGTTTCTCTCCTTCCCCAAAACCGTGGAGGTTCTCGGAATGAATTCGCTGTTCGCCTCGTCATCCGTGGTGATCAAGCGGTCGGGATAATCGGCCAGCGTAAAGGCGCGGGTTTTATTCCCCAGATGCATGAAGTCGATCTCGTTCCCGGTTGCCTCCAGAAATCCGGTCAGGCGCGTCTGTGCGCTCTTGGAGACAAGGAGCGTCGCGCCGTCGGAGACACGCTGGAGCAGGTTGAGCCAAGCCGTGTGCGTATAGGAGTCATCCGTAGTACCGGCAGTGAGGATGTAGAAATCGGAGTTCGGAAGCGGATGTTCGGCGCCGGCAAAGGCGATATCGAAACCAGCCTGACGCGAGAGCAGGAAAGCGCCGAAGGCGTTGAACCACGCGCTCTCCCGCTCGGAGACCACGCAGACCGCGTCCACACGGCGCGGCGGCAGCTTCGCGAACGGCAGGGATTGGCGGAATTGCTGGAAGTCGCGCATCACCAGCATCACCGGTTTCGGTGTCCAGTCGCTACGGATCAACCCCAGCTCGCGCTCGTTCGCCGTCCAGTCGTAGGGCGGGAAACGCAGGTTCTCCTGATCGGAATTGCACCACCAGAGGTATCCCTTGAGGTCATTCGCCCACGCGCTGAAGAGCGAGCAGCGCACATTCCCCGCCGTCCGTTCGGCGGAGGCGACCGTCGGGCCGAGGTTGCCGACCTCCTCGATAAAGCCGGGACGTTCCGCGAGATTGGCGTAGAGGAGCGTTTCCGCCGTCGGATGCAACTCGTTGCGCATCGTGTTGAACGGTTCCTTGCTGCATCCCGGCGTGTAGAGCGGGTACGGGTGCGTCGTGAGGACATCCATCAACTCCCCGTTCAGACGGATGTTCCACGGATGCGATGCCTCTGTCGTCAGCCCGTGCATTCCCGAAACAATCGGGCGGGATGAATCCTCCAGACGGATCGCCGCGCTGATCTCAAACATCCAGCGCCAGAACTCTCCCTGCGTGGCCTTTCCCATAACATTGCATTCGTTGCCGAGGTCCCACGCCGCAATCGCCTCGTGGTCCTTCATCTCCTGCACGAAGTGGCGTACGAAACGGACTTCCCACATCACGGCATCGGGATCCGTCAGGACATTCGAACGCTCGAACGCGGGCGGCACGAAATGACGTCCGCTCATCCACCCCGTGATCAACCCGACGATCAGACGGATGTTGTTCTTCCGCGCCGTGTCGCAGAAGAAACGGAACCGTTTCATCATCTCTTCATCCACCCCCGCCGGGTTGGAGAGCGGACGGTTGTTCTGGAAATACTCCCGGTGCGCACCGCCTCCGCCGTACACGCCGGTCAGCGGCTGGAAATCCGGCCAGAGCGGAAAGACGCGCAGGACGGAAACCTGATACTTGGCCAGTTCGGCAAGTTCCCTCTCCACCATCTGCGGATTCCAGTCGCGCCACATGAACATCCCCGCGTGACGCGCCCAGTAGTTGCACCCGATAAAGAAACCGCCGTTTCCGAAAAGATCATCCTGTGCGGCACGAGAAACGGGAACCGCCGTCATGCCAAGAAGCAAAACAAGGAAAAAGAGTTTTTTCAAGTTGTCCATGATATTTCCACTCCTCCACCCGCGCAACGCCCCGCAACGGCCATCCCCGCAACACCATTTCACGGCCCTGAATCGCCGTCACCTCACCAAGCGCGTACGCGTAAGTGAGGAAGATTATAACATTGATTGACGACGTTCCGTAGGTCGTGTTCGCTAACACATTCCCTGCGTCCAGCTTCTTGCCCGATATATTCCACGC
>JAFSTA010000107.1 GCA_017450695.1 Kiritimatiellia bacterium | reverse complement strand
GACGCGACTTGTCGCGTCCGCAAGCGCGGGACGCGCAGAATCGGCCAACTGATTCTCTCGCAGAGCCGCGGAGACGCGGAGGACGGGAGGGGCAACGTCCTCGTTGCCCGAATCGGGAGGGACGCGCCCCGTCGCGTCCGCAAACGCAGGACGCGCAGAACCTGCCAACCGATTCTCTCGCAGAGCCGCGGAGACGTGGAGGACGGGAGGGGCAACGTCCTCGTTGCCCGAATCGGGAGGTTCGCGCCCCGCCCGTCCTCCGTAGCCGTGCGTAGGATGGATCGCGACCGTTTCGGTAGTGTGGAAATTGCTTTCGCTATGGGGAGTCTTGGAGTTTCGGAGACAGGGGCGGCTCTTCTCCAAACCTCCGAAACTCCCGATACCGAAAGGAACGTGGATCCCGGATTCGTCAGTGCGGTCGCCAGGGACGGCGCCCCTCCCGACCGCAAGGCGTTAGCGGGTAGCGGGTGGGTGTTAGCGGGTGGGGCGTTCGTTATCTTGCCTGGTCACGAGTAAGCGCTTATGACGGAACGTCCCCTTCTCTACGTCTCCGCGCCCGACATGAGGAAAGAAGTTGCTGGACGAGGTGGCGGTGCCTAGCCCTAGCCATCGCGTCCTGATACCAAGCTCTACTCCAGCATGATTGAGCGGAACTTCTCGATGTCGGCGCGCGTGAAGCCAAGGCTGAGGACATAGTTTTCGATCTTCTCGTGCAGGTTCTCCCCTTTCAGTTTTTGGAATCCGTTCACGAGGTGGTCGAAGCGGTTTTTGTGGTTGAAACCGGCATTTTCATTCCAGAAACCGGTCACTTCCCAGTCCAGATACAGATCTTCCTCGGACACACCGAGCAACCCGTTCAGGATGAACGCGACCGCCCCAGTGCGGTCTTGTCCGGCGATACAATGGAAATCAATGGGGTAGTTCTTCTCGTCGAGGAAGACGCGGAAGACTTTCTTGAACGCCTGGCGTCCGGTTTCAGTCTGCATTCCCCCGTAGGCGGAGGATGAGTAGTGGAACCAGGTGACCGACGGTCCCAGCGGCGAGCCGGTCATGCCGAAGCATTCGCCGTCGCTACGCAGATCGATGTCGCTTTTGATTCCGAGAACGTTCAGCACGTACGGGAGCGTGGTTTCGCTCACCCGGTTCTGTCCGGGTTTCTTCCCTTTGTACACACGGTACAGGTAGCGCAGACGGTATTGCAGATACTTGTCCGCATTGGCCAGCAAGCGGGTTACGGGTTCTGCCGGCGAGGGAGTACAACGCCACGCGCGTTCCCGCTTCTGCGTATCGACAATCGCGACAATGAGATTCTTCCCTTGCTTCACCGGCAGGGGGATGAAACGGTCGCGGTACTCGAAACGGCGCACTTTGTTGCTGATCCGGAAGAGATCATACACCATCTCACCGTTCATCCGGATTGAGGCGGTCTGGCTGGAACTGATCGCCACCGAGAGATAGCCGTCGGAATCAGAATCGAATTCCTGTAGGAAGACAACGGGTTTGTCCGCCGGTTTGGCGAGATGGAAGTTTCCGTGCTTGCTGCTCGCCTCAACCTGTTCCGCCGCTACGGAGAACAACGTTGCGGGAACGGTTGTCAGGCGGGCAAGCTCCGCCTGTTCCGCATCGGTTGGCGTGCGTCCCAGTCGAAACATCGTCCACTTTGACTTGAGCCCGTTCTTCACCAGCTTGAATGTACCCGGATTCTTCTGGAAGGCATGGATGCGTTTTTGCGACGCTTTCAGCGACTGCTTCTCCTTGTCCAACGCGGGCATGCGCCCGGATGCCTTGAGTTCCGCTTCGGTGAGGTAGTCGTCACCCGCATTGTCGTTCAACCCCGCGCTTCGGAAAACGCGCCCTTGTTTCACGCGCTTGCCGCCCAATCCGATCCGTCCGCCTAGATCGCGCACGTTGGGAACCCCGGGTATGCGGATCAGGCGAGGCGCGATGTCCTCGGTCCGAAAGGTCGCGGCTTGTGATTTCCCGTTCGCCGTGACGCGCCATTCGTAATCGCGGGCGATTTCCAGATTATCCACCTGAACCGACTTCTCGGTCGTTTCCACATGGAATACACGCGTACGGTCGGGCAGGCGATAGACAGAGACCTCCGCCTTTGTTCCGGTCGGAATCCCTTCCCAGACTAGTTTGAGCGGCTGCGGGTAATAGCCGAGCGCACGCATCTTTTTGCGCTTTGAGGCGTTGGCGAAGAAATCGACGCGCTCTTTGCGCGGCATCGAGACGTATGCTTTCTGCCCCTCCGAGAGCGTTGCTACGGTTGCTTTGTCCGCCGGCGCGGTTAAACGCAATCCGTCCTGTTCCGCCCATACGATTCCGGACACGAGTACACACGCAACGTACCGAACCCACTCTTTGCCAAACCTCATCCGTTGTTTCCTCCCCATTTGGAATGGTTAAAAAAATAATTCTACCATTTCCAGCCTTGCCTGTCACGCCTGACTCGCAGACGCGTTGGCACTCCTTGATTCCGTGCTTCAGCGCGTATCCCATCGCCGTTATCCCTTTGATCTCTTCTATCGTTTTCGTCTTCGATGGCTGTCATGTAACCCCGCCACGGTTCTCGATCCTTCGAAGTTTTCGCTCGTAATTCGGATGGGAATTTGGCAAAATGCTCCCGTTCTTGTTTTCACAGAGGATGGGGGATACGATGCAAAAAACAACTTTGGTTTTCGCGGGTGCCTTGTTGGTTGCCGGTGGATTGTACACGCAGTCTTTTGCGGATGACGCATTGGAAAAGGGATTTCGGGCTCCTCCCAATTCGGCGAAGCCGCACACGTGGTACCACATGATGAACGGGAACGTCACGAAGGAAGGTATTACCTGTGACTTCGAGGCACTTGCCCGGGCGGGTGTCGGTGGTGTGCAGATGTTCGACGCGGGGTGTGCCATTCCTCCCGGAGACCTGGACTTCAATTCGCCCGCCTGGTTCGACATGTTCAAGCATGCGGCGGCGGAGGCGCGCCGCCTTGGACTGGAGATCTGCATCCCGAACTGCTCGGGCTGGTCGTCGTCGGGCGGGCCGTGGAACATGCCCTCGAACGGCATGAAGCAGGTGGTGTTCACGGAGACGGCCGTGAAGGGTCCGGTCGCGTTCAGGGGGAAGCTGCCGCGCACGGAGAACGACAACGGGTTCTACGAGGACATCGCCGTCCTCGCCTTCCCCACGCCGGCCGCCGACCTCGTGCAGTTCCCCGGCGTGAAGTCCGAGGTTTCGGACAGGACGGGGACGATCTCCTCCGAGACGCCGTTCACCGCGCAGGGCGTTTCGTTCCGCATCTCGTGCAAGAAAGCCAAGTCCGCCTCCGCCATGGTGAAGGCGGAGGTTTCCCGGGACGGCAAGACGTTCGAGGAGCTGGAGACGTTCTCGACGCACCTCGTGAAGAGGCGCGTCGCCGACCTCTCGCTCCGCTACCGCCCCTTCGAGAAGCCGGTCACGGCTCGCGCGATCCGCTTTACCTTTACCTCGTCACACCCCATGAAGCTGGAGGAGATGCGGCCGGAGGCGAAGCTGCGCATCTCCGAGGCCAAGTCCAAGGCGTTCGGCGACCGTAGCAGCATCCGGCGCGACGCTACGGTCGCCACCGACGCGCAGCTTGTCCGCAAGGAAGGGATCGTCGATCTCACGTCGAGGCTTTCCCCCGACGGTACGCTGGCGTGGGACGCGCCCGCCGGTGACTGGACGGTCTTGCGTCTCGCCTACGTCTGCAACGGGTGCTGCAACCATCCGGCGTCCGCGCACGGCAAGGGGTTGGAGGTTGACAAGCTCTCCGCCTCCGCGATGGACTACCACTTCGACCAGTACGTGGCGCGGATCTGTCGGCACCTCGGCCCGCTCGCGGGCGACGTCGCGAGCGGCTTCAACAACATCCTCGTCGATAGCTACGAGGTGGGCTGCCAGAACTGGACGCAGGGGTTCGACAAGACGTTCGAGAAGCGGACGGGCTATCCGATCCTCCGGTGGCTTCCGGTTCTCGCCGGGCACGTGGTTGATTCGGTCGATGCGTCCGAGCGTTTCCTGGAGGACTTTCGCCGCGTGATCGCCGACCTCTTCGCGGAGAACTACGCGGGGCGCCTTGCCGAGCTTTGCCACCGGCACGGGCTGAAGCTTTCGCTCGAGCCGTACGGCAACGGGCCGTCCGACGACCTCCAGTACGGGCAGGACGCCGACATCCCGATGGCCGAGTTCTGGTCGCAGGCGTCGTCCGGCGACCACTTCGCGGCCACCCGCAACTCCAGGCACGCGGCGCATCTGGCGCACGTGTGGGGGCGCCGCTACGCCGCCACGGAGTCGTTCACCGCCCGTCCCGACAACGGCGGCCGGTGGCGGACCACTCCGTTCACGATCAAGGCGCAGGGCGACCGCGTGTACGCCGACGGGATCAACCGCATCATCTACCACCGCTTCACGCACCAGCCGTGGCCGGGCAACCAGTACCTGCCCGGCATGACGATGGGACGCTGGGGCATGCACCTCGACCGTACGCAGACGTGGTGGGAGTTCGCAGGCGATTTGTTCAAGTACCAGGCCCGCTGCCAGTGGATGCTGCAGGAGGGAAGGTTCGTCGCGGACGTCCTGTACTTCTGCGGCGAGCAATCGCCGAATGGAGGCGGCTACAACGAAGGCACGGATGTGGACTCGAACGAGATGAAACTGCCCTACGGGTATGACTGGGACATCTGCGCGACGAAGGCGATGGAGATGTTGAAAGTTGAGAAGGGTCGCGTGGTCGTGCCGGGCGGCGTGAGCTACGCGCTGCTGGTTCTGCCGCCTCGCGACACGATGAGCGAACGGATGCTCGCGACCGTGGAACGGCTGCTGGATGCGGGCGCGAAGGTGTGCTGCCTGCGGAAGCCCGAACGCGCGCCCGGACTCGTGGGGTACCCCGCCGCCGACGGACGTGTGCGCTCGCGCGCCGACAAGGTGTGGGCCAAGGGCGTGATGACCTGCCGTCCCGCCGAGGCGCTGGAGAAACTCGGCGTCACCCCGGATTTCTCATCGTCGGAAACCGACCCGCAGACGGGAGCCGTGTACATCCACCGCTGCAATGCGACGGCGGACTGGTATTTCGTCGCCCTCAACAACACCTTCTCGAAATCGTTCGAGGCATCCTTCCGCATCACGGGGCGGCAGCCTGAAATCTGGGACGCGGAGAAGGGAACGATCACCGACGCGCCGCAGTGGCGCGTAGAGAAGGGGCGGACGGTCGTGACACTCACGTTCCCGCCGAGCGGCTCGGCGTTCGTGCTGTTCCGCCGTCCGGCCGCGGGCGATCATGCCGTCAAGGTTGACGTCCAGGTGAACCGTCGGCAGGATCCCGTCTTGGTGACTCCGTCTCATACGCTTGGGATCGAAAAGGCGATTTACGGCGTGCTGCCCGCGCCTGATTCAAAGGAGAATGGGCTGACGAGGGATTTCACCCATGCACTCGCGGCTCTCGTCAAGGGAGGGGAGATTTCCGCCGTCATCAACAACCGCCTCGCCGGGGGTGATCCCGCGTATCGGCAACATAAGCAAGCCCGCATCACCTATGTGTATGACGGTGTGCGCAAAACCGTCACCCTCAAAGAACACGCGACCTTCCAGATTCCGTCCAATGCCCGGAAAAACGATCCGGCCCCCGACTGGGAGTGGCGCGGGAACGATATCCTCGCCTGGCAACCGTTGACGGCAACGCTGACGACCGCATCCGGCGCGACCCGCCGCCTGACGGCGGCTCCGTCCTCCGCAATCGGCGTGAACGGAAGTTGGCGCGTGACATTCCCCGTGGACTGGTACACGGGCGGTACGGCGAAACGTACGGTCGAGTTCCCCGCGCTGGCGACTTGGAGTACCCATTCCGATCCCGACATCCGTTACTTCTCCGGGACGGCCACCTACACGAAACGTGTGTCGTACGCACCGACGAAAGCGGGCGTCCGCACGATCCTCGATCTGGGCGAGGTGAAGAATTTCGCGGAGGTGACGGTCAACGGCAAAACGTTCCCCGTTCTCTGGAAACCGCCGTATCGCGTGGATATCACAGACGCGCTGGACGCGAAAGCCGATGCGTTCGAGCTGGAGGTGAAGGTGACGAACCTCTGGCCCAACCGCTTGATCGGTGACGATGCCTTGCCGCCGGACTGCGAGTGGAAGGGCGTCGTGCGCAACGGCGTGAAGGAGATCGGCGTGAAAGAGATTCCGCAGTGGGTAAAGGACGGCAAGCGGTCTCCGACCGGCCGCCACACCTTCACCACGTGGAGGCACTGGTCGAAGGACGAGAGCCTGTTGCCATCCGGCCTCCTCGGACCTGTTTTCATCCGTACGGCCGAAATCGCCCGGTAGATCGGACGGGTGTCAATCGATTGCTACCTGATGTTCTGTGCGCGGACAGAAATGCCCGCGCACACGCCTTTCGCCACAGGAATTTCGCAATTTACCTTTTGCGGGAAAAGCGGTACAATGGATTCTATTTGAGGGGAATGCAGAATGAGTTGGGGGTTGGACAAACTGTACGGAAAGTTGCCGGGGGTGGCGTTGCTGATTGCGTCGCTGCTTCTCCCGCTCGCTTGCATGACGCCGGAACGGGCGGTCAAGGAGAGCGACGAGACTGGGATTCGCCTGGCGACAAAGTACTGGCAGGAGCAGACGGGGCGGACGAATACGTTCGACATCTACCGTCCCGCAGATGCGTTGACCCTGCGCGTCGCGTTGCTCGCCTCCGCACGCGGCGACCAGCATGTCGTTTTCCCGAAACTCGAATCGTTCACGCCGAACACCACGACCAACGGTGAGTTGATTCTGACTCTCAGCGATGCCTTGCGGATCGGCGCACGAAACAACCGCAGTTATCAGGGATACAAGGAAACCGTCTTCAACCGGGCGTTGGATCTGGATTACCAGCAGTATCAGTTCGACACCACGTTCAGCGGGTTGATCCTCGGTGCGCTCAGCGGTGACATGGTGACCAAGAAGGCGACGGAGTCACAGCAGATCGGCGCGACGAAGAAACTTACCAACGGCGCGAAGATCGTGGGGAACCTCGCGTTGGATGTCGCGAGCCTGTTGCGCGACGACTGGCGTTCCGTCACCTTCACGGGTGACCTGACCGCCACCGTGCCGCTGTTGCGGGGAGCGGGCAAGGATGTGGTGATGGAGCCGCTGACGCAGGCGGAACGGAACCTCATTTACGCGATCCGCAACTTCGAACGGTATCGCCAGACCTACGCCGTGACGATCGCGCACGACTACTTCACCGTGCTGCGCTACCACCAGCAGATGCGCAACTCGATGGAGAACGCGCACCGCCTGGAGCTGAACGAACGCCGTGCGGAAATGATGTTCCGTGCGGGGCGGATGCAGCGCATCCAGGTGGACCAGGCGAAGACCGATTTGCTGAACGCGAACGAGAGCGTGGTCTCGACGAGGCAGACCTACGAGTCGCAGCTCGACTCCTTCAAGATCACGCTCGGGCTGCCGCCGGAAGGGAAAGTCGTGCTCGACACGGGCGAGCTCCGCAATCTGGAGCAGAGCATGGAGAAGAAGTACAAGGAGACCCCCAATGCGCTGGCGGACTATCCCAACGAGTTGGAGTCCTGCCGGATCGCGCTCGCCAACCGCGACGACCTTTTCGTCACGCGCTGCCAGTACGAGGACGAGGCGCGCAACGTGAAGATCGCCGCCAACGACTTGTTGCCGGACGTGACGCTCGTGCTGGGTCCCGACATCAACCGGAAACGTTCCACCGGGAATTCCAAGTTCAAGGGCGAGGAGACTTGGGATGCGTCCGCGCGGTTCGACCTTCCCTGGAACCGCCGGAGAGAACGCAACGCGTTCAAGAAGCAGATGATCGCGCTCGAACAGGCGAAACGTGCCGTGGAGGAGAAGGAGGATGCGATCAAGCAGTCTGTCCGGAGCGGACAACGCAGCCTGATCGCCGCGCGTATCTCGTATGAAATCTGCGTGGAGTCGATGAAAGTCGCGGAGTTGCGCGTTAAGAGCAACGACATGTTCATGCAGTCCGGTCGCTCCTCCATGCGTGACATCTTGGAGGCGGAGAGCGCCCTGCTCAGTGCGCGGAATTCGCTGGTGTCCTCCGTCATCACCTGGTGGCTCAGCGACCTCCAGCTCCGTCGCGACATGGGTGTGCTCGCCATCGCGCAAGACGGCACCTGGCGCATTCCCGGCACCCTTGCCGAATAGCGGGACGCGACCCCGCGAGGGAAAGTTAAATCGCTTCGCTTTGAAATGGTGAAATGGACGAGGCACCGAAAAGCGGGGCGGATCAGGCTGATTGAAAGCCGCGTTAGCGGCGATTTAACCATTTTATCTTTTCACCCTAAAAACCTCCGTTGATTTTTGTTTCAGCCGCAAAGAACGCATAGGAATGGCGCAAAAGGCCAATTGTTGTTTGAGATGGTGTATTTATCCATCTCACCCAAATGGTGAAGAGGAGATTTCATTCTTTTCTTCTTACAG
>JAFSTA010000106.1 GCA_017450695.1 Kiritimatiellia bacterium | reverse complement strand
GCGAGTCGTTGAAGTACGCCGGCACCGTGATGACCGCCTGGGTGATCGTCTCGCCCAGGTAGGCCTCCGCGTCAGCCTTCAGCTTCTGCAGGATCATGGCGGAGATTTCCGGCGGGGAATAGACCGTGCCGTTCACCTTGACGTGGGCGTCGCCGTTGGCGGCGCGCACCACCTCGTACGGGACCATGCTGATCTCGTTCGCCATCTCGTCGTACTTGCGGCCCATGAACCGCTTGATCGAATAAATCGTGTTCTTCGGATTGGTCACCGCCTGCCGCTTCGCGGCCTGGCCGACCAGACGCTCCCCGTCCTTCGTGAACGCCACGACGGAAGGTGTCGTGCGGACGCCTTCCGCGTTCGGAATGACGACCGGCTGGCCGCCTTCCATCACGGACATGCAGGAATTCGTCGTTCCCAAGTCAATACCTAAAACTTTAGCCATAAAAGAGTCTCCTATCTGCCCGCCCCTTTGTGTCCCACATTCGACGGGCAACAGTAAAGAAGCAACCCCCGTGCCAACCCAAATCCGCGATAGCAGACACCCCCGTAAAACACACGGAAACCATTGACAGACAAGTACTTCCACGGTTTTCCGCCTCGTGTGCCACGAATGCAGGGATTGTGCCATATTGGGACAATTCGTCCCAACTTTGTGACAGTGGGCGGGCGAGACAAGGAGACGGGGGCAGACCCCCGAACCCCCGCAGTAAGGAGGGCTTGGCGAGACAAGGAGACGGGGGCAGACCCCCGAACCCCCGTGGCAGCCCCCGAACCCCCGTGGCAGCTCCCCGAACCCCGCGGCAGCCCCCGAACCCCCGTGGCAGCTCCCCGAACCCCGCGGCAGCCCCCGAACCCCCGTGGCAGCCTAGCGGCCTGCGTACCCCCATCTTTCGGCTGGCACGGCGCGGGCGGTTCTGTACACGCGCATTCTTGCGCGGGTTCCGTTCCCTTGCACACCCGAACGGGGCGGCGCGGAACGCCCTTGCAAAAACCGTAAAATCTGGCTTGTCAAACGCCCCCTAAAATCAGTATAATATTTCCCTGTTTTTGGGGGATTGTTTTATGTGCCGATTTTCTCTTCATTCGAAAGTTCGCTTTTTTGTTTTCGGATGTCTGCTTGTCGCGTTCGCCGGGGCGGCGGACGCCGCCGCGCCGTTGATCCAGGTCGTCAAGAAAGGCGCGAACAAGGACATCATCACCCTGCGTGACATTCAGGCGGCCGGACCGAACGGGCGGCTTTTCGTGCAGACGCTCACGCGCGACCTCGACTTGTCTGGCTGGCTGAAAACGGGGAACGGCGGCTCGTTCTTTGTGAAGGGCACCGTCAGCGATTCCGGCTCCGGCATCCGTTCCGCGCTGCTCGTGCAGGGGGCGGGCAAGCGTTTCGCGTGGAACCGCGTTTCGATGGGCGCGGCGGAAATCCGTGCGCAGGCGCACCAGCTTTCCGACACCATCCTGAAGGAACTGCTGGGCGAGACGGGGAACGCGCAGTCCAAGATTGTCTTCGTCAACCGCAAGGGCAAGGCGGCGGGCGACCTCTACATGTGCGACGCCAACGGCATGGCGGTGTTTCAGATCACGCATGACAACGCGGCGTGCGTCGGTCCGCGCTGGGCGCCGAACGCGAAGGACATCTACTACACCACCTTCCTGCACGGGTACCCGGAGGTTCTCCGCTTCACCCCTGAAACGCGCAGCCGCAAGCCGCTTGCCGCGTTCAAGGGACTGAACACCGGTGCGGCGATCGCGCCCGACGGACGGCGCGCGGCCATCATCCTTTCGTACCAGGGCAATCCCGAACTCTACGTGTTGGACATGGGCAACGGGCACCTGATCCGCTTGACCAACACACCGCGTGGATCGGAGGCGAGTCCATGCTGGTCGCCCGACGGCAGCAACATCGTGTATGTCTCGGACTACGGGGGCAAGCCGCAGCTCTACATCGTGAACGTCAGCTCCCGCAAGTCCCGCCGTATCACCTTCACGGGTACGGAGAACGTGAACCCGGACTGGAACAAGAAGAACCAGATCACCTATGCCAGCAAGCGCGGCGGGGGATACCGGATCTACACGATGGACGCGAACGCGGGGGAGGCAAGCGCGAAAGCGGTCGATTCCCCGTACGGGGCGGAGCACCCCTCTTGGGCGCCCGACTGTCGGCACATCGTCTGCCAGGCGGGAGGCGCGTTGTACATTCTGGACACGATGGGAGACGAACCGGTGCGGCTGTTCAACATCGGCGGCAACTGGATGTCCCCCTGCTGGTCGAAGCGTTAGGAGAAAACTGGAACAAGGCAAGAGCCGAAACAAAAAGGAGAGATGAGTCATGCAGATTCGTTCATTGTTGGTGGTCACGGCGCTGATGGGCGCGATGGTTGTGATGGACACGGGGTGCCGCACCAAGGCCGGCGGATGGCGCCTGCCGTGGCAGGATGACGTCAGCACCCTTTCGAACGGGGTGGAGCTGACCGAGCCGACCGTCGCCACGGACGTTGCGATGGTGACCGACGAAATGGGCGCCCCCGTTACGGGCACGCGGTTTGAAGACGCGCTCAACAAGGTGCAGGGGCTGAACTTCGCCCCCGTCTATTTCGGGTTCGACAGCTACATGATTCCCCCGTCCGAACTGCCGAAGGTGCAGGCCGTCGCCGACTACCTGAAGCAGAATATGGAGCATGTGCTGATCGTGGAGGGCAACACGGACGAGCGCGGCAGCAACGAGTACAACCTCTCCCTCGGCGAGAACCGCGCGCAGACGGTGCGCAGCGCCCTGATCGGAATGGGCGTGATGGGGGACCGCATTCAAACCCGCAGCTTCGGCGAGGAGAAACCCGCCGTACAGGGCGCTGGAGAAGAAGCGTGGCGCATGAACCGCCGCGATGAATTCTCCATCTACCAGAAGTAAACGAAACCAAGGAGTTCACACACATGAAGTTGCATCACCTGTTCGCAGTTGCCGCGTCGGCAACTCTTTTGTTCGCCACGGTCGGTTGCGGTCCGAGCCACAAGGCTGACGGATCGAACGATCCCTCGATGATCGGCGACGGGAGCGGAAGTGGTTTCGGTACGCTCAGCAGCGTGACCGACGAGAACGGCGCGAAGCTGACCGGATCGCGGTTCGAGGACCTTTATAAGAAGGTCGAGGGACTGGAATTCTCCCCCGTTTACTTCGGGTTCGACAGCTATTCGCTGCCTGCCACGGAACTGTCGAAGGTGCAGGCCGTCGCCGACCACCTGAAACAGAATTCGAACCACGTCCTCGTGATCGAGGGTAACACGGACGAGCGCGGCAGCAACGAGTACAACCTCTCCCTCGGCGAGAACCGCGCCCTTTCGATCCGCACGGAACTGATCATGCGCGGCATCACGGAAGACCGCATCCAAACCCGTAGCTTCGGCGAAGAGAAACCTGCCGTGCAAGGAACCGGCGAGGAAGTCTGGAGACTGAACCGCCGCGGGGAATTCGCGATCTACCAGAAATAACCGGCGCTGGTCATGTTGGGATCCGATACACACTTGGCGTTTCTCTTCGATTCGGCGGGATTCGGGGAATGGCTGATTCTCTTCGTCGTGATCTTGATCGTTGTCGGGCCGAAGCGACTGCCTGAGACCGCCCGTAAGTTCGGGCGGATGATGACGGTATTTCGGCGCGCCGCCGACGAGTTCAAGAACCAGATCATGACGATGGACCAGCCGCCACCGCAACCCTACGATCCGCCGCCGACACCGGAGGATTATTCCACCGACGGCTCTTCGGATCCTTACGCATACGACTCGCAAATGGAGGGTTCTGTTCCTGCGGACCGCGCGGAACAGGATCCCTCCGCCTACCCGAATCCGGATTCAGAGAGCGCGGGCGAGGGAGTTGATGGTGGCGATGGCGGCACCTCCGCGACCGCCCCCTCGACCTCCACGGAATCTTCCGTCGGCGCGGGTTCGGCGGAATCCGGAACGGAAGCGGAACAGGAAACGCAGAAATGAAAATCGGCAGATTGAAATTCGGTTCGGATGCCTCGAAGGAAGATGAGTACAACGATCCTCCGAAGCCGTTCATGGAGCATCTGATCGAACTGCGCAACTGTCTCGTGAAATGCGCGTTCGCCTGGGCGATCTGCGTGATCGTCATCATCCCCTTCGCTCCGATGATCAACAGCTGGATCATCGACCCGGCGCGAATCACGCGCGGGGAACTCGGCTTCGAGGAGGACAAGCCGACTGCCGCGGCCGTCACCAACGAGGTCGCGGCCACGGCAGCACCCGCAGGGGAAGGAACGCTTGTGTCGAACACCGTTTCGGTGGCGGCTGGTGCCGTCGCGGAGTCAAACGCGGTCGCTGCCGTGGAAGCGCCTGCTCCGGCGACGCCGCCATCGGCGCAGCCTGCCGCGCGCAACCCGGATGAACTGATTGTCCAAACGCAGGCGCTCTCCTGGACGGACGGATTCGTCGTCCTCATGCAGATCACCATGTGGGGCGGCACCATCCTCGCGCTCCCCTTCCTGCTCTGTTTCATCCTCCAGTTCATCTTCCCCGGATTGAAGCGCAGCGAGAAGAACATCCTGATTTTCACGCTCGCCACCTCCAGCATCTTCTTCGTCAGCGGTGCGCTGATGGCCTACGCCACCACGCTCCGTTTCGCCCTCCGCTTCTTCATCCGGCTCAACCACTGGATGGGCATCCCGACCACGATCATCAACATGAAGGAGCATATCGCCATCGTCATCAAGATCCTGCTCGGATTCGGCGTGGCTTTCCAGTTCCCGCTCTTGTTGCTGGCGCTCGGATGGCTCGGGATCATCTCCTCGCAGTCGCTGGCGAGCAAGCGGCGCATCGCCATCGTCGTGGTGTTCACCATCGCCATGTTCCTGACGCCGCCGGACCCGCTCTCGCAAATCATCATGGCGGTGCCCATGTGCATCCTCTACGAATCCTGCATCTGGATCATCTACTTCCGCGAGAAAGTCACCGGACGCATCCCCGCCAAGAAAGACGAGAACGAAAAGCAATAGGCAAGGTGGTTGGGCAGTCGATAGCTATCGATTATTCACGACTCCGCCCCCCGCTTGCCCAAGGCGGGAACGGATCCAGACCAGCCAGGTGATGACGAGCACCGTCACGCACGCGAGCGTGAAGGGTTGCGCGGCGGTTCCGAAAATGCGCGGCAATCCCTGCGCGAGGGTCTGGGCAACCCGATCCACCGCAGCGTGGAAGACCGTATGGCACAGGTAGGCGGTCAGCGCAAATTTTCCATACAGGATGAAGACGCCCAGTCCGCGCCGCAATCCGCAGATGTCGGTGATGAGATACAACACCGCCCACGCCAGCACGCACCATCCCATCGCCTGCGCCGTGAAACTCACCGTGAAGATCGGTTTGATGACCGGTACCCAAATGGACAGTAGCCAGCCCAGTCCGAGCAATCCGCCTCCCAGCGCGAGCAGGAGTCCCATTTTACGGCGCTCGGTGTACTCGCCGCGGATGATTTCCGTACAGTGGTACCCGCAGAGCGACATAAACGCGAACATCATCGTGGTCAGGAACCAGGTGTAACCGCCGACTTCAAATGCCTTGCTTCCCGCCGGAACGATCCAGCGCAGAACCGGCATCTCCACCCGGTAGGCACAGTTTCCCGTGTCGGTGTAATCCCCGAAACAGGCGAGCAGGACGCCGTACCCGGCAAAGAGAAGGATTGGTACCGCGATCTGCATGATCCGGTTTCGCGTCAGCATCAGCAACGCGGTGATCAGGTATCCTGCCGCGATGGTCTGCAAGGTGTTGTTGTACGGGCTGATCTGCATCGGGTCGAGCGTCAGGATCCGGCCCTGCGCCATCATGCCGAGGAACCAGAGCAAGGCGAAACGCCAAGCGACATGACGCCAGAATGCCCCCGTCGGGCGACCGTCCTTCATCCGTTTCGTGAGCGCCAGGGGAATCGCGGCGCCGCACATGAAGATAAAGAGCGGCATGATGATATCCCAAAGCGTGAAACCGACCCATCCATGCCGGAACTGTCCCATAACCGAAGACGGCAGCCCCCATGCCTTGTCGGCGCCACGCATCAGCGGACCGATCGCGACCAGCAGAAACATATCCAACCCGCGCAGGAAATCCAGCGAGAATAACCGCCCCGCCCCCGTTTTCGCTTCCATGACATTCTTTCCTTTCGAACCACATTCTCTGTTCCGAAATTATCTGGTTGGCGTGTACCGTTCCTCGTCAAGAACAGAGTCGCATCCCGTCGCGTACCCGGCTTGTCCGGAATGTCCGGCCAACTGATAGGCAAGGTCGTTGGGCAATCGATTGCAGTCGATAGCTATCGATTATTCACTACTCCCTACTGCCCCCCGACTATTCGTCACCCTCATCCTCATCCTCGCTGTTCGGAGGGACAATCTGGACAAAGTCGTACTCGATCTGTCCATTCGGACCCTTGATGAACGCATACCCCATCGAACAGTAATCGGTCAGCTGCCCGGTATAGCCTCCACGCCAGCTGACGCCGTTGACCTTGGCGGGGCATTTTTTTATCCGCTTGTTTAACCCCACCACATACGTGTTGTAACTTCCCTTGAAGGTGTGGGTTTTTTTGTTGTTGGTCAACTTGATCCCAGACGGATTGGCGGCCGCCAAAGGAAGGGTTGTGGAGGAAGTAATCTTGGCGGCTTTCGGCGTGACCCAGCCCAGGCGCGTCACTTTCAGGGATGTTCCCGTACCACGGGTAGCCGAGCGTCGCAAGGAGAGTCAACCCAAACATATCGTCGTCATCAAATTCGGGAGTACGTGAATTCATTCCGTTGCCGCCGTGGACAATGTAGTCGCCAACAGGACGGCTGGTCCCCTTGCCTCCCTCGAACCCGAGGAGTTCATCCATCTCATCCTCTGCCGAACCCTGCCGGATGGCCTCAACGGTCTTGATCGCATAACATCCGTAAGACGAATCCATCTTCATCGAAAACGTCCCCTGACGAAGGTTCCGGGGCAGAACGACGTTCAGCGAAGCGGAGATATTCTTCTTGTCCGTGAGCTTCTGGAAGTGAATCGGGATCTCGCATTTGGATTCCGAGGCTTCGGAGACAAGCTTGGTGGTACAGATCGCGGCGTAAGACGATCTCGTCACATGCCATCCGTATGTCTTGATCTTGACGATTCCCTTGTTGTTCACGACACAGTTGAGCAGGCACGTCCCCAGATCCTCCGTGTAGAAATAGGCGTTCCAGACACCCACGAAAGGAGAGAGCTTGCCGGACCACTTCTTCGCATCGACTCCTTCCAGATAGTTGCGGCGCGCCTGAATGTAGATTCCCGTATTCGGGTCAAACATCTCGAAATGCGCCGTGTCAATCTGCTCGGATTCCCACGTCCCTTTCCCTTTCGCGGAGATACTGCCGGACAATCCGCTGGCGTCTTGTTTCAGGTTCAGTGTCCCGCTGATGGTGTATTTTGCCTGGTTTCCCTTCTGGATCTGCATCGTTACCTTGCAGGTCTTCTTCGTCGTTACCTTGGCAACCTTCACCGTCGCCAACCCAAACGGGACCATTTTCCCGGCATCGGAAGAATACATGGTCATCACACCTGCGTATGTGTAGCCGCCTATGTACGTCTCACCCGATACGCGGAACAACGCCGTGACCGCCAACACCATCATCACTACGAATTTCTTCATTCCCCAATTCCCTTCAGTTCCCATTTCCAGACTTGCACATCCCGAAAACACCGCGATTCCGAGAAGACCACAAGTTTCGGGAAAGGATACCGCTGAACGCGATTCCTTTCCCAAAACTCATTCCGATAAAGAACAAGTTCATTCTATAGAAACTTGGCCTCTTGTACAAGCCCAAAGTAGGCAGTAGGCGGGTACGGGGCGCATCTGCGTAATTCAACAAGAGCCTGTGGTGCTCAAACACGGAATTTTTCGTGTCACAGTCTCACGCAGAGTCCGCAAAGTCCGCGAAGTCGTCGATGATTCCCTCCTTTGCGAACGTGGCGGACTTTGCGTGAGGTTGAATCTTCG
>JAFSTA010000105.1 GCA_017450695.1 Kiritimatiellia bacterium | reverse complement strand
GCAGTCGAACGGACGCGCCGATGTCGTGGCGAAACACAAGAGGGGCATCTACATTTTCGAGTTGAAAGTCGATGAACCCGTTGACAAGGCGTTTGCGCAGATACGCGAGAAGAAGTACGCCGATCCTTATCTTGCCGACGGACGCCCCATCTGGCTCATCGGTCTTTCGTTCGACTCCCATACACGCCATCTTGTCGATTTCGCCGCCGGGCGCTACGGTGACGCGGAAATAGCCACAACACGAGCAGATGAGAGAAGCAAATGATCAAAATCCGGGGGGAGGTGTAATTTTCCGCTTCTCTCTGTGACGGAGGTATCACGCTTGTCGTTGCCGCGCTGTACGTAGCGGCGGTGCCTACGTTGTTGTATGCAGACGGCGAGAAGCGTCCGATGGTGCTCATGGTGGTCTTCGACGGTTTTCGCAGGCGCGATTGAATCAGTCGAGATGTCGGACGTCATGGTCCTGCGCAACGGCACGTGGTAGCCCGGCTACAACGTTGCTTGGTTGGTGGCGGCGCAGATCACGCCCAGCACCGATTCAGTAAGCGCTCCAGGCCACATCTCTATCGCAACGGATTTCACGCCGTCGAAGCACGGCGGCATCTCGGCGAACGGGCAGACCGCGCGAGCCGTGGCTACGCGACGTACTCCGCCGCCCGCGCCCGCGGGAATGCACTTGAGGGTAAGAGTGTCTCCCGTAGAGTTCACGAAAATGGGAGGGACGCGCCCCGTCGCGTCCGCAATGCGTATCCGGAATGTCCGCCCTAACACGCTCAACCGGCCAACTGATAGGTAAGGAAAAAATCTCCGCTGCGTCGGGTTACTTCGCGGCGGGCGGCAAAATCGGGATTGCCGTGGTTTCGCACCCGCGGAAGAGATCAGGGAGTGGCTCGACTTTTCCCGATGGATTCAACAGATGGAAGGAAAGCCCTTCGATACGGCAGTTTTTCACATTCTCAGTGCTGATTACACGGTCTCCGAAGACGAACGCGATGGGATGGTACTCTTGCGCGGGCGAGACGTCGCAACGAACGAAAACCTGTCCCGCTTCCGCGTCCAGATAGAAGTCGCCGGGTTGCGTAAGCTCTTCCCGTTTCGGTTTTCTTGTGCCGAACTGTTGCCCCAGCTGGATGGCGGTGAGCGATTGCGTACGCGCAAGGTTGGTACGGAACCGGACGTTCCACAAACCGACCGGTTCGAAGTCGAAGAGAAACGGTCGGGGTGACTCAACGCTTGTCGAAAACTGGAGGTGGCCGTTGTCTTTGACGCCGGGAATCAGTTGCAACAGGATGTAGAGGGTTTGCCAGTCCGAATCCAGTGTTCTTTCTTTCTTCATCAGCGGGATGCTGCGCATGACGGGCGTCTTCGCCGCGCCGCGGACGACAGTTACCGCGCCGCTCCAGATCACGGGGACAGAAGATCGGACGCGAATCCGCAGGAGCATCGTGTCGAAGAGTTCCTCAATAGCCGGCCCTGTGAAAACGAGGTTGGTGCGCGCGTTTCCATCGGGGCGGATGAAGATGCGGTTGAACCAGCACTCTTCCTCGTGTCGCAACTCCATCGCGCGTCGCACCAGTTCGTTGGTTCCCGCCGGGGCGGGAAACTCCCACCGGGAATCCAGCAAATCCACGCGCTGTTCTTCGAGTACCGGAAAAATCGGGCGGGTCATCCAGACTCCATTCCCCCGCGACTCCCACTGACGCGGGTCGGGTTGTGGAACGAAGTTCGCGAAGGCGGGGCTGTTCCCTCCCCCGTAGGCGGAGTAGGTTACGCCATCCTTGGCTCGGAAGGTTCCCATCCAGTAGCGATCCCGATGGAAGAGAACCGTGTCGCCCGGCTGGAGGTCCGCGCGCTGCACGGCCTCGACGCTTTTCCAGGCGGCGAAAACCGATCTGCCCGTCGCGCTGTCGCTTCCCCGCAGACTATCGACATAGTAGGTGGTCGCGGCGCAAGTGGAAAACGTGAGAAACGCAACGACCGGGAGTGTCAACAAAACATTCCGGGTTCTACGTTTTGAGTTCAGAGTGGATAGTTGGCGGTTCACGAAAGGGATCCTCACGTTGATTCAAGCGCGCGGTCACGGAAGACGGCTTACCAGCGTGCGCCGATCGGTCCGCCATCCGTTGCGCCGGTCGTGCCCACGGTGCCGGGACGCAACCGGTAGTCGTGACGCGCCGCATCGACGAACTGCGGTTCCGCGAAGATGGAACCCTGATCCATGCCCATCTCCTTCTGGTACTTCGCGAATTCCGACGGTTTGTAGATGATGCCGTTTGTCTTGCTGTGGTACTGGTAGAGTGTTTGGTCCGGCTGGATGTAGTAGAGGTTGTTCTGCAGCGTCAGGCCGTACCGCCAGTCGTTGAACATCCGCGTCGAACGGTTGGTCGTCCGGTAGAAGATGTTGTTCCGAACGACGAAGTTGGTCGTCGGCGCGGAGTTGTCGTAGAACATCAGGTGCGCCCCGTTCGGATCGGGACGCTGGGTGTGGGCGTACCCGAATCCCGCGTCGATGCAGGTGTTGTGTTCGAAGAGGATGTTTCCCGTGAAACTGTCCGGGTGGTGGTTCCAATACTCGAACGAGTATTCGGACTGCCAGATTACGTTGTCCCGGTAGATGATGTTTGTCTCGTGCGCGTCAGGATCGCCGGCCGTCTGGTTGGTCAACGCCGCGTCATACACCTGCCAGACCCGATTCTTCTCCACCAGATTCCCGTCCGCCTTGCCCCAGAACTCGATCGCGTTGCCGAAGCGCACCGGGTATCCGTTCTTGTGCCAGTATTGCAGACCGCCGCCGATCCAGTAGAGGTCGCAGTTGCGAATGGTGATGCGTTTGGTGTTGCCGCCGCCGATTCCGTGGGCGCCGCCGTAACGGATGGCGAGACCGTCATAGACCACATCGTGCGCTCCGCCCTCCTCGATGATGTGCTGCGTGAAGGCAAGCTCGATGCTCTTGTACTTCCTCGCCGGGTTCTCGTCGCACCGGACGAATACCCGTTTTTCCTCGGGCGCATACCAGTAGTCGAGCGGCTTTTTCAAATCCGCCAGCTTCCACTTCTTGACGCCCCACGCCTCGCCGTGGTTGAGGATCAGGATACCGACATCCCTGTGCAGCAGTTGCGCATGGGTGGAGAGGGTGTTCCACACGCCCAGCACTTGGAAGTCGAAGGAAGAGTCCGGTGGCTGTTGCCCTCCGAGGTTGAGATGGAGAGTCGCTTGGTCGCCGACACGTCCCGGATCCGTGACGAAAAAGTAGTCGATGGCCTTCCACTCCGTTGTGATGTTGCTGTTCTCCGCCCGAAGCGGATGTCCCTCCGCATAGTGCGTCCAGGGAGGGCGATTCAACATTACGTGAAGAGGCAACCCATAGGTGAACGGTTTGGACGAACGCATCCGAATGCGGACGATAAAGGTGTCTTGGAGATTGGTGATGACCGGTCCCCAGAGCTGGAGATGGTTGGAACGCTCGCCGGAAAAGACACTCTGGACGCGCCAGAAGCTGTCCGCTTGCCCGTGGACGTTCTCCGTCATCTTGCGGAAGGTTCCCTTCGCCTTCTCTTGGAACGAGCTGCCCCAATTCGCACCGGAAAGGACGTCGCGCTGTCCGCGAATTTCCAAGCGGAAGGGAAGTGTCGCCCAGATTCCCGGTGAGGCCTCGATCCATTCGGATTCGCGGTCGCGCGCGACGGAGTTCTGGATGATCGGTTTCGGTCCCTCGCCGTAGGCGCCGTAGAGGAGCGGCGCCTTCTCGTCGCCGGATCGCGCGCGGAAGGTTCCGCGCCAAAGGCCGCCGCGCTTGAAGAGTACCTTGTCTCCCGCGCCGAACTGCGCTCGGTTGACGTGCTTCAGGGTTTTCCACGCCGTCGTCTCGGAGCGCCCGTCGGCAAGGTCGTTTCCCTTTTCGCTGTCCAGATAGTAGGTGGCAGCCTGCGCCAGGCAGACCTGCATCAGCGCGATTCCGTAAAGCAAGAGGTGTTTCATTTGGCGACTCCTTCCCTGGTTTCGTTCCGTTGCCGCAACGGGGACGTTGTCCGTTCCTGTTTCGGCGTCGAGAGGTTGAGCAGGGGCACGACATCGCCCATCAGATAAACCGGCAGTTTCCCGTCCCATTTTTGCACGGCTTCGTAGAGGACCAGATCCTTGTTCTTCTCCAGCGCCTCGGCGCGTGTGGTCATCGACTTGGCCTCCGCTTCGGCCATGATCACCAGCTGCTTGCCCTCTTCGGTCTTCTGGTCAGTGATGTTCTTCGCTTTGATCGCGTTTTGCATCGCGACCTGCTTTTCCTCGACCGCCTTTTCGAAGGCGTCCGAGTAACTGATGTCCATGATGTTCACGGCGGAGATCTGGATCGCGTATTTTTCAAGCACCTGGTTGAGTGTCGAGAAAATGAGCTTTGCCGCCTCCTCTCGCTTGGCGATCAGCGAGTCCGCTTCCCATTGGCCGATCACGTCCTTGACCGCGTTCATCACGGCCGGCTCGATCAGTTTCTGTTCAAACGAACTGCCGACGGTCT
The DNA here is from genome assembly GCA_017450695.1 of Kiritimatiellia bacterium. GTDB lineage: Bacteria > Verrucomicrobiota > Kiritimatiellia > RFP12 > UBA1067 > RGIG8368. Next base: position 7,172 of record JAFSTA010000105.1, on the reverse strand, counting down.
GGTGAAGTTCCGCGACTTTCTCGCGGTCCAGCGAGTAGTTGATGGCGAACTGGATCTTCGCGGTCTGGATGTCCTTCGTGAAGACTTCCGTTGTGCAGTTCATGCGTTGCTGTTTGACGTCATAGACGATGATGTTGCCGCCGATGGGCCAGTAGAGGTGGAGTCCTTCCGCAAGGGACTGACTGGTGATCTTTCCGAAAAATGTACGGATTCCGACTTCGCCCGGATCAATCTGCCTGTAGCATCCGCCCATGATCAGAAAGATGGCGACTAAAATAATTGCGACGGGGATAATCCCCTTCAGTTTGTTCATTCTGTACCTCCGGTGTAAAACGCCACGCCTGTCTCTGCGTGAAACAGGCAGCAGCGTGAAAGGGCGATTGCCAACGTGATCTCGTCCCCCGCACGGCATGTCACGTCGGGCGCGAGCCGTGCGGTTGCGCGGGAACCGTCGGGCAGTACGAGATGCACGAACGTTTCCGCGCCCATCGGCTCCACCAACTCCACGCGCCCCGTGATGCGGGCGTGCCGCTCGTCGGCGGGTGCGTCCGGGGCGACCGCCTCGGGACGGAATCCGAAAATCACTTCGGCGGGCGGTTCCCCCTCGGGAAAGACCGCCGTCGGCATCGTCAGGGAGACGGCGGGCGAAGAAAGTTCGCTCTCCCCGTCATCGCGCTTCTTGGCTTGGACACGAAGCAGGTTCATCGGCGGGGTTCCAATGAAACCCGCCACAAAGGTGTTGGCGGGATGACGGTACACGGTGAGCGGCGCGGCGGTCTGCTGGATCTTCCCTTGGTTCATCACCACGATCCGGTCGCCCATCGTCATCGCCTCGATCTGGTCGTGCGTGACGTAGATCATCGTCGCGCGCAGCAGGTCGTGTAGCCGCCGAATCTCCCCGCGCATCTCCACCCGCATCTTGGCGTCGAGATTGGAGAGCGGTTCGTCGAAGAGGAAGACCTTGGGCTGGCGGACAATCGCGCGTCCCAGCGCGACGCGCTGCCGCTGCCCTCCGGAAAGCTGCTTGGGAAGACGCTTAAGAAGGTCGGAGAGTCCCAGCGTCTGCGCCGTCTCCTGCACGCGGCGGTCAATCTCCTCGCGCGGGATTTTCCGTAGCTTGAGACCGAACGCCATGTTCTGATAGACGGTCATGTGCGGGTAGAGCGCGTAGTTCTGGAAGACCATCGCGATGTCCCGGTCTTTGGGCGGCACGTGCGTGACGTCGCGCCCGTCGATCAGCAACGTGCCGGATGTGATCTCCTCCAGTCCCGCCACCATGCGGAGGGTCGTCGATTTCCCGCATCCGGAGGGACCGACCAGCACCAGAAACTCGCCGTCCTCCACGGTCAGGGAGAAATTGTCCACGGCCAACGCGCCATTCCCGTATCGCTTGCAGGCATTTTGCAGAACCACTTGCGCCATGTGTCACTCCGGATATTCTTCCAGCACGGCAGCCGCACTGCTGCCCGAACTGCTGAGCGCCGTGACGCACGCACGGCGCGGGTGTTTTTTGTTGCCGCGCAACCACGGACGCGACTCGGTTAACAGATAGAGCGGCGAACCGGTCGTGAGTTGCGGATACGGCCGTTCGATGGGAACCGACGGCGGAAACTGCTTGTGCGCGATGGCGAGAACCGTCTTCGCAATCCCCGCTGCGCTCGCGGCCCAAAGCGTGTGTCCCACATTGCCCTTGACCGAACCGACACCGATCAACGGCTGCTTCTTGCCGTCGCCCGCCAACTCGCTGAAAACGGAGAGCTCCGTTTGGTCGGAGACGGGAATTCCAGACCCGTGCGCTTCGATCATCTGGAAACTCTCCGGCACCGCCTCCGCCTCGCGCAGGGCGCATGTGATCGCTTGCCGCAGACAGGCTGCCGTAGGAATCCGGTGACGTGCGTCGGGCAACGCGGTAGCCAACCCGACACTACGGATGATCGCGTAAATGCGGTCGCCCTGCTGTTTCGCGTCCTTCAACCGCTTCAGGACAAAGACGGCTCCGCCCTCGCCGGGCAGCGTCCCGCGTGATTCGCGCGAGAAGGGATGCAGGGACTCCTCCTCTGAGAAAGGAATCGAACCGGAAAGTCCCTCGATCAATCCGCGGAAGAGAGGTTGCTGAACGGCACCCGCGATTGCCAGGTCGCAGTGGCGCAAGAAGAGACTGTCCATCGCCTGCCGCAGGGCGATCATACAGGAGAGGGAACCCGCGTCGATCGAATTCACAATACCGGTTGCGCCCAGTTGTGCCGCGATCCAGGACGTGGCGGTCCCGCCCAGCGCAGAGAGGAAGGAGACCGGTGTGGCGCTCGGCAGTACGTGCGCGAGCTGTTCCTGCAAGGATGCCAGCTGGTCAAAGGAAGCGCCGGGGAAAAACTGCCCGATCAGGCTGACGGTCTGGTCAAGCATGGACGTGTGCATCAGCCAGTTCTGCGAGGCGGCGGAAAAGAGCGGCGAGAATCCGAGGTGGAACGACACTTTGTCAGGCGAGAGGAGACGCGAGGAAATACGGCTGTCGCGCAAGGCGTCCAACACCAGATTGCTGTCGAAATAGAGATCGGGATTGTAGGGTGCGCGTTTCTCTTGCCCCCCCGTCGGTTCGGGAGGAACTGCGGCGGAATAGAGGTTGCCGAGTTGCGCGGCGCGGGTGGGCAGGGGACGGCTGAAAAGCGGTTTGCGCCGGGGAACGACCGAAACCTCACCTTCCGGCAAGAGGGAAAAACCATGCTGCCGCGTCATGATCTGCCGCCAAAAACCTTCATTGTTGGCGGCACCGGCGAACCGGCAGGCCATTCCGGTGATGACGATGTCCTCTCGTGAACTCTGATGTGAGATATGCATCCGCTTTCGTTCCTATGCCCCTCCAGTTTACCACAGGGACAACCGCAAATTCAAGCACGGACGTAAAACGGGAATGACGAGGGGTGTGGAATTAAGTGGGCTTCGCCCCGAAGTGACTTAGCCCGAAGGGCACTTAGTCCCGCAGGGACACTTAGCCGCGTAGCGGCACTTATCCCGAAGGAACATTTAGTCCCGCAGGGACACTTAACCACTTGACGCGCTGGCGGCGCCGCCGCCCTGCCTCTCTTTTGGCTTGAGGGAACGTGAAAAAAGGGGTACACTTACCGACATGAAAGCGAGTGACATTCCCGAAGTGAACAGGCTGTTGAGAGCCGAGTTCCGAAAAGCAGACTCTCCGATTATCGAGTTGGTCGCCGCCCAGACAAACGATCCGTTCCACGTGCTGGTCGGCACGATCTTGAGCGCGCGGACGAAAGATGCCTGTACGGCGGGCGCGGTTCGCCGTCTGTTCGTGGAGATGTCTTGTCCGGATGACCTGCGGCGGATGTCGGTCGAGCGGATCGAACAATTGATCTTCCCGGTCGGGTTTTACCACGAGAAGGCGAAGCATCTGAAGGCTTTGCCGGATGTCCTGCAGGAGAAGTTCAACGGCGTTCTGCCGGATACGGTCGAGGCGTTGTGCGAGTTGCCGGGGGTCGGACGGAAGACGGCGAATCTCGTCGTTGCGCTGGGGTTCGACAAGCCCGCCGTCTGCGTCGATGTCCATGTCCACCGGATTTCCAACCGGCTCGGACTGGTTCAGACCAAGACGCCGTTCGACACGGAGATGGCGTTGCGCGCGACTCTTCCCAAACGCTACTGGAAGACGTGGAACTCGTATTTGGTTTCTTTCGGGCAGACCCGTTGCGCCCCGCGCAACCCGCATTGCGAGGGTTGTCCCATCCAGAAGTTTTGCAATGAATTCCGGAACAAACAGCAAGTCAAGTAAATCCGCACTGCGGCGCAAGCTGAATGCCTGGTTCAGTCCGGCTGGGTTGCGGCGGTGGATGGGAAAGGTGACGGGAGATGCCGACCGGATCGGACGCGAGTGGTTGCTTGTGGACGGCAAGCGGTTGCGCCCGATGTTGACCGCCACGGTTTACACCCTGTTGAAGCCCCAAGAGGATCCCAAGCGGATTGCCCCCGTGGCGATTGCCGTGGAGTGTTTCCACAAGGCGTCGCTGGTGCATGACGATATCGAGGACGGGGACGCGGAGCGTTACCAGATGCCGACCGTACATGCACGGTACGGAGTTCCCTCGGCGATCAACGCGGGGGACTGGCTGCTGGGCGAGGGATACCGTCTCCTTTCGGAATCGCCTTTCTCGGTTCCTGTCCGTTGTGAACTGTTGCGGATCGCCGCGAACGGTCACAAGGAGTTGGCGAGGGGACAGGGGGAAGAACTGGCGTTCTGCCGGGCCCCGCATGAGATTTCCACCGAAGAGGTGTTCGATATCTACCGGCGGAAAACGGGGGCGGCGTTCGAAGTTGCCATGCAGTGCGGCGCGGCGGCGGCAGGGCTGGACAAGAAGCAACGCGAGGCGTTGTCGGAGTTCTCGCTCAATTGGGGAACCCTGTTTCAGACGGATGATGATATGGATGACCTGCATGGCGAGGCCGGGCGACGTTCCGACATTCTCGCGTTGCGCCCAACCTTGTTCTTGGCGGAGGCCTGCCGGAGTGAAGATGCCGAAGTCCGCCGTTGGATTTCGGCAGATTGGCAGACGGACCGGAAGGTGCGCGAGAAGCTGCTGCTGGCGATTCTTCGATCAGATATTTCAGCCCGGGTGATGGAGGCGCGGCGCGAACAGGCGAACCGGCTTCGGAAGAGCCTGCTGGGGATCCGGAACCGTCGGTTACGGGACTTTCTCGAAAAGTTCATGCCCACCAGTTCGGAGGATGCGTGAAGCTGGCGGGCACCGGGTTCGGAAGGATGGCTGCGTCCGGACGGGAACAGGTTTTACGGACAGGGAATCGTTTGAGATACGATGGACGGAAATCGGGAGATGAGGTGAGTCATGGGTTTGTTTTTACGCAAGAAAACGGACGGCGGTGAGCCGGTCGTGCGCCCGAAACATATCGCGATCATCATGGACGGAAACGGGCGTTGGGCGAAGAAGCGCGGACTGCCGCGTTTGGCGGGACACCGGGCGGGATCGGAGACGGTTCGTCGTGTACTGAACTGGTGTCGCGACGCCAACATCCGCTACTTGACCCTCTACGCGTTCAGCACGGAGAACTGGCGGCGTCCGCAGGAAGAGGTCTCGGGGCTGATGAAATTGCTGGAGGGGTTCATCGAAAAGAACGAGGCGGAGCTGTTGGAAAAGAAGGTGCGCTTGCGTGTGATCGGGCGGAAGGAGGATTTGTCCGAGAACCTGCAGAAGGCGGTCCAGAGACTGGAGGAAGAGACCGCTTCCTTCGAGCGGCAGCTGCTGATCGCCTTGAGCTACAGCGGACGGAGCGAACTGGTTTACGCGGCGAGACGGATCGCCGAACGGGTGAAGGCGGGGACGTTGTCGCCCGGCGAGATTACCGAGGAGACGATTTCTGGAAACCTTTATGCGCCGGACGTTCCCGATCCCGACTTGATCATCCGGACGAGCGGGGAACTCCGGATCAGCAATTTCCTGCTGTGGGAATGCGCCTACAGCGAGTTTTACGTGACGGACGTGTTGTGGCCGGATTTTTCGGAGAAGGATTTTACGGATGCGTTGACCGCCTATTCGACGCGGAGCCGCCGTTTCGGTGGCGTTTGAGAATCGAGAGAGGATGGAACGGATGAAAGAGAAGAAGGTTGCGGAGAAAACCATTGTCGGGAAAATCAATTCAGACGTGCTGGCGTTCACGGTCGGGGACGACCCCAAGCTGGATTTGAATCTCGTGGTGTGGGACTGCCTCGGTTCCGCCGCCCATGTCACCACGCTGGCGAAGATGGATGTCAAGCCGCCCGTGATCCTGCCGAAGGAACGGGACGCGGTGGTTTCCGCGCTGGTCGATTTGATCCGCGAGGCGCAACAGGGTGAATTCGTGATTACCGAGGCGGATCAAGATGTTCACTTGGCGATCGAACGCCGTCTAACCGAGCGTCTTGGTGATCTGGGACGGAAGATCCATACGGGACGCAGTCGCAACGATCAGGTGGCGGTCGATATCCGATTGCACATCAAGGATGAGTTGCTGGGGCTGACGGACGAAGTTGCATCTCTCGCGGAGGAACTGATCCGTTTCGGCAAGAAGCACCAGAAACTGCCGATGGTCGGCCGGACGCATCTGCAGCCGGCCATGCCGAGTACGGTCGGGCTGTGGGCGACCGGGTATGGCGAAATGTTGCTGGACGATCTGCTGGGGGTCGAGGCCGCGTATGTCGCCAACGACCTCTGTCCGCTCGGATCGGCGGCGGGGTACGGGGTGCCGCTTCCGCTGGATCGGGTTCTGACGGCGAAGCTTTTGGGGTTTGCCCGCCCGATCCACAACGTGTTTTACGTCGGGTGCGCGCGCGGGAAGGACGAGGCGGCGACCCTCTCCGCCTGTTCGCAGATTCTGGTCAGCCTGTCCCGGTTGGCGGAGGATCTGATCCTCTTTTCGATGCCGGAGTTCGGTTACTTCCGGCTGCCGCGTGAACTGTGTACCGGCAGTAGCATCATGCCGCAAAAGTACAATCCCGATGTGCTGGAGCTGATTCGCGCCAAGGCCGCCAAGGTGCAGAGTTGCGCGATGGCGGTCAACACGATTCTGACGGCGATGCCCGGCAGTTACAACCGCGACTTGCAGGACACGAAGGGGCTGTACATGGAAGGGCTTTCCATTACGCGCGCCTCCCTGCGCATCCTGGCGCTCATGATCCGTTCGCTGGAGGTGAACCCGCAACGGTTGCGCGCAGCCTTTGAACCGGGCGTCTTCGCGACCGACCGGGCGCTGGAACTGGTTGCGGGCGGAATGCCCTGGCGTGACGCCTATCACCAGGTGCGCGACCACCTGGAGGATCTGCGCACGGCGGATCCAGATGAGGTTGTCGCGAAGAAACAGTCGTGGGGTGATCCCTTCGGGCTAGATTTCGATTTTTACCGTCAGAAGATCCGCACGGTCCGCCAGTGGGTGAAAGAACGCCGCACGCATGCCTATCGCGCTTTCGGCAAGCTGCTCGGTGTCCCCTTTGAGGGACGCTAGCGCACGGCATGTATGCCGCGCCGTGGAACGAGCCGAGCGGTGGTGCGGAGTCGGCATTGCAGCCCGGGGCGCATCTGCGTTTTTCACCGTGATCCATGTCGATGCCTGCGATACCGAACGCGGAGATTCAACCTCACGCAAAGTCCGCAAAGTTCGCAAAGGGAAGGAAG
>JAFSTA010000104.1 GCA_017450695.1 Kiritimatiellia bacterium | reverse complement strand
ACGTATTCCGCGCCGTTGTCAATCGCCTTCTTGACATCCGCGTTCACGCGGGTCATGATCTCCATGTTCACCACAACGTAAGGAGAGTCCGTGATCTCCACGCCGTATTTCGTGATCGGGTTGCCGACAGGTCCCATCGCGAAGGGGATGACGTACATCGTGCGGCCCTTCATGCAGCCGGCGAAGAGTCCCGTTTTCGGATCGAGAAGCGTCTTCTTGAGCTCTTCGGGATCCAGCCAGTGGTTGGTCGGTCCGGCGTCGATCTCTTTCTTGGAGGAGATGAAGGTACGGCCTTCGACGCGGGCGACGTCAGACGCATCGGAACGGGCCAGATAGCAGTCGGGGCGCTTCTTGGAGTTCAGCTTGATGAACTGTCCCTTTTGCACCATCTCTTCACAGATAGCCTTCCACTCCTTCTTGCTTCCCGTACACCAGTAAACCTGATCCGGTTTGCAAAGACGCTCAATCTCCTCTACCCACGCGAGAAGCTTCTTGTTCTTGGTCTTCGGTTTGTCTGCATTAGCCATAATCCACATCCTTTTTTCAGTTGCCTTGGCCCGGACACCTCATCCAAATGAAAAGGGGCACCGCACCAAAAAGTGAGATTCCATTATACCCTTTCCCGACGGCGCAAGCAAGGCGAAAATCAGGGGTAGTCGGCAGGAAGTAGGGAGTAGTGAATCATTGATCGCTATCGAAGGCGATCGATTGCCAACCACCTACACCCTATTCTCCGTCTTGCCTTTTCTCGAGCGGGAGGCGGTAGAGGATTTGCGTGTAGTCGTAGCGGGGCGTGGGGTGCGCCTTGTTCGCGAAGGTGGTCGTGTAACTTCCCTCGAAGTAGAGATAGGGCGAATCGGGATTCCACCCCTCGGTGTGGATGAGCGGATTGTAGAAGGTGTAGTTGTCGTGCGAAACCACCTTCACCGCGTCGTTCCACGGCCCGAACGGCGTCTCCGCCTCCGCACACCAGATTTCGCCCAGGTACGAACTTTCCCCGTGCGTTTCGCAGAAGATCGCCACCCACCGCCTGCGGAATCCGCTCCAGGCGATCGACCCCCGGTGTACGCGCACCTGCCGCCCGCCGTCACGCGCCGTGACCGTCCGCTGGGGGTTCAGCAGCTGCCACCGCGTCCGGTCCTGCCACCCTTCCCAGGTCGCCGGACACTTCAGGCGGGGGAAGGGATCGCCGAAGAGCAGCCACTCCGTTCCCGTATCGTCTCGCCACGGAACGGGATGTCCGTCCGTGAAGACCGGCGGTTCCGGCGAATCGTCCGCGCGGTCCCAGACCGTGTTGAGTTCGCGGAATCGCCCCGCCTCCTCGTCCCATTCGCACTGTCCGCAACGGTAGGGCGTCAGCGGTGGCTTGATCTTGATGTACGACGCGCCAAGGTGATCCTTTCCCGCGCTATCTTTCAGCGCGACGGTTCCGAAAATCCAAGTCGGCCCGTCCCCTTTGAACCGCGCCAGCGCGGTCGGCTTCGCGGCGTCCCCGTTCCGCGCGGGCAGGTGACGGAACGGCAGGGCGAGCGGCGGCGTGAGCGCGTCCCAGTCGGGCAGAGGCGTCGTCGCGCCCGTGGCGTGGAAAATGCCGAGCGGGTACTTCGGCAGACTGGTGTCGCCCCAGAACCAGTAGAGGCGGTTTCGGAAGACGGCCGTCTGCACCGTGTCGCAACCGAACTCGCCGCTCTCGCGCCAGTCCAGCCGTTCGCCGCACTTCTGGCTCTCCGCGAAGAGTCCGCCGCCGGTGAGGCGTCCCAGCCGCTGGGCGCGGATCGCCCGCGACACCTCGATGCGCCGACGTCCGCCGGGTTCCGGCGTGAAGCGTACGCCGCGATAACCGAAGCCGTCCTTCGGCACCTCGTACCCGTTCCCGTATAGGTGGAACCAGGTTTCACGTCCCATCAGCTCCGGCGCGTCCAGCGCGATGACGCCCGCGTTGTCCGTGACGAAGCGTATCTGGTGAACGGTACGCAGCTCCACCATCGGAACGGGAAACCCCGTCCCCTTCTCGACCACCTCCACGCGACACGGCTGCGCCGCCGCGCACGACCACGCGCCCAACATCACGCCCGCCCAACATTCCGCAATTCGTTTCATGCCTCCATGATAGCAAATGTAGGGAATAGTGAATAGGGAATAGTGGGTGGCGGGTAGTGGGTGGCGGGACAGGGGGGCTTGTTCCGTGGCGCGGCATTTATGCCGTGCGTGCGCGAATTTCTCTCTTGTCTAGCGGGGTGGCGTTTGCTACACTAGCGTTATCAGAATTGACGGAGACGAGGAGTTCCGGCAGGTTTTTCCTTTTTGTGAGGAGTGTAGAGTATGGCAAAGTTTGCTTATATCGCGAAGGACCCCAGCGGTAAGGAGTCTCGCGGCACGATTGAGGCGCCGACGCAGGCGCAGGCGATTGCGAAGATTCGCGGACTCGGGCTTTTCCCGTCAGCCATCGGTGCGGTCGGCGGCGACTCGGGCGGCGATTCCAAAGGCCCGGCGAAGAAGGGCGCGGCTGCCGCCGCCCCGAAGAAGAAGTCCATGGGAAGCATGGAGATCAAGCTGCCGAAGTTCATGCGCGCCAAGGTGAAGCCGAAGGACCTGAGTACGTTGACGCGCCAGCTGGCGACGCTGGTCGATGCGGGTCTGCCGCTGCTGCGCGGCCTGACGGTGCTGCAGAAGCAAACACAGAACCCGACGCTGAAGGAGGCGCTGGCGGGCATGGCGGAGTCCGTGCAGGGTGGTAACACCTTCTCCGATTCGCTCACCGCGTACCCGAAGATTTTCAACAACCTGTACGTGAACATGGTGAAGGCGGGCGAGGCCGGCGGTGTGTTGGAAGTGGTGCTGAACCGTCTGGCGGAATTCGCGGAAAAGGCGGAGAAACTGAAGAACAAGGTGAAGGGCGCGATGACCTACCCGATCGTGGTTTTGGTCGCGGCGTTGGGTATCACGGCTTTCCTGCTGGTGGCGGTCATCCCGAAATTCCAAGGGATCTTCAAGGACATGCTGAACGGGAAAGAGCTGCCCGCCATCACCCAGTTCGTGATCGACGCCTCCAACTTCATGATCGAGAACGGCCTCGCCATCGGCGCGGGCGTGGTGGCGTTCGTCATCCTCTTCAAGCTCTTCGCGAAAACGAAGGGCGGGAAGGTGGCGCTCGACCACTTCAAGCTGCGGCTGCCGGCCTTCGGCTCGCTGATCCGGCGTACCTGCATCTCGCGTATGACGCGTACGCTCGGTACGCTGATGGCTTCCGGCGTACCGGTGCTGCAGGCGTTGCAGATCGTGCGTGACACCTCGGGCAACGCGGTGATCGCCAACGCGATGCAGAAGGTACACGACGCGGTGAAGGAAGGCGAAAGCATGACCGCCCCGCTCGCCGCCTCGAAGGTCTTCCCGCCGATGGTGATCTCGATGGTGCAGGTCGGCGAGGAAACCGGCGCGTTGCCGGACATGCTGACCCGTATCGCCAACACATACGATGACGAAGTCGATAACGCCGTGGCGGGTATGACCTCCATCATCGAGCCGATGCTGATCTTGATCTTGGCTGTCGTGGTCGGCACGATCGTCATCGCGATGTTCATGCCGATGGTGCAGCTGATCGGAAACCTCGGGCAGCAGGCATAGCCGAACGCGGCCCAGCCCGTCCCCGCGCCAACGCGGCGGGGACGGATCGAACATCCGTTCCGGGTTGGAAGAGGAGGAAAAATGAATACAAGTGTGGTTGAATTCAACGGACGGAACACGGCGGCGGGCGCGGATACGCGCCGTGCCTCCGCATTCACGATGATTGAAATGCTGATTGTCGTCAGCATTGTCGGGATGTTGCTGGCGGGCGTCTTCAAGCTGATCTCGCTGGCGGGCGAGCACACGAAGCGCGCCACGACGGTGACGCGCATCCAGCGTCTGGAGTACGCGCTGGCGGAGTACAAGTCCATCTACGGCCATTACCCGCCCGTCGCGCAATATACCAACCCCGATCCGTACAAGGGGCAGCAGGGCGATTCGGATGGCGAGAGCCTGGTCGATATGCAGTTCCGCGACTGGCCGAGCGTCGGCAAGCTCTACAGCGGCAACGCGCTTCGCGCGGCGAAGGCGCAGCCGGTCGCGTTCTGGTTCCCGACGCCGCAGTCACTCGATGATTACATCGCGATCGTCTATAAGGAGAAGGGGTGGCTGAGCGCCAACCAGATGATCGGCGGTACCCGGACGAACACCAAATCCGAGTGGCACGAGACGCGCGTCTTCAAGTTCGGCGTGCTCTCCTACCTGTTGCCGCGCCTGGAGATCATGGGCGGCCTCGCGCAGATTCTGAATGACGGGAATTACGGCCCGAAGGAGAACTTCTTCTACTGGGAGCAGTGGAAGCGGAACAACAACGGGGCGTACCCCGGCAAGAAGGGGTCGATGGAGGATCTCCAAAAGGAAGAGAAGATGGTGGCTGGGCGTATCCTGCACTTCCTGGAGAAGACGTTGACCGGGTGGTCCAACTCGCGCTCCGGAAACGGGTATCTGCTGGGCGAGCAGATGCGGCCGGCGGATGAGGACGACAGCCGGTTCGGGCTCGTACACGCCGAGGGCGACAAGCGTTACGTGCTGGGTTACGTCACCATCCACGACGGTTGGGGCAACGACCTCCTCTACTATTCCGCGCCGCCCTATTCCAGCTACAAGGTCTGGTCGGCGGGACCGGACGGGAAGACCTTCCCAGCCTCGGTCAACCTGAAGTCGCTGGCCCATTCGGACCACAAGGACGATCTTCCGAGCATCATGGAGTGGATCAAGGATGACATCGTGGGAGGAGTACAGTAATGAAACGAAACGGATTTACACTGGTCGAGTTGTTGATCGTCATTTCGATCATCGGGATTCTCTCGACGGTCGGCATTATCTCTTTCGGGCGCTTCTCGCAGAGCGCCATCCGCACGGAGGCGAAGAAGCGGGTGGATGAGGTCGCCACTGCCATGACGGTCTATCTCCAGAACAACCGCAGCTGGCCGAACGCCTGGCTCAACCACGAAGACGAGGGCATGATACCCGAGGTCTGCTATGTTTTCCAGAAAAACCGCCTCATGGACATCACCACCTACGAGCGGGACGAAAAGAGCGGCTCGTTGAAGGCGAAGTCGGAAGAGAACATCAGCAAGGAAAGCGAAGACCGTTTCGGATTGCTGGATCCGTGGGGGGCGCGGGAACTGAAGTCGCACCCCAACGTCGAAAGCGCGAACCTTTCGGTGGGTAAGCTGCAGGGTACGTTCCGTGACCATATCATCCAATACCGCCTCGACCGCAACTACGACGGATACGTCGATTCGAAGGACGGCGACATGCCGCTGGACGGGCTGCGCGTGCGCGCCTCGGTCATCGTCTGGTCGCGCGGACTGGACGGCAAGGACGATAAGGGCCGCAGCCGCTACCCTGTCGACGACATTATCAGCTGGAGCATGGCGGAGGTCTCCGCGAGGTAACGGAAGGAGAAGAGAGATGAAGAAGAACGGTTTTACGATGATTGAAATGCTGATCGTGATCTCGATCATTGCGATTCTTGCGACGCTGGTGACCAGCGCCGCCAAGTACGCGATGCGCCTGGGGCGCGAACAGCGCGTCCGGGGGACCGCCGCCGTACTGGAGAGCGCGATCCAGGCCTACAAGACCAGCGTCGGCAACTGGCCGTTCACGCCGCCGGGTGCCCGCAGCGCGGGCGATTTCGAGGATCAGCGGAAGTCGAACAACGACAGCAACGAACACCAGAACATCTTCTGGATCCACGGCGGGCCCGAAAGCAAGGCGGGGCAGGTCTTCGCGAAGGTTTACCGGGAAGGTTTCCTCGACGGTTCGGGGATCACCGTACTGACGCCGGACGGCATCAAACGCCTGAACGAGGTGCCTAAATCGCACGCGCAGAATATCCAGGTCTGTTACCCGGATATCTACAACACCAGCAAGCGGCATTTCTACTGCATCCGCTTCAATCGGACGACCGACGCGGTGACGGTTCATCGGCAGGACAACACGGAAGAGCACGGCCGGGTAAGTTGCCCGAACAACAACTAGCGCCGGAGGGAGGGGATCTGATGAACCGGAAGAAACGAGGGTTCACGCTCATTGAACTGTTGACGGTGATGTCGATCATGGGGATGCTTACGACCATCGCCGTGACGAGCTATTTCTCGGCAATCCGCGGCATGGCACGGCGCAGTGCGCTGAAGCACCTCGCCGACACGATGGTCTCCGCACGGCAGCGCGCCTGCATGGAAGGCTCGGCCGTGAGCGTGGTGATTTTCAACGACCGCATCCCGACAACCGATCCGGACGCGGACGAGCCGGTTCTCATCCGTCCCACCTACGTGGTCTGCAAGCAGCTCGGACGGATTACCTGCCTTCCCGGAGACCATCCCAGGTTGTCCGGACAGGATATGCTGATCGATGAGTTCACCGATCTGGACCAGCTCTACGGTCAGGTGGCGGATGACGGCGACGAGGTCAAGAAATACGCCGAGGACCACAAGTACGAGACCCTGCGCCTCTACAACCTGCGCAACGGCAAGTGGTGCGATGTCTATCCCAAGGTCTTCTCCTACGAGCTGGAAGACCGCACCTCCTCCTCGCGGCCGCATTCGGGAGACTCCGACAACTGGGACTACGTGATTCCCGTCAGCGGATTCGTGGTCAAGAACATCTCGAATAATAACGCGCAGTGGCGAATCCTCGATCCCTACGGCGTGGAGGTCGAGCCGGCCAACACGCTGCCGCTGGGATTCTGGTTTGACCAGCTGAACGAGAACGACGAGGATGACGCGATCATCGTCACCTTCGCGCCGGACGGAGGCGTCTCCGCGAAGCAACGCTCGATCCGGATCAAGGAACTGGCGGGCGGCAAGCGCGCGTCCGTGACGGTGGAGAGCAACGGTTCCGTCACATGGACGCAGCGCGGCAGCGCTTGGAAGTAGGAATTGCGGGAATGTGGGATTACGGAAATATCCATTGTCCGGAAACCCCGGAAATACCGGAAAAACCGGTGCGGGGGGAGCGGAAAGGCGGTTCGATGATGACACGAGACTGGTTTAGGCGAATGGCGAAAGTAGCGCGGCAGGGCGGCCGCCGCGCGTTCTCGCTGGTGGAAGTGAACATGGCGATCTTCGTGATGGCGGTCGGTGCGCTCGGACTGATCGCACTCTACCCGCTGGGGTTGCGCGAAAGCTCCCAGGCGAAGGCGGACATGCTGGAGTCGATTTTTGCCGACAACCTGCTGAACCAGGCGGTCGGTATCGCCTCGCAGACCGACATCAAGTGGAGCGAATGGAACAAGGACAACAAGAACCCGCTCGTTCCGTACTCCACCGTGAACAAGGAAAAGACGCTGGAGTTCCGGTCGATGGATTCGTTCAGCGACCTGCCAGACTTCCTCCGGAAAGGCATGAAGATGCCGGATCTGGTCGCGAACGACTCGGCGGAGAGCGGCGTGCGGCACTTCCGCATCGCCTGCTGCCGCCCTCCGGCCCATTCGGGCCGCGTGATGGGGATTCTGGTGCAGTGTACGACGGAATACGCCTCAGACCGCAATGACTTTTCCAACCATCCCATTTACTACGCGGAAGCGTACTTTCAAGGAGACGCCACGAGATGAAAAAGAACGCCGGCTTTTCCATGATCGAGGTGCTGGTCGCCTCCAGCATTCTGGTGATCATCGTGATGATGATGGGTATGCTCTTCCAGCAGGGAAGCAGCGCCTGGCGCGTGGGCGCGAAACGCTCCGACGGCTTCATGAAGGTGCGTACCTTCCTCGGTGCGCTGGAACGTGACATCTCGCAGGCGGTCGATGTCAACGCGCTGATCGCGGCGCGGCGCGCGCCCACCTACGGCGACGGCTCGGGCGGGAACAAGGATCCCATGAACCTCAACAAGAACAACCAGAAATTTTCGGGCAAGGAGCTGAAGTTCCTGACCTTCAGCAACCCGACGAACCGGCTCTCGTGGGTGACCTACGACCTTGGCTCGTTCACGCGCGAGGAGAAGGTCCTGATTCCGGAGAACAACAGTTGGAAGACGCTTTCCAGCCGGAAGAAACTGATCGACACCTCCGCGAACGGCGCGAGCCTCCCTCAGTTCGGATCGGTCACCGCCGTGTGGGACGACGGTGACGGAAACCCGACCACCACTGAGAAGGAGTGGCTGCCGATGTACATCAAGTTCGACGCCACCTTCGAGTCGGCGGACACGGCACTCGACATCGGCGCGGAATCTGCCGGACCCGATGGACGGTTTGACACGGATGACGACATCCGTACCTGGAGCGAGGACTAAGCCATGAGATTCATTACCGATTTCCAATCGAAACGAAGCGCCCCGCTTTCGGCGGCGTTCACCCTGGTCGAAATGCTCATCGTGGTCGCCATGATCGGGCTTCTGATGGGATCCGTCTTTCAGGGCGTCAGCCACGGACGGCGGCAGGCGCACATTGCGAAGGCGAACACCGAGTTGCGCGAACTGGTCAACGCCTGGCTTTCCTATGAGCAGGCGTATGACATCCCCTCGACGGAAATCCTCACGGGAGACAAAGGCGAGTTCGCGACGGAAAGCAATCTGGCGGACCTGCTGGGCAAGGGCGACGACGACATGATCTATCTGAACGCCCCGATGAAATCGGGCAAGCAGGGGCGCGGCTTCTGCGATCCGTGGGGAAACCTCTACCGCTTCCGGATCATCAAGAAGAAAACGGGCGGAAGAGACAAGAACAATTTCGAAATCGCCATCACCTTCCCGAACCGGAACATGGGAAAGAAATAAGGGAGGCAGACGTATGAACAAAAAGAATTGGATAACAGGGCGCCGCCCCGGAGACCGCGGCTCCGCCCTCCTCATCGTGCTGGGCTTCCTGAGCTTCATCATGATCAGCGCGGTGTCGTTTGCGGTTTACATGCGCATCGAGCGGCAGGCGGCCTCCAACTTCCGCCACGCCTCCAACTCGCGCCACCTGCTGAACACGGCGCTGACGCGCGCGATGGACGAAATCGACTCCGAACTGCGGATCACGGGGTACAACGACGCCGAACGGAGATACAATGACGGCACGGTTCCGCCCGTCAAGTTCCCGACCAACTGGACGGGGCGCGTACGCTGTTCCGCCGTCGCGAACGGGACGCAGAACAAGAACAACACGCGAGTCCTGACGATGGATTCGCTCGCCTACATTCCCGCAATCTTCGTGAACGACGTGCGCCGTTACGCCCTGCCGAATCCGGAGGACAGGAGAAGCGGCAGCACCAGCCACTTCGGCGACGACACGACCACCGACAACCAAGGCATCAAACATTTCCGGTATCTGTCGGAAGAGAACTTCCGCGGCGCCAAGTGGCGTCCGATCCACCAGCCGCTTCTCACGCTGGAGGGGAGAGACAACGCCAACACCAAGCCGCAGATCGGCCGCTACGCCTACGTCTGTATCAACCTCTCGGATATGCTGAACGTCAACGAGTGCCGCGCCATGCTGAAGAACTGCAACGCCTCGACGAACCGGCTCTCCATCGGCCACCTCTTCAAGAACGAGGGACAGAAGGAGACGTTTGACAAGAACCTCATTGACAAGGACCGGTACTACACCAGCATGGCCGATTTCTACTCCTGCGCCTCGAAGCACCGCGACCCGATTTTCGCGAACGGGCAAAACAACGGCGCCCCGTTCAACTACTGGTCCTCGCTCCAGTTCGTCAACGGGAGTTTCGAGGACAAGGAAAGTCCGGACCGCTACTTCGGCATGAGCGGCAGCTACCAACGCTCGAACGACGTGCTGGTGGCCGACGGAATCGTCAAGGCGGAACCGCGCGGTTCCACGGTGGGAGGCACCCCGGTCAACCTCAAAACGGATTGCCCGCTGCAGGACGCAAGCGTCCTGAACCAGAAGGTCGCGCCCAATTCGGGACAATACCAGCAGTATCAGTTGTTGAGCAAATTCAACAACCTGTTGAGCCAGTCGATTTCCAGCCAGGACCGGGTGGGCTGGGTTGGCGGACACTCGACCATGTTCGGTGCGATGATCGCCGACTATCTGGACAGCGATTCGCTCCCTCGTTTCCTCTGTATGCCCTCGATGGAGCGTACGCCCCAGATCAACCGTATCTACATTCCCAGCGAGCAGATCAAAGCCAAGATCCATTTCGACGACAACGAGGTCGGGCAGGGCAAGATCGACCGCGTCTGGACGATCACCTTCACCGCCCCCGCTTCCGGCCAGGGATTGTTGAACTTCCAGCTCTTCTATCCATTTTTCCCCGACACGCGCGACGGCCGCTCGTACATGGCGCAACTGACGGCGGCGTTCTATGCGTCGCTCACGAAAAACCCCGAATTCAACCAGGCGAGCAAATACCCGTTGCTGGTGAGCGCGGCAGACAAATCGGCATTCCAGGCGGACAAGGGGCTTTGCTTTGAAATGCATTCGAAAACCACCCAGGGGCAGTGGACGCCGACGGCGCCCGGGTACAAGTCTTTCCACCCCTTCTGGGAAGACCATCCGCTCGACGGAAACAGCGCGGAGTCGAGGATCACCTACACGGAAGCGGGGCTTGCCAAAGGTGCAGTTCCGCAGTTCCCGACCCTCCGCATCTGGATGGTCGTGGGCGGTTGTGTCTATGAGGGAAATGCCGTCAACAAGAACCGGCTGGTGGACGTTGTCCCGATGACCGACTACCGCATCGCGCGCTTCGACGAACTGTGGAGCGAGCCGAGCCGGTACACCAAGCTCTGCTTCACGGCAAACGACATCACCTATAACCAGAACGACCAAGAGGCACCCGTTTCCTGGACGGTCCGAAGTCTGGAATGCCCCGACCCGCGTTTCAACTGGCGGTGCGACAACTGGATTGCCGGATCTTCGACCGCTGACGGAAACACGTTGTGGTCACCCTCCATAGCACGAGGCGCCGAGGTGGCGCAAAACGCCAACGCGACTTTCGCCGCGCAGTTGCTGGACGAGGTACACAAGGGGCGCGACGGCGACTTCATCCAGATCGGTTGCGACCGCGGGTCCGTCCGACTCCTCTCGCCGGGCGAATTCGGATTCTTCCCGCGCCCCTTCAAGATGGGAATGTGGACGGGTGGCGCCGCGGAATCCCAGAAGACCAGCGTGGCCGAACTGTACAACTACGATGACATGTTCCGCACGATTCGCCTCTACGACCATGGAACGGGACACCGTCGCGACAATGTGTACCGCTATTTCTACTACGCGAATGAAGACGGCACGTTGGAAGGTCCCCGCGTCAACCCGCTCTCCGATCAAGTGAACGTCCTCTCGACTGCGATTTCCGCGACGCCGATGGACTACTACTGGATGGCTGAGACGAGCGACGCGAAGAAGCAGCACTGCCTCTACTACGAGGGGCAAACCTCCCCTCTGGGACTTTCCCAAACCGACTGGGAGAAGGTCACGATGAATTGGTTCACGCGCTTGCAGGCGGCCAAGGCGACGCGCCTTTCCCGTCTGGAGGAACTGAATGCGGACACGGGCGGGACGATCGCGAACACCTACCGGTACAACCTCTCGGACATCTACGGTTCTTCCTCGCACAATCTCTTCAACTGGTGGACGAACGGGGAGGCGAAGAAGCTCTTCAAGGGATCTGACAGCGAGGCGGAACTCAGCGTCGCCCTGCCGGAGTGCTACCGTAAAATGCTCTACTCCTATACGTTGGACAGTTTCTCGGATCGCCAGCAGCTCTTCCTCTACATCCTTTCGGCGGAAGCGGTGGCCCTGAACAGCGGCGGCGACAGCGGTTCCTCCGCCAAATCCACAGCCTCGGGACACGCGGTGGCGTTGGTTTGGCGTGACCCCTACCCGCTGGGCTACACGAAGGTATGGAACGGGGATACGGTCGAGGAAGGCTGGCTCACGCCCAGCGATCTCTACAAGGGCGACCGTCAGACGAGTTCGGAAGACTGCCTGCGCCGGTTTTCGCCGTGGTACCAGTATGCTCGCTCGAACCAGAGGGGTTACTCCACGCACAATGCGTCGGAGAACGTGCGCGACGAGTTCGGCAATACCAGCGCCCAGCGTCAGGACAACGGCATCATCCGCGAATCGGCCGACTGGAAGAAAGGCGGCTACCACGAACAGCGCGTACTGTTCTTCAAGGTACTGGATGAATAGCGCCGTCCAGCTGTTCCCAATCGCCCGTACTACGTGGCTGGAAGCGATCCAGCAACCGGTCGCGTTTCTGATGGCGTTTGTCTCCGTCGCCATCACGCTGCTCGTTCCCGTTTTCGAGTTCCACCATTTCGGCGAGGAAGGGCGGCTGGCGCGCGACAGCGGCCTTTCCTGCCTTCTCCTCTTCGGACTGGTTCTCGCCATCGGCACGGCGGGGCGTTCCGTAGCGGGTGAAATCGAGAGCGGAACCGCCGCCGCCGTCATCGGGAAGCCCGTCTCGCGCTTCACCTTCGTGCTGGCGAAGTGGCTCGGCGGGTTCGGCGTGGTCGCCTTCTACGCGGTGGCGCAGATCGCCGCGCTCCTGATCGCCGAACGCAGCTCCGCGCACTTCGTGGCGGAGGGCGACTATGTGGGCGACGTCACCGACTGGTGGGGCGTCGCGTTGGGCATAGGCGGACTACTTCTCTCCCTCGCAATCGGCGCCTGGGCGCACTACCGCTGGCGCTGGCGTTTCGGCGTGACGGTCTTCGTCTCGCTGACCGTCTCCCAGCTGGCGGCGGCAGCCCTGACGCAAGTGACGAACCACTGGGTGGCGATGGACTTCCGCGCCGTGCCAGCCGCCCTGCTGGTGCTGGCCGCGCTGGCGGTCTTCTCCAGTCTGGCGACCGCGCTGGCGACGCGCCTGAAGAGTGGCGCGACCTTCGCGTTCTGCTTCGCCGTGTTGCTGCTCGGCCTGTCGGGCGACGCCCTTTTCGGGGATGCCGCCGCATTCTCGTGGCGCGGTCTCCTTTCGGGTGTCCTGCCCGACCTGCAAAATTTCTGGATGTGCGACGCGATCGCCCACGGCGGCAGGATCGGCTGGCGGTATCTGGCGGAGGCGACGGCAACCGCGCTCACGACCTGCGCGGTTTTCCTCTGCCTGGGAGGGTGGCTCTTCTCGCATCGGGATTTGGGGTAACGACTATGACGACTGACACGGTGATCGAAATCCGCGCACTGCGCAAAGTTTTCCGCGATTTCTGGCGGCGTCCCACGGTTGTCGCCGTCGATAACCTCAACCTCACCGTCCATCGCGGCGAGGTCTTCGGATTGCTCGGCCCGAACGGTTCCGGCAAAAGCACGACCATCAAGATGCTGCTGGGATTGCTCTATCCGACCTCCGGCGAGATCAACCTGCTCGGCGCCGCGCCGACGGACACGGCGGTCAAGGCGCGCATCGGCTACTTGCCCGAACTCTCCCACCTCCACCCCTTCCTCACGCCCCGCGAAACACTGGGTTACTACGCCAGCCTTTTCGGTATCCCGTCGCGGGAGGCGAAACGCCGCACAGAACAGTTGCTGCGGATGGTCGATCTCGAAGCGGCGGCGGATCGTCCCGTCGGGATGTTCTCCAAAGGCATGGCCCGCCGCGTGGGTCTGGCGCAGGCGCTGATCAACCGTCCCGAACTGCTGATCCTCGACGAACCGACCTCGGGGCTGGATCCCATCGGTACACGCGAGGTCAAAGACCTCATCCGCCTGTTGGCGAAAGGCGGCGTCAGCATCCTCACCACCTCCCACCTGCTGGCGGACACGGAAGACATCTGCGACCGCGTGGCTATCCTGGACCGGGGCGTCCTGCAATCCGAAGGGAAGATCGCCGACTTGTTGCGGCAACCGGATGCCGTGCGCTTCCAGATCGCGGGACTGGACGAAGCTGCCGCCGCCGAACTCCGCCGTAAGCTGGAGAGCGAGACGGGGCGCCTCGTCAAGCAGGACTATCCCGCGCTCAGCCTGGAATCCTACTTCCTGCAGGTCGTCTCGAAAGGCCGCCGCGCCGATGTCGAACGCTTCGAGCTGGCCCCCTTCCTTCTGGAACGAGAGGAGCCGCCCCATGCGTGAGAACGCACGAAAACCCGCGCCATGTATGGCGCGGCACCAAACAGCGGAGCAAGGCGGATGCCCACCCGGTGGCACCCACTCCGCTTCGTACCCGCCCGGCGCCTCGTTCGGTGGCGGCGCATACATGCGCCGCATCACCGCAGTCTCCGCGCTCGCCTTCCGCGCCGCTTTGCGCACGCGCACGGTGCTGGCGTTGCTGGTGCTGCTGGCGCTCGTCGTGTTGGCGTTGCCGCATGTGATCCGAGGCGACGGCACCCCGGAGGGCGCGCTTCAGATTCGCCTCGTCTATACGCTCACGCTCTCCTTCGGCATCCTCTGCCTCGTCACGCTCTGGGCAGCCTGTTCCCTCTTTTCGGCGGAGATCGACTCCGCCCGTATCGAGCTGACCGTGGTGAAGCCGGTGACGCCCGCGCAGCTTTGGTACGGCAAGTGGCTCGCCCTCGTCGCGCTCGACGCCCTGATGATCCTGCTCGTCTATGGCGGCGTCTATGCGCAGCTCCGCTGGACGATCCATCGCGGCAACTGGTCGGAGGCGCAACGTCCCGCCAGCCGCTTCGTCACCCATCCGCAGCTTCCGTCCGTCCAGGAGGAGGCGCGACAGGTCTATCAGCAGTGGGCCGCCGAAAAGAAGCTGCCGCCTAAACTGAGCAAGGCGGATGTGTTGCGCGAGCTGGCGAACAAGGCGCCCGACCGCTATTCGATCATCTCTCCCGGCGAGCGCGTAAGCTGGCGATTCGCGCCGCGCCGCGCCGTTCGCGCGGGTGACCCCGTTCAAGTGCGGATGCGCCTCGACACCGAGTTCAGCACCAGCGAAGCGGTCAGCGGACGTTACCTCCTCTCCTGCACCGACGAGGGCGGGCACACGGTCGAAACCGCGTGGCGCGACTTCACGCAAAAGGCGATCGAGTTCACCGTGGATTCGCGGCAACTCACCGCCGCGACCAACGCGCCGTTGCGCAATTTCGAGCTGGTGTTCGAGCACACGGGCGATGAGAAGGTCAGCTCGGCGATCATGACACGCTTCCGCAAGGATGTCTGCCTGCTCACGCCGGGCGGCAGCTTCGAGGCGAACCTGGCGCGGTCGGCGCTCATCGAGCTGGGCGTACTGGCGGCACTGGCGGCGCTCGGATTGACGCTGAGCGCCTGTCTCTCGCTGCCGGTCGCGGCGTTTACAGGTACCCTCCTGCTGCTGCTGTTCGTAGTGAGCGACAGCATCAACACGGTGACCATTGCGGAGGAGCGCAAGAATATCGGGAACCGGATCGGATACTGGGTGTCGGAGTACGTCAACCGGGCGGTTGCGTTCACTTCGCAGACCGACCCGATCGGCGCGTTGGCGGACGGGGAACGGATCGGGGATGCCGATCTCTTCCGGACGATGGTGGGCAACTACCTGGTTCTGCCCGCCCTGTTCTGTTTCGGCGGGGCGTGGATTCTGCGCCGCAGGGAATTGGCGGAGAACAGCAAATGAGAAGACGGGACTTTTTGGAACTGGCGGCGGCGGCAACCGTGGCTGTGGGCGGCTGCCGACACGCGAAAGTCACGACACCGGGCGCGGCGCAATCCGTCGTCTCACGCGGCAAGCTCCGCGTGGCGGTGATCGGCGTGGGCGGACAGGGCGTGACGAACTGGCGGGCAATCCGCGACGGCGGCGACCGTATCGTCGCGCTCTGCGATGTGGATGAGACAAATCTGCGAACAGCCCAGAAGGAGTTGACGCGGAAACAACGCGAGCTGAACGTGTACAGGGACTTCCGCGTGATGCTGGACAAGGAACGCGACCTCGACGCCGTGTTCATCTGTACCCCAGACCACGGTCACGCCGTACAGGCGAAATGGGCACTGGAGCGCAACATCCCCGTCTATATCGAGCCTCCGCTGGCGCACACGGTGGCGGGAGTTCGCCAGATCCACGCGCTGGCACAGGAAAAACAGCTGCCCCTCTGGATGGGCGTGCAGAACCGCATGACGCGAGAGAGTCGCCGCGCCGCCAACTGTCTGGACACGGGGATCATCGGGCGAATCCGGTCCATCGTCGCCTGGACGAGTCACCCGCTTTGGCAACAGGGGATTCCCCGTCCGGACGGAACCGACCCGATTCCCGACACGCTGGACTGGGATCTCTGGCTGGGACCGGCGCAGTCATGCCCGTTCAAGGCAAACGTCTATCATCCGTACAACTGGCGCGGCTGGTGTGCGTTCGGAACCGGTGCGCTGGGAGAAGCGGGAACCTCCCTGCTCCAGCTTCCCTTCGAGATGCTCGACATCCCCCCGCTCACGCAGGTACAGTGTGTGAAAGGAAATTGCGAGGGAGATTCCTACCCCAAGTCCACGCACCTTCGCTTCACGTTCCAGAGGGCAAAAAAAGGATGGTTCTCAAAACGGCCTGAACCGATCACGCTGGACTGGCACGACGGAAACGACCTGCCAGACTTCTCCGCTTTCTCGCAACTGGAAAAGGCCTTCGGTCAAAAGATGCCGGTCAACGCCTGTCTGCTCGTCGGCGAGTACGGGATGTGGCTGATCGGGCAGATCAACGGACGCGAACATTTTCTCGCCCTGAACGGAGAGGATCGGTTCGTGTCGGCGGAGAAGCACCCCGCCTGCGAGGCGATCGCCCTGCCGAGCCGGAACATTTCGATGCAGAAGACCTTCCTCGACCGGATTCGGAGGGGATCCCGGAATTCCCATGCCCTGCATTTCGGCTATACGCAGTCGATGATGGACACGATTCTCTGCGGGTGCATCGTGCAGCAGCTGCCGCACGGGCTTCCCCTCCGGTGGAACGCGGCCAAGATGCGCTTCGAGGGTGAGACGGAAGATCGTGCGAACGCGCTGGTCAGCCAGCCCGTCCGGGAAGGATGGTAAACGAAGAAAGGAACGGAAAGATGAAAACGGAATTGATTGTCGCATTGGATGTCGCCTCTGTGGAAGAGGCGGTCGCGAAGGTGAAACAGATCGGCGATGCCGTCACCTTCTACAAGATTGGACTGGAACTGTACTCGGCGGTCGGCCCGGATGTCGTGAAGGCTGTCAAGGACTTCGGCAAGAAGATTTTCCTCGACCTCAAGCTCCACGATATCCCGCGAACCGTGGAACGGGCGGTGAAGTCGATCGGCTCGCTCGGCGTCGATCTGACGACGATCCATGCCGCCGGCGGTCGCGCGATGGCGCGTGCGGCAAAAGATGCGGCCCTGACCTTCGGCGAACGCGCGCCGAAAATCCTCGCCGTCACCATGTTGACAAGTCTCGACCAAACCGATCTCGATGACCTCGGAATCGGTCGGTCGATGAGCGAACAGGTTGCCGCCCTCGGCAAGCTCGCGTGCGGCAACGGCGTGGACGGCGTTGTCTGCTCGCCGAAGGAAGTCGCGATGATGCGCCAGACGCTCGGTGCAGAGGCACTGCTCGTCACGCCCGGAGTCCGGCCAGCCGGTGCGGCTGTCGGAGACCAGAAGCGAGTGGCGACACCTGCCGACGCCGTGCGCGCCGGCTCCACCCACCTCGTCGTAGGCCGCCCCATCCTCCAGGCCGAAGACCCCGCCTCCGCCGCCCGCTCCATCCGTGCGGAAATGGAAAGCTGCCGATAGCCTGCCTCCCGTACACCATACGGGAATGCAACATAGCGGGAAGTTTGCCTCAGGTAAACGGGATGGACGCGTCCCGTCGCGTTCGCAACGCTAAACACGCAGCACATTCGGGGAAGCGGCACTTGCCGCTTCATTCTGTTCGGTTTCCACGCAAAAGCGACAAGAGTCGCTTCTCATATTCAGCAATATGTTTTCCGCCACACCTCCGTGTGAAACAAACTTATCCTCATTTCCATTCTCGCACGGAGGGAGCGCGGAGAGTTAACTTGTCCTCTTATAGGGAGCGGCGCGCCCCGTTGCGTCCGAAATGTTGGACGCTTTGAAAAACCACGGAACACACGGAATATAAGGAAAATCATCCGTTTCTTGGAACGCGATTCCGTGAGTTCCATGTATTCCGTGGTGAATCATGGCGCGTTGAAATTTTTCAGACTTTCTCCATTTGGGTGAATCGCTTTTCTATCTTACCGTGTACGTTTTGGGCGAAAATTCACTGTTTTCAAAGCTATCTCTGCGTACTCTGCGACCTCATCGCCTCTGCTGCGTGTTAACCCAAACGAGAAATCTAGCTTGAATCGGTTTTGCGTGGGTGCGCTTGCGCACCTGTTAAGTTTGTCGGTTATATCTGACAAACTAGCAAAAATATGGTTGTGTGTCAGTTATAACTTATGCTATACTGCCCGCAGTAAGGAGGTTTGCTAATGATTCGTAGAGAGTTATACCTGAAGAAAATACGCCCATTCATCGGAACTGATGTCATCAAGGTCATAACGGGAATGCGGCGTAGCGGGAAGTCTGTCCTCTTGGAACTTATTCAGGCAGAATTACGTGAACGGAATCCTGCGGTGCGCATATTCTCTGTCCACCTGGATGACGATGAGAACAAGCGCTTTCTGACCAAAGGCGTCCTCTACGACCATGTGAACGGGTTACTCAAGGAGGCCGGGGACGAGATGGTCTATCTCTTCTTTGACGAGATCCATGATGTCGAGGAATGGGAAACGGCTGTCAATTCCCTTCGGATGCGCAAGAACGCAGACATCTACATCACGGGTTCTAACTCAAAGCTACTTTCCGGCGAACTTGCCACCTACCTGACCGGACGATATGTGGAAATCAAGATCACGCCTTTTTCCTTCGCGGAATTTGTCGAGGCGGCAAAGCCGGTATTCCCGGATGAGGACACGAGCCAACTTTTCAACCGATACCTCGTCACGGGGGGAATCCCGTTTCTCCCCAAAGTCCGCTATGACGATGAGGCTTCACGCGCCTACCTGCATGACCTTTATGCCGCGATCCTTCTGAAGGACGTGGTGCGACGCAAGCAAGTCCGCGATGTTGACCTGCTGGATCGCATCGTGCGTTTTGTAATGACCGAATGCGGGCACACGTTCTCAGCCAGGCGCATCGTGAATTTTCTCAAGGGAGAGCGACGCGAAACGTCTGTCGAGACGGTTCTCAACTACCTCACGGCCTGCGAAGAGGCTTTTCTGATTGCCCGCGTTCCGCGTCAGGACTTGATCGGCAAGCGTATTCTGTCGGTGGACGAGAAGTTCTACGTGACGGATACCGGATTACGTAACACGATTGTCAGGGGTAACCTTCGCAGGGATGTCGATCAGCTTCTGGAGAATGTCGTCTATTTTGAATTCATGCGGCGGGGCTATGAGGTCACTGCCGGCCGGGTACGGGAGAAGGAGGTTGACTTCGTGTGTGACCGGGGCAGGGAGCGCATCTATGTCCAGGTCGCGTTCTCCCTTGGATCGGCAGACACCCGCGAACGGGAGTACGGCGCACTGGAACAAATCAGAACAACTGACGCAAAAATGCTTCTGACGATGGATCGTATTGACATGAGCGATGGCACGATACGCCATTTCAACATTCCCGATTTTCTCCTTGCTGAGGCGCGGTGACCCTGCCCGCACTCACGCGGGAATGTACAGAAGGTAAGTCTTTGCCTCTCGCAGAACCGTGAAAGGAAGACCGTAGTCAGTAGATTTCCCCACCACGACAAGCTTCGGAGAATGTAGAGAAAGGCGTCGCTTGTTGCCTGTCGCTTGCCCCCTGTTTCGTTTTCTCACAAAAAACCGGGAGGGACGTCCCTCGTCATGTCCGCGTTGCTAAACACGTCTTACCGGCTTAACTCAAACGAGGAATCTCGTCTATAACTTCATTCTTCACTAATTTCAAATTCTCACAAATGCCAACAATGTCACAAGTCACAATGCCATTTCAACCTTGTCTAAAACTTCAACCTCCGGCGTGTGTACAGCAAGTTATCTGAATCGAATCACTCACGCAACGCGCGAGCGGGTGGTTAGAGGATAAGGAACTCACGGAATCGCCGTTCCTAAAAACGTATGATTTTCGTGTATTCAGTGTTCCGTGATCTCAAATCGACCAACAGCGGAATCCAGGTTGAATTTTGACTCTCTTTTTCCAAAAGATTTTGGTATAGTTCCTTCTCGTTATGACCACTTCTTTTTTGTTGCAGTTGAACCAGTTTTATCACGCCTATGTGTCTTCGTTTTTCGTCGAAGGCAAACTCCCCGTGATGATGGATCTGAAACTTCACCATACCCTTCATGTCGTTGACAATGCCACGCGCATCGCGCAGGGAGAAAATTGGGGTGAAAACCTTTCCCTCTTAGGACAAGCAGCAGCCCTTCTCCATGACACCGGCAGGTATAGCCAGTTGAAGGAGTTTGGTACTTTCCGCGACCAGGATTCCATCGACCATGCGGTTCGTAGCTATGACATTGTCCTCAAAAAAGGTTGGTTGAATCCCCTACCCTCTTTCGAGCAAACCGTAATCCTGACGGCCGTGCGTCTCCACAACCAGAAAACCGTTGAACTCGATCCAGCCGTCAGCGTGGAAAGAGAACGTGACACTCTTTATAAAATCTGTCACCTGGTCCGCGATGCCGACAAGCTGGACATTTTTCGCGTTTTGGAGGAATCGGTCGGGAAGAAGGATCTCGAAAAACACCCGGAAATTGCCTGGGGACTTCCCGTCTTCCAAGATCCGAACCCAGAAGTCATTCAATGCATTTGTTCTGGAGAACCTGTCGATTATTCCATGATTCACTCTCTGGCCGATTTTGTTCTCGTTCAAGTTGGATGGATGATGAACGGTTTGTATTATGCGACATCACGGGTATTGACTGTTGAAAGGCATCATTTGGAATTTCGACGAGATTTTCTTAAAAAACTATCATCCTCCCCTGAAATTGATTCGATTTGTAACTTAGCAACCGAAAAGCTGAAACTGAATTATAGTTAGCCTCCGCCTCTCTTCGCACGGGAATGTAAATGAGGGCGATGTTTCGCCTCAGCTGAGTAACGTGGATAGTGAGAGACTGAAACAAGTATGTGCAATAGGCCTTGTCGGGAAGTCGCCATGCGTATCGCATATCTGCCATTTCATTTTCTCGCGAAAATTCGATAAGTACGTGAAGAATTGCCGTTCCCCGGCGTAACCGCATTTTCAAACACGCTTGCCTATTATCACTTAGCTTCTAGCCCCTCCGCTTGCGCGTTGAGTG
This sequence comes from Kiritimatiellia bacterium, assembly GCA_017450695.1. Classification (GTDB taxonomy): domain Bacteria; phylum Verrucomicrobiota; class Kiritimatiellia; order RFP12; family UBA1067; genus RGIG8368. The sequence continues at coordinate 4,271 of JAFSTA010000104.1, read as the reverse complement.
AGTGATTCGATTCAGATAACTTCTCCGATTGTTCACAATTGTCATTATTGCCTCAAATACAAATTGAAATGGCATTGTGATTTGTGACATTGTTGGCATTTGTAAGCAGTTGAGAGTTGTGAACAATGAAGTTATAGACGACCCTTCCGCTCACTCAATGCGCGAATGATTCCATTCGGATGACGTCTTTTAAAGTTATGGCTGAAGTTATAGACGAGGAAAGTCTGTCTATTCTTGTTCTCGCGGACGCGATGGGACGCTCCCCGTTTTCTCATGCTTTGCGTACCTTGAGTAAAAAAATAGTTATTCTCCTTTTCATTCCCGTTTTGACCATACCACTACTTGACATATTTAACCGTTTTGACACGCTGAATCTGCCAACTTATTACAATGAGAGAACAATTCTATTATCAAATCCTCACAACCCTAACAACGAAAGAAACTTTGCTTTGTGGGATAGAAACAGGATTGATCTGTTGACCAATTTGAAACACACGAAATAATCCATGTTTTTGAACGAAATTCAGTGAATTCTTGATCTTAACATTATCCAACATAGCCTTTGAGGTTATGATTTGCCCATTGATTCCTGATTGTGAGTCGATCCTATCAGGTTGAATGACTAAAATACCACTTTCTACCTAATTTTCTCTTTTGAGATCTGTTTTTGAGATACAACTCAAAACACACATTAGCTCAAATAGAAACTATTCGTTCAACGGGGATTGTTTTACGCATGAGGAAAAGGCAAGTAACATGTGAAACGTACCTTTTCACCTTCACTTCTCAACCTATTCGAAATTTCTCACACTCTCATTTATATTTTTTCACCAGCGTATTCCTCCATAACTAGTCGTTATTATCAATCATTCCTTGTAATGTTCCACGTGGAACATTTTACTTTACCTATTACATGATTATTTTGACTGTAAATTTCGTGTTTTCAATGCAGCCCGTTACACATTGTTGCCTCAATGAAGTAATACCAGTATTTCTTTAGCGCCTTTTTCAGAATAGTAACTGATCTTGGTTCACATTCTTGAATACACACGTTTAAAATCAGTGCCAATAGCTAAAAGTTAGAAGTGTTATGTAATTCAAATTCAACGAAACTCATCTCTTCATCCATAGCTTCACAACTCCTGTAAACACAATTAGCCTTCTTTTACGTTTTCCGCGTATGCGAAACTAAGCATCCATATATAATTTTTTCATTCAGACCTGTACGAAGTACTTTATTATTATACTACAAAAAAACTGTCAGGTCAATGTTCCACGTGGAACATTTTACTTGGTAATGTATCCTCTGTGAATAATCAAGGCTAGAATAGAAATATCAGCTGGATTTACACCCGATATCCGACTCGCTTGACCAAGAGTTTCAGGTTGGTACTGGGATAATTTCTCTCTTGACTCGTACCGTAAAGCACGAATTTGATGATAGTCAATCCACTTAGGTATTAGAATCTGATCGTTTTCTCGTTGCTTTTGTGCCTCTTTCTCTTCTTGTTCAATATAACCTCTGTATTTTGCCAAAATTTCTAGTTGTTGCTTCACTTCATCATTAATTTGGTTCAACTCCGCAGCTAAATCTGGCATTTTATGCTGAATTTCGCCTATCATCCTACAGAAATTCATTTCTGGTCTCGACAAGAGTGCAGATAAAGTCAGATTTCCATGATGTTTTTTATCCAAAACATCAAGAACAACATGAATTTGTTGATCCAAACTTTTAGTTTGAATTCTCACGCACTCGTCTGATACACCTAAATATTCAGCCTTCTTATAGAGGCGATAACGTGCATTATCTTGCCTTAATATCAATCGTCTTTCTGCACGAGAAGTAAACATTCGATAGGGTTCGTTGGTTCCTTTTGTGATTAGATCATCAATCAGTACACCAATATAAGCATCCTGACGACTTAAAACAAGAGGATTTCGTTGCTGAACTTTCAATGCTGCATTAGCCCCTGCCATAAATCCCTGCGCTGCCGCCTCCTCATACCCGGTTGTTCCGTTCACTTGACCACCAAAAAACAGTCCATCGATTCGTTTTGATTCAAGTGATCCTTTCAGTTCACGAGCATCGATCCCGTCGTATTCAATCGCATACCCATATTTGGCAAATATAGCCTTTTCCAACCCTTCGATTGAATGAACCATTTCTTCCTGGACATCTTTTGGTAGGGAATTCGATAGTCCATTTGGATAAATATAGTCTTCCTCTTCAACTCCTTCCGGTTCTAGCATCACGTGGTGCGCATCAACTCCTTTAAACCTTACGATTTTATCTTCAATAGACGGACAATATCGAACGCCGACACCTTGTATATCACCGCCATACATTGCACTGTCCTTGAGATGATCCATTATAATCTGATGAGCTTTCGGATTCGTATGAGTCATAAAACAGGAAAACTGTCCACCACCATTATCAGAAACCAATCTTTTCATCGGAATGTTCCACGTAGAACATTCACTGCTATCTATCTGACTTGAGGTTCTACTGAGTTTAGTTAGAAGAGAAATAAAGGGAGGAGGGTAGGCACCTGGCTGTTCAATCGTTTTATCGAAATCAATCGATTCACGGTACAATCTAGGAGGTGTTCCAGTTTTGAGACGAGTCAACTCGAAGCCAAGGTTCATCAGACAATTGGATAAATCATTTGCAGCAGGACGTCCATCACCACCTCCTTCAATATCATCATGTCCGATATATTCTTTACCACGTAAAGCCGTTCCTGTAGTCAGTACGACTGTCGATCCGAGAATGTCACCATGAACCTTCGTCTGAACTCCGCACGCTCGATTCTGTTCAACAATCACTCCGGTTACAGTATCTTCCAGAACAGTCACGCGAGGAGCCGATTCAATCACCTTCCTCATCCAGGCTGAATATTTCTTTTTATCACATTGTACACGCGTCGCCCAAACCGCTGGACCGCGACTCAGGTTCAATGTCTTAAACTGAATCCCACAGCAATCCGCAGCCAAACCCATCTCACCGCCAAGCGCATCCAGTTCATAGACAAGATGCGACTTGGCAAGTCCTCCGATGGAAGGATTACATGGCATCATTCCGATCGATGACATCTTCCCGGTAATCAACAAGATACGACATCCCATCCTCGAAGAAACTAACGTTGCCTCGATCCCGGCATGGCCTCCACCGACAACTATCACATCAAACTCACTCATTCGACACTCTTTCATTTGCATCTCTTGACGCCGGACAGTATAGCATATTTGTTACCAAAACAACAGTCTTTCTAAAAAGTTATCAACATACTTAAAAAGAACAAGGATTGCCCCTAACAAAAATGAAATATTTTCTTATAAATGTTTACTATTTAATAAGTTATAATTTATAAACAAAAAATAAACAGATTTTTTACATTCCATAACAAGCTACTTATAAAATACTTATTTACAACTTGTTAGAATGTTTGTTCACAATGGCATTTCACAATCTTCACATGTTCATACCTAATTCATAACTTGAAAGAAGAGAGGAGAAAGGGTGATGATAAACACCTCTTTATCGACACGAATTCACACTTCAAACAATCTATCTTCATTCCTCTACCGTTAATTGACTCCCTGTGTACAAAAGAGTTTACAACCTAACCATCGAGTTTGGAAACGGTTACAGTACTTATCTTACGATTTTCAGGCATCTATTATTGCTATTTGATTTATAATTAAATAATACAATAAGAGTAGGGCGCAAGAGTCACCCTAAAGGGGAAAGACCGCAAAATTCCCAAGTACCATGATTCATCTCAAATTTCTCTGTTGGACAATATGAAACCCACAGAATACAGGAAAATGCCGCTTGCATGTTCCGTACAATGAAACGGTCTAATATCCCGTTCTGTTAGTCAACGTACCGCGTGAAGCGACAAGAGTGCCGCTTCCCCGAACAACCCGCAACCGTTTGCGCCGGGGCTTGCAAGGACAACAACATGGACCACGAATCACAACTTGCTGATGGTCGTCGCGCGATTGCGCGACGGCTCTCATTCGACTTCCAGGCAAGCACCGATGTGGAACGAAGTGGAAAACGGATGTGGGCGCATCTGCGTTTTTCACCGTGATCCATGTCGATGCCTGCGATACCGAACGAGGAAATTCAACCTCACGCAAAGTCCGCAAAGGGAAGGAAGTCGGCCACTTCGCGTACTTGGCGAACTTGGCGTGAGGCCATGACATGAAAACTTCTGTGTTTGAACACAGCAAACCTTTGTTGACCCTAGATTCCTCGTCAGGGT
>JAFSTA010000103.1 GCA_017450695.1 Kiritimatiellia bacterium | reverse complement strand
ACTATCTGCCGATAGAACATGTTGATGGCGTTGGAGACGGGAACCCCGAGTCCGCTTAGAATCGACTCGGCCTCGTTTTTAAGTTCCGGTTCTATCCTCGCATAGAGATTTGCGGTCTTTGTCATTGTCTTATTCTCCGTTTGGCGACTTAGATTATAGCAGAATGTATTGGCGACCGCAATACAACTAGAGCAGAAAGGAGTTGCTACATCTAATTTCAATTGGCCAGAGCAGGTTGCCCATCCGGGGTTTGTTCCTCGCGGCACGCGCCGCTACCGGAACGACCTGCCGCGCAAGGTGCCGCGACGGGTCTCTGTCTGTTTCAGTCTCTGCCTGCTTGTTCTCCTGCTTTTCCGATGCGGGTAGTATAGCAAAATTTCGTGGTTCGTGGTTGGTGATTCGTTGGGGCGGGGGTAGGGGAACTCGCCGATAAAATCGGCGAGAACAGAACGCAACGGACGGAAAGCCGGCATAGCATTACTTTTCCAAAGCATTGAGAAAACGCTCGATGAGGGCATCCACCTTCTCCCAGGTCTTGACGGCCTTCACCCAGCGGTCGGGGATGGCGTCAAAGCCGTAGAAGGCGCCGGCGAGCTGTCCGTAGACCGCGCCGATGGAATCTGAGTCACCGCCGAGGTTCACGGCTGCGATGAGACCGTCGGCGAAGCTCTCCGTCGTGTTGAACGCCCAGAGCGCGGCGTCAAGCGTCGAGACCGCCCAGCCGGAGTTGTTCACCTGCTCGCGCTTCAGTTCCGCGCCAGGCCCCTTCTTCGTGCGCGTGTCGGCGAGGTGTTCATCCAGGACTGCGGCGAACCTGTCGCAGACCTCGCGCACCGTCGCCGACGCATGCGTCACGTCGCTCACCTCGTGGATGATCTCCGGGCGGCCGAGCGCGCGGGCGATGAGGTAGCTCGGCGCGAAACGCATGACCGAGCCGTTTCCCTGCGATTCCTCGTGTCCGTTCACGAGCGAACCGGTGCGGGCAAACGCAGCCAGAGAGTCGTAGGTCGCGCAGCCCACGTCGAAGGAATGCCCCTCAATCGATGAGAGATAACCCTCATTCAGCCACTTCAGGAATGTCCCGGCGATGTCCTTCAGGTCGTACCCGCCCTTACGGACGAACGAATCCATGATGCACATCGCCATCGACCCGTCGTCCGTCCAGTAACCGGGCGGGAGGTTAAAAACGGGACACGCCACCATCTCCGTGATCCACGGATGGCTGTCCCTGCCGCTGAACTGGATGGGGCTCCCGAAGGCGTCTCCTACGATAAGTCCCCACAACATTCCCTTTGCCTTGTTTCGGTCCATTTGTTTTCTCCTTTCAGTTGTTCGGCGCGGCCGGACCGCGATTGAATTCCCTGTCGAACGGCGCGAAGTTCGAATGGCGGGAGTTGTGGTCTTCGATGACAGCGAAGCGTACGACGCGGTACTTCCCGGCGAACTCCGTCTCGCGCAGAACTTCGTGAAACAGCCGCGCCATGTGTTCCGGAGGATTGCAAAACGCGCCGCAGCCCCATGCACCCAACACGATGGCGTCGTGGCCGTGCAACAGCCCGATGCGAAGCATGGTGCGAATCTTCTTCTTCGTGGCCACGACCGCCCAATCGACGAGACGCCCGTCAGAAGTGAGGTCGGGGCGGTTAATGGCCGCGACCGAAACGACCGCGCACTCAAATGGCGTCTCGACAAGCGCATCGCCTTTGCGTGAACTGGTGCGGAAGAACGTGACGCGGCCGGAGTAGATGCCGCCCGTATTCCGATCCATCGGATAGCGTCCGTCGCCGAGCGGCAGACCGAGAAGCCCCGCATGGTAGTCGTCGAACTGGTAGAGCGAGACGCAGAGGTTGCTCTGGCGGAAGAGAGACTCCTCCTGCGCCCGCGCCCCGTTGATGACGCCGCCGCCGGGCGTGTGCCGGTTTGCCATGTTCAGCATGATCGGCCGATAGCCTTCCTCGACGAGCTTGCGCGCGACTTCGATGCAGTCGTCGTTCACCGCGTCGCACACGCTCGTTTCTGCCGCCGCAACTGAATCCACCCGCGGCGGATTCTGGTAGAACACGCTCGCCTTCAACACGTCATCCGTGCTGGGGAGTCGAACTTCAGTACCCAAAGGGGTGACGTATCCGCACCTGCGGCAGATGCGCATCGTCTCCGCGAAAATGTCGCGGTTCTTCTGTTTTCTTTCGGCTATCGCCGGATCGTATGGATGATGATGGTAGGTCATTCTCTTTTTTCCTTTCATGTTACCTTTATGGCCACATGAGGTAGGGCGCGTATGGCCACGTGAGGTAGGGCGCGGACTCCGGCCGCGCCGTCATGTGATTGCGGCGAACCCGGAGTGTTCGCCCTACCTTCTCCTCCTGTACAACTTTGCGGGGGCGTGGGCGCGACCTCCGAGATCTTCCCACTCGCCCTCGCACACTTCCAGAAGCGGCTCCTTCGTCGTCGTGAGCTGACGGCGGAAACTCGGGATGTTGGCCGAGCTGACGGAGTAGCGCGTAAGGTACTGGTAAATGTCAATGTAATTGGAAAGCGTGAACTTCTCCGGCAGGAAGAAGAACACGAGCTTCTTCGTGTCGAACGACAGCATCCGCAGAAAAGCCTGCGCGATGATCTCCGCATGGTCGAACGCCAGCGGATTGTCCTCGACCGACAAGACCGTGCCGCCACCGAGATCCTCCTCGCGATAGGTACCGGTCAGGCAGAACGCCAGCTTTCCATCCTCATAGAACGGGAGATAGAAACGTCCATGCCCGATGGTGGGCGACTTGAGGAGAAGCCACCTGGCCACCGCCGCATCGTCGCCGCCCTTGACGTGGCAGCCCTGCCCGCGCTTGTGGACGGACACGAAAGCGTTTGAAATGATCCACGCCCTCATGTCTCGGTCCGGCTTCGAGAACACGCCGACGGGAATGAGGCGGTCGGCCTCAAGCGCGGTCTCCTCGCGAAGCTCGCGCCTCGCACCCTCGTCCACGGTTTCCGTCGGACGGATGAATCCGCCCGGCAACGCCCAGCATCCCTCAAACGGCCATTGCCCGCGCTTGATGAACAGTACCTCAAGGGCGAACTCCGGGTTCTCACGCCATTGCCCTTCTCCAAGTTCGCTGTAGGCTGGACGCACGGCGACGATGTCCGCCGTGACGCTCGGCTTCGGGTACTTGCCGAGCGTCTTGCGGTACGCCTCAATCTTCGCTACGTCTTCTTGTGTCTGCGCCTTCATGGATTTGCCTTGTTTGGGTTGACGGCGCACATTATATCATATTGCCTTTTCCGCCACAAGGGGTATTTTGATTTTTTGAAAGGCGCGATTCGTCATCGCTTTGAGATCGCCAAATATGGTAAAATATCCGGCATCAACTATGAGCGCAAAGGCAAAAGTATCGGGATCGGTGGTGGCGGGGTTTCCGTCGCCGGCCGAACAGTACCTGGAGCCACCGCTTGACCTGAATGAACTTCTGGTGAGGCGTCCGGCCGCCACGTACTTCGTGCGTGTCGAGGGCGACTCGATGGTCGGCGCGGGGATCAGCGACGGCGACCTGCTGGTGGTCGACCGCTCCCTCCGCCCCGCCGACGGCGACGTGATCATCGCCAGTGTCGATGGCGACTTCACCGTGAAGACGCTTCGTTTGGGGAACGGGGAATGGTGGGGAGATTAGGTTGGTCGCGGCGAATCCAAAGTACCCTGACATTGTGCTGAAGCCCGGTCAGGAGCTGGACTACTTCGGCAAAGTGACGGCGTGCATCCATCAATTCAAGAAAGGAAACCGAAATGGTTAACGATTACAGAGAACTTGACGTCTGGCAAATGTCCATGTCGTTGTGTGAAAAGGTCTATGCCTTGATACGATCTTTCCCCGCAGAGGAACGCTTCGCACTCTGCGACCAATTGCGACGTGCCGTAGTATCAATTCCATCGAATATTGCCGAGGGGAACGGGCGTGACTCGAAAACTGAATATGCAAGGTTCCTCTCAATTGCGAGGGGTTCGCTTTTTGAAGTCCAAACGCAACTGGAACTTGCAGAACGCTTCAAGTACATAGCAATCCCAGAGGAAACCAAACATTGATTACGCGCATCAGCAAGATGCTCTTTTCCATGGTGAGGAAACTTCGTGTTTAACCGTTCCCCATCCTCCGTTCCCCGTTCCCTATTCCCCGTTCCCCTCTCACTATGATCGGGCTTGTGGACGGAAACAATTTCTTCGTGTCCTGCGAGCGCGTGTTCGACCGCCGCCTCGTGGGCCGGCCCGTGACAGTCCTCTCGAACAACGACGGATGCTGCGTCTCCCGCTCAAACGAGTTCAAGGCGCTCGGTATCCCGATGGGTACGCCCTACTTCCAGCTGAAAGACCGCGAGGCCGCCGGCGAGCTGTGCTTCCGCTCGTCCAACTACGAGCTGTACGGCGATATGTCGCGGCGGATCATCTCCGTGCTGCGCGAAGAGGCGGTTGACGTGGAGCAGTATTCCATCGACGAGGCGTTCATCGTTCCGCCAAATTTGGCGGAACGAGGGAACGGGGAACTGGTAACGGGGAACGGCGATGAAGACTTCGCGCCCACCCGTTCCCCATTCCCCATTACCCATTCCCCAACATCCCATTCCCCGTTCCCCGTTCCCCATTCCCCGTATCTTGCTTATGGCCGAAGGCTCAGAAGCAAGATACTCCGCTGGGTCGGCATACCGTGTGGCGTCGGCTTCGCGCCCACAAAGACCCTCGCCAAGATCGCGAACCACATCGGCAAGAAGAAGCCCGACGGCGTGTTCCTCATGCCGGACGATCCGACGGAAATCCTCGCCGCCCTGCCCGTGCAGGAGGTATGGGGCGTGGGGCGGCGTCTGCCGCCCAAGCTCCGCGCCGCGCGCATCCTTACCGCCCAGCACCTCCGCGACGCCCCGGACGACACGCTCCGCTCCATCGGCGGCGTGACGCTCCTGCGCACGGCGATGGAGCTGCGCGGCATCCCGTGCCACGTTGAGCGGGACTACGACGCCGATCCCGATTCGATCTCCTGTTCCCGCTCTTTCGGCGAACCGGCCACGACGGCGGAGGCACTTGCGGAGTCCCTTGCCGCCTACACCGCGCAGGCTGCCGCCAAACTTCGCCGACACGGGCTTCTCGCGGCGGGGTGCAACATCTACGCGCAGGTCTTCGCCTCGTGCGGAGGGGGCGATTT
>JAFSTA010000102.1 GCA_017450695.1 Kiritimatiellia bacterium | reverse complement strand
TACATGGTTACATAGACGCGCCGCCGACAAGCGACAAGAGTGTCGCTTCCCCGAAGGGAGAATGGTCGATTGAAAGCCTCCGAAGGAGGCGATTAAACCACACTAGAATCCTCTGGTGAAATTCGGTTTCAGCCACAAAGAACGCAAAGGTCATAAAGAAAACAGGCGGAACCAGGAAGAAGAACGGCTCTCCAGAACAAGACGGACTTTCACCATTTGGGTGAATCCGTTTTCTGTGTGTGCGGGGAATTGAAAAGCCTCTGTTTTCGGCACTTTCTCTGCGTACTCTGCGGCTCTGCGTGAGAACCCAAACGAGATTAGGTTAAATGGTTAAATTGACGAGCCGCCAAAAAGCGACAAGAGTATCGCTTCTCCGAAGGGAGGGGACAACATGAAATGCATGACGACTTTCCGACTCGCGATTGTCGCCTAACCTTCTTTTCAGCCTTTTCAAGCTGGCGCGTAGCGCCTCTACCTATCAGCCGATAGCTGCCAGCTAGCAGCTACCGGCTAACGCTAAAAATCTAGCAACGGCCTTTCTGATGCAGGAAGGCGAAGCTTTCCGTGATGGATAGCAAGGAGGCGGGATTGGTCTCGCACTCCACGACATACCATTTCACGCCATCCAGATCGGTCGTCACGAAAAGTTTGTCCCAGTCCACACCTTTGCGGGGCGTGCCGTCAGGCAACTTGCCGGGCTGTCCGACGATTCCGGGTGCGCCGCGTGCAAACACTTCCTTCGCGTGCAGCGAGGGAGACCGGCGGGGGAACCGCTTGAACCAGGAGCAAGGATCGGTTCCAGCCGTCACGGACCAGCCGACGTCCAGTTGCATGCAAACGCCAGCCGGCGTATTGGAGAAGAAGTATTCCCACATGGTCATCTGCCCCACTTTCTCCTTGAACTCCCACTGGTGATTGTGGTAGCCGACCGTGCAACCGCTCTTTTTCGCCGTCTCGGCGGCGACCGAATAAAACTCGGCCATCTTCTTCCACCAATCCTCGCGGGTTCCCGTATAGTCCTTTCCGGGCTGCATTCCACCGCCGGGACAGACCAAATGGGTGTTGCCGATTGCCAGGTTGTATTCCATCGTTTTCTGGATCTTGTCGGGGCCCAGTTCCAGTCTGCCGATGTGCGTACCGCAGGCGACGAGACCGTTGTCGTCCAACAGCGACTTCATCGTCTTGGCATCCTTGCCCCAGTATCCGGCGAACTCGACGCCCGCATATCCGATGGCCTTGACCTCTTTCAAGACTTTTTCCAGACCTTCTTTTTTGATCAGGTCCCGAACAGAATACAACTGCACGGCGACTTTCGCTTTCGGAAGCTCGGCACCGAAAGAAACGAACGGCAAAGAGGCAGTCGCGGCGACGCCTCCCAAAAATGAACGACGTGAAAGATTCATACAAGCTCCTTTGTTAAACAACGGGAAAATTATCCCATAAAATAGCCCCGGTGCAAAGGAAAAAACAAGGTGAGGCAGTGGTCTGGCCGTGCCGCATGGGAATGATGTTGATGACGGCGGGGCAAGTCGGAACTGATAGGCAAGGCGTAAAGGGACAGACGCGATAGAAGGGATTTACGCGATCAGGGTTTGTACCGTTCCCCTTTCGCTCAGAACTCAGAATTTCTAGAAAAGCCCGAAAGGGCGTGCTGGGTGTGTTACGCCTAAATTCCGCTGTTGGACACTTTGAAAACCACGGAACACGCGGAATACACAGAAAATCATCCGTTTCTTGGAACGGCGATTCCGTGAATTCCGTGTGTTCCGTGGTGAATCATGGAACTTTTGATTTTTTCTGACTTTCACCATTTGGGTGAATCCGTTTTCTGTCGTAAGCTACGTGGGGGGATCGAAAAGCCTCTGTTTTCGGCAATTACTCTGCGTACTCTGCGGCCTCAGCGGCTCTGCGTGAGAACCCAAACGAGGAATCTAGGTTCAGCTGGGTAAGCCGGATATGCATTGCGGAGATGCGATACGCGACATACGGCTTCTCGGCTGGCTCGTAGCGCCTCTGTGCATTCTCGCGTGAACGTAGGCGACTGGTTTGTCGATTGCCATTGACGTGGGACAGGGGACGAGAGACCGGTCGGCACCTCAATTTTCAGCTTTCCAATCGGTTGAGTCCATGATATACTAGTCCTTTCTTTTGCGGGCCCTTAGCTCAGTTGGTCAGAGCTGGAGTCTCATAATCTCTAGGTCGCAGGTCCGAGTCCTGCAGGGCCCACCAGTTGAAAACGCTGGAACCGCTTGCTGGTTCCGGCGTTTGTTTTTAGCTGTTGGCTATTGGCGGTTGGCTATTGGCTTCTAGGGGAAGCGGTCGTTCTTGTTCACGCGGACGCGACGGGGCGCGTCCCCATGTCTCAGCGAGACAAAAGATAACCATATTCCCGCGCGAAGAGCGGGAGGCGGGTTACTAGCGATTCGACTTATTCCGTGTCTTCCGTGGTTTTTTGTTCAACAGAGGAATTTACGTTCCGGAGCGCGGAACTCCGGATCAGCGGGTCAAGTCCAGTCGGAGAATACAGATTTCTGTGGCTGCCTTCCCTGTTGCCTGTTGCTTCTGGATGGAGTAGGCGAAGTAGAGGTCTTCGCCGATGGGGGTGAAGGTGAAGCTTCTGAGTTCTTCGTGTGACGTGAGTTCGTATGCGGGACGGATGTCCGTTTCGGACACGAATTCAAAAAACTTCAGGTGCCGCCTGTCTTGGATGTTGCAGACCACGTAGATGCGACCTTGGTAGGGGAAGAGAGCAGGGGACGCACAACTTCCTTCCACAAGAATACCATTTCGCCATGTTTTGAACACCGGGTCATAGCTGGCGAGCCGGATTCCCTTCGTTGTCCGCAATGCGAGGTAGAACCTGCCGCCGCGTTGCATGACTCGTCCCGCGTAGGCACTGCCGCAGCCGAACGACGGGATCGATTCGACACGCCAGGCCGCGCCGTCGTTGCCGGAGGAAACGAGGCAACCGTCGAATGTGTCGCCGGGATTCCCGCAAATGTACCCCCACAGTTTCCCTTGGTGCCGGACCGGTTCAAACGAGAACCAGAGATTGGAGAAGGTTGCCTTTTGTTTTCGCCGGGACAAGAGTCGCGTGACGCCAAGTGTGCTGAGCGGATAGCGGTTGGTACTGTCAAGCAAATCAATCGGTGTGACTTCGGGCGCGAAACGTTGTGATGCCTTGTCCCATTCGCGGTAGTGGAACGCGTGGTTGATGTGGAAGATGTTTCGGATGGATTCATGCCGGTTGACCGGAATGTTTCCGGCGACGCAACCTTCCGGGAATACGAATGCGCCCGTTTCCATACGGCTGTTGCCGACGACATAACGGCCTGCAACCTCCCAGTTCGGGAGCGACAGTCTGGTCATGGTGGAGTACATGGTTTTTTGACCCGCCGCGACGGTTGTCGTGTCGTCCGCGATCGCTCCGAGATAGACGGTGTTCGGGGATTCCCGTTCCCAGAGGAGCCGTGGAGCGAGATTCATTTTGGATGTTCCCGCCGGAATCCGAACCGCCTGTTTCAATTGGTTCGAGAGATCCTTGCACGGAAGATTCAGCGAGGTCGGGAAGGAAGGGGATGACCATCCCTCATCCAGCAGCCATGCGAGATTGAACCGGTAGTAGATGCCGCTGCTCACCAAGTGAATCCAGTTGTCGGGGGATTGCGTGAGCGCCAGGTAACCACGCGGTTCCGCGTGTTCGGCATCCATCCGGAAAAAGCCGGTGCTGTTGGCGCCGCCGAGAAGATAACGCTCTTTCCCGTCCGTAAGCAACCGCGCGACCGGCCATGTTCTGCCCTCGTCGAATGACAACGCGGCAAAGAGCCCGTGCCCGGTGATTTTCTTCCCGCGCAGCGAGACGAACTCCAGTCCCTTGCCTTTGCCATTGTCGGTGAAGGAGAGGAAGAGGATCGGCCCTTCGCGCAAGCGGCGAATCTGCAACCGCTGGCAGGAGGAGATGGTCGGGAAAGGAGAGGCGGAGACGGTCCACGAGGCACCGCAGTCTTTCGAGAGGCTCATGGGCATCCAAGCCTTTTCGCCTTTCGTCACATCGTCCCCCCGCCCGAAGGCGAGGAGGTCACCGTTTTTCAGTTCGACGACGCCCGCATGGATACCCGCGATTTTCCCGGCGGCGCGGAACCAGCTTTTCCCGCGATCTTTCGAGAGGTGGAGGATGCTGCCGCCGTTGCCGGCGGGCGTGGCGTCGCACGCTTGGACGAGCGTGCCGTTCCGCAGTTTGAACATGCTGGCGATCACTTGGTTTCCCATCGCGTGTTCGGCATCGAGAATACGCGGTGCCGACCAGGTGCGTCCGGAGTCCAGGCTGAATCTGCCAATGAGGGCGAGGTTCTGCCAACTCCCCGCCGCCTCCATCCCGTTCAGGTGCCAGAGTTTGTTTTCCTGTTCGTCGTAGAAGAGCGAAGATCCCGTCAGGTTCCGATCCGCGACCTGGAAGAAAAGTTCGGGCGTGGACCATTCGGTGGCTCCTTGGGAACGGGCGAGACGGCTGGAGAGGATGACCATTTCGCGTCCGGTTTCCTTCTCGCAGGAAAACCAGATTGCCAGAAGGTCACCGTTCGGTAACCAGGTCAGTGCCGGACAATGGTTGTGCCGATAGAAGAAAGGGGTGGCGCGTTGGTTATCCAACCGCACGAACGGAATCGGTTCGGCGAAGGTTGGAGGTGCCTCCGAGGCGGAAGGAAGCGGGATGGCGGAAGAAGTGGGGGGAGGGGAGAGCGACTGCGTATCTGTCCCTGGGGTTTGTGGAACCGAAGCGGCGAGGGGATGCCCCGACAGATCTTCCACGATGCGGAATCCCGTGAAGAGAGTTTTGTCCTCCGGCAGCAGCGCGCTTCGGTTGGAAGATCTCAGGAATTCAAGCTGCGTGTTGTGGCTGCCGCCTCGTACGATCCGCGCATATCCCGTTTCGGGACCGTCGTACCGTTCGGGGATGGGGACGGGATAGGCTCCGTACCAGTCCGCGCACCATTCTTCCACATTCCCGTGCATGTCGTAAAGCCCCCAGGCGTTCGGAGGCGTCTCCTTCACGCGGAGGGAAACGGAGACCGGTGTCCACTCCAGTTTTTGATTCTTCTTGAGCGCATTGCGGTCGATGGCGAAATCCGTCACCGACCCGGCGCGACAGGCATACTCCCACTCCTCTTCCGTCGGCAGGCGGTAGGTGCGACCTTCGCGTTGGGAAAGCCACGCGCAGAAGGCGACGGCGTCATGCCAACTGACGTAGATAACCGCCTCGTCGTTCTCTTTCGAAAACCCGTTCTTCCCGCGAAGTGAGCGGTGTTCGGGACGGAACTTCTCGAACTGTTCGTTGGTCACTTCCGTTTCGGAGACACGAAACGAATGAGAGACACGGATTGTTTGCGGCGGCACCTCGTCGAAATGAATATCCCGTCCCAGTCCACCGAAAAGCGAAGTGCCGAGCGGAATCGGGATCAGTCGCATCCCGAGCGAGTTGACGTTCAGTTCAGTTTTTTTTTAAGCGGAGAGAGGGTGATGCGGCGGAATTCGATGCCGCAGAGTTCCGACTGCAACTGGATTTTTCCAGCGGATGGTTGGACGCGTGCGCGGTTGACCACCTTGCCGTTGAAGAGACAGGTGACGCGATCTCCCTCGCAAATCAGTTCCGCCGTATTCCATTCGCCGAGGGGCTTTTCGTTATCTGCAGGACGAACGGTCGGTGCGTCCGCCCAATCACGCGCTATGTCCATTCGGCATACGCGGTCGTTTCCTGTCAACCGAACGGTCTTTCCCGTCGGACTGTAGATGTAATATTTTCCACCCAACCGTTCTTCGCCAACGGTCGCTTCGAGAAAGATGTCAGGCCGTTCCTTCGTCCCGACCGTCCAGAAATCGCCGGAGGCTCCGAGAATCAGGTTGTACTCGTGGGATAGCATCCAGGTGTCGCCGAAACCGCCGTCCTTGCCGATGGAATGGAAGAGGATGCCGCTGTCCGGTGCGCACTTTTTCTTGCTCCCATAACTCCGCCCCGTCCAGCGGTACTCGACGGTCAGGTGGTAATCACGGTAGGCTTTTTCCGTCGTGATGCACCCCATTTCTTCGCCTGAAACGCGAAGAACGCCGTTGACGACGGAAAAGACATGCTTTGGGTCGTTCTCCTTGCCGCGTCCCTTGATGAAACGGTACCAGTTCGTCAGATCCTTTCCATTGAAGAGCTCGATCTCTTCCGTGACTGCGACTGGAACGGGATCTTGCGCAGAAAGCTGCATGGAGCCGATGCAAGCGAAAAACAGGGCGAGACCTGCCGCATATCGTGAAAGCTGCTTCCGTTTTGTAACCATAACTAGTCTCCTTGTCGCGTTCTTTCTCTGGGCAGAGAGTTGCCAAGCGAGTTTTCATAGCGGCGCTTCATGCGTAAGAAGAGATAGCCGCAAATCGGGATGGACAGGTAATAGATCGTTCCAATGATCGCCAGCGCGATCCACGGACGCGCGACGAAGACACAAACGATAAAGATGACGAGCAGGATGAACGGGAACATCCACACGCGCGGAACGCGCAGATGCTTGGCAGAGAGCGTCGGAATCCGTCCCGCCAGAAGAATTCCGCAGATCAGCAGCGAGAGGGAGCAGAGAACGGGGGAGAGGCAGATCGCGGCATCGGTAATGAAATAGATGACGAGCGGAAGCATGACAAGCCCCGCGCCTCCGGGGGCGGGAAGACCGAGGAAGAAATGTTTCCAGTACGGTTGCGTCGGTCCATCCTCAATCATGATATTGAACCTTGCGAGGCGGAATCCGCAGCAGAGCGCATAGAAGAGGGCGAGTCCCCAGAAGATGCCGCGATAGGCGTGGTAGGCGCTGCCAGGAACGACGGTCTGCATGATCCAGAAGTAGAGGAGCATCGCGGGAGCGACTCCGAAACTGACGAAGTCGGAGAGCGAGTCCAGTTCCGCGCCGAGTTTGGAGGTGGCGCGAAGCAGACGAGCAACACGGCCATCGATTCCGTCCAGAAAGCACGAAATCAGGATGTAAACCGCGGCACGTTTCCATTCGCCCGCGCAACTGTAACGGATCGAGGTGATCCCGAACGCTGCCGCCATAAAGGTCAGCATATTGGGAATGATTCTCTGAATGGGAATCTCCCGCTTGTTATCCTTCTTCTGTTTTTTTCCGCGCAATCTGAATTTCGACATTACAACCTCGCAAGTGGGGTTTCTCCCGCAACCATCATCTGCCCGAGTTTCACGCTTGGAAGGACACCCTTCGGCAGATAAATGTCCAGTCGGCTTCCAAATCGGATCAATCCGAACCGTTCACCGCGCTGGAGCTTTTGTCCTTCGCGGACACGGCTGACAATCCGTCGGGCGATCAGCCCCGCGATCTGCACAAAGGCGACCTGCCGCCCCTGATCCGTTTTGACAAGGTACAGGTGCCGTTCGTTCTTTTCGCTCGCCTTGTCCAACGAGGCGTTGATGAACGCGCCCGGCACATACACATCCTTGACAATCGTGCCGCCCACCGGCATCCGGTTGACGTGTACATTCAGAACGGACATAAACACGCTCACGCGCCAAACCGGCTCCGTTCCGAACTCCGTCCCGAATTCCTTGGGAAGGGGAACTTCCTGGATCAGGGAGACAAAACCATCCGCCGGGGAGAGAACCAGTGCGGGGTCATCGGGGGAAACACGTTCCGGATCGCGGAAAAAAAGGTAGATCGCGTAGGTCAGCCCCAGTCCCAGAATCGCCGCGCAGACCACACCGTACCAGGCGAGCCATCGATGGAGGAAAGCGAATCCCGTACACAGGAGCAGGGTGAAGATGAATCCGGCGATCACAAAGGGGATACCCTCCTTGCTGATCGCAGGGCAGAGAAAACGTTTTGTCGATAGATCAATCATGGCAATGACTTCTTCGCGTTCCGCCGGGCATCCAAAGGAAGGGGACGCCTTCGACTTGATTTGTTGTTGCAAACATCACCTCCATTCTCCCATAATCCAGCGGCGGTGTCAACGATGCACTGCGCAGTCAACTGGGGTGGGGCGACATTCGACATTCGACGGCCGACAACCGGGACGACTTGCGACATTTCGGCCGTCGGTTGTCGCCGGGTTGTCGAACGTCGGCCGTTGAATGTCGCTTTTGCCGACGGTCGCTTCTTTAGTTGCCTTGTCGCGCTCCGTCGCGGCCGGTTACGGCGATGGCGTCTGCCGTTTGTTGGGGTCACCAGCGGGGAAGCGGGGAGGCTGAGAAGCTGAAAAGCTGAGATGCAGATAAGGGGCGGCGAAGCCACCACTTCCCAGTCAGCGGAGCCGCCGCCCTTCCGTCTTTCGGATTATTCCGTCGCGAATGCCTTGTTGATGATTTCGCGCGCGGCGGTGTCGCGGACCTTGATGCCGTCCATGACCGATCCATAGATGTTGTTCGTCCAGCTTCCCAGCACAACCACGATCACACGGCGGTCACCGCGTTTCACGGTCACGCAGATGGAATAACCGGCAGTCGCCGTATAACCGGTTTTGAAACCGTCGCACCCCGGCATTCCCTCTTTCAGGAAGGTGTTGTGCGTACGCATCTCGATGTACGCTTTCGATCCCTTCTCGCGGAATCCGCGCACGGCGCACCCGGTGTACTTGAAGATGTCGGGATGGCGGCAGAGTTCCACGCAGAGCTTCCCCATATCGCGCGCGGTCGTCACGTCCTGCTTTTCCCCCTTCGCCAAATCGGGCGGCAGTCCGTTGACGGAGGAGAACCGGGTGTTCGTCATTCCCAGCAACTCGGCCTCCTTGTTCATCATGGCGACGAACTCCTCGCACGATCCGGCCACATGCTCGGCAAGGCAGACGGCCGCGTCATTCGCGCTCTTCACCATCAGCGCATACAGAAGTTCCTCCACGGGGAAGGTTTCCTTGGGATCCAAGTAACACTGGGAACCGCCCTGACGATAGGCACGGACGGAAACCTTGCACTGGTCGCTCAGATTGACAGCCCCTGACTCAATCTTTTTCTGCACGACCAGGAGCGTCATCAGCTTCAATGTGCTGGCGGGATAACCCGGCACGTCCGCCTTGTCCTCAAACAACACGCGGCCGTCCGCAGCGTCCAGCGCAATCGCGCCGACATACGGGTATTTCGCAATACAGTCTGCGCGACGGTTCGAGGTCTTCTTCGCAGGCGCCGCTTTCTTCGGCGCAGGTTTCGTTGCCTTTTGCGCGGCCGCCGGTTTTTTGGCAGGGGCCTTCGCTTTCGCCGGTGCGGCAAACGCCGCGGCGGAGACAAAC
The DNA here is from genome assembly GCA_017450695.1 of Kiritimatiellia bacterium. Lineage (GTDB taxonomy): Bacteria > Verrucomicrobiota > Kiritimatiellia > RFP12 > UBA1067 > RGIG8368. The sequence goes on along the minus strand of JAFSTA010000102.1, from coordinate 28,234 downwards.
AGAACAGAGGACAAAGCAAGTACGACAATTTTTTTCATGGTTCTCCCAATCCTTAACCTTAAAACGAAAACTAGTGTACCACACCCCTCCCCCCCCTTCAAGCAGAACTTGCCTATAAGTTGACTGACTATTAAGGTTAGGTGGTGGTTGAAGGATAGGAACTTATCCTCATTTCCATTTTCGAGCGAGCGAGGGCGGTGGACTTTCCCGCCAACGTATAGGCTAGGAAACAACAGGGATAACTTGAAACTCAAGAATGGACGGCTCGCAACCGCGAGCCGGATGGGAAACGTCGCGTGGTTGCGCGACGACCGCCAGCAAGTTGTCTTTCCGTTGTTCCAGTTGTTGTTCTTTTTAAAAGAGTGCCTTTCTCATCGGCTGACACCGCCAGCGGGGAAAATGAGACACCCGACAGGTGCGTGTCGGAATGTTGTTGCGCATGTCGCGTGTCGCACGTCGCTTGTCTTTTGCCTTATGCAAGAATGGTCGCGTCTCGTCGCGACCGTCGTGTGCGCGTCCCGTCGCGACCGCGATTGCCCATTCCGGTTACACGATTTGCGACTCTCCACCTGAAATTTCTGGAACGCGACCTTGACTTTGTCTCGGAAAAACTCAAAAATGTTTTTGTTCAAGGAAAGCGTGGAAGGCTATGCAGCAGATCGGATTTGACAACGAGAAGTATTTGTCGGAGCAGACGGAGGAGATCCTGCGTCGTGCGGAAAAGAACGGGAATAAGCTCTATCTGGAGTTTGGCGGCAAGCTGATGCAGGATTTGCACGCGGCGCGCATTCTCCCCGGTTACGATCCCAATGTGAAGCTGAGGCTTCTTCAGAAGCTGAAGGACAAGGCGGAGATTATCCTGTGTATCTATGCGGGGGATATCGAACGGAAAAAGATGCGGGCGGATTTCGGCATTTCCTACGAGAGCGATACCCTGCGGTTGATCGACGGGTTGCGGAATCTCGGTTTGCTTGTCCGGGCGGTTGTCATTACGCGGTACAGCGGACAGAAGCCCGCGCAGCAGTTCCGCGCGCGTTTGGAGCATCGCGGCATTTCCGTCCACTACCACTATGTGACGCAGGGGTATCCGACCGATGTCGATACGATCGTGAGCGAGAAGGGGTACGGCGCGAACGAGTTCGTCCCGACCGAGCGGCCGATCGTCGTGGTCACTGCCCCCGGTCCCGGCAGCGGGAAGCTCGCCACCTGCCTGACCCAACTGTATCACGAGCACAAGCAGGGACGCATGGCGGGATACGCGAAGTTCGAGACCTTTCCCGTGTGGGATCTGCCGCTTGACCATCCCGTCAACATCGCGTATGAGGCGGCAACTGCCGACCTGAAGGATTTCAACGAGGTTGACCCCTATCATCTGCAGGCGTACAATCTGGAGGCGATCAACTATAACCGCGATGTCGCGGCATTCCCGTTGCTTCGTGCGATTTGGGAGAAGATGACGAATGACGCCTGCCCTTACAAGTCCCCGACGGACATGGGCGTAAACAAAATCAGTTGCGGAATTGTCGATGATGCGGTTGTCTGCGAAGCGTCGCGACAGGAGGTGATCCGTCGTTATTTCCGGCATCTCTGCGAATACACTCTGGGACAGGGGGAACAGTCCGCGCTGGATCGGGTGGACGAACTGATGAAAAAACTGAAGCTCGTTCCGGAAGATCGCCTGATCGTCAAGCCCGCCCGTGAGGCGGGCAAGGCTGCGAAAGAGTGCGGAAAAGGGCACAACGGCACGTATGTCGGAGCGGCTTTGCAGCTGAAGGACGGTCGGGTTGTGATCGGCAAAAACTCCAACGAGCTTCATGCGGCGGCGGCTGTCGTGTTGAACGCGATCAAAAAGCTGGCGGGAATTCCCGATCCGCTCCATTTGATCTCGCCGCAGTACGTGCAGTCGATCATCCACATGAAGCATGACCTCCTGAAGAGCAAGAACACGAGCCTCAATCTGGACGAGGCGTTGATCGGATTGGCGATCAGCTGCCCTTCCAATCCCGCCGCGCAGATCGCGACGGAGAAGCTGCTGGACTTGCGCGATTGCGAAATGCACATGACGCACATGGTCACCCCGGGAGATGCCGCCGGACTCCGCCGTATCGGCATCCGTTGCACGACCGATCCGTTCTTCGCGAGCACCGATCTCTTCGTCGATGCGTGATCGCGTGACGGATCGGCACTTTGGGGAGAGGATCGCGCTGCCGCGCGACCGCTTATAGAACGGGAACGACCGCGACACAACGGGAGAGTAGCGCCCCGTCGCGACCGGAGACGGCGTGAACATCAAGGCTTTGCCGCAAGGGCTACAAAGATCACAAGGATTATTCCGCCCCTTTGTGTTCTTTGTATTGAAGACGTTGCGCCTGACGAGTCGTGACATCGGGCAGGCGGATTCCTTGGTTTTGATGAACAAAAAAACATATGTTTTGAACCTGCGGGGTATCGTATGCAAAAGAGGCGGATGTTTCAGCAATCCCGCATAGAAATGCAGATGCGCGAAGCGCACTTCGTGGAAGGTAGATAGTTGGGGAAGCAGTGATTCCGGATTCCTCGTTTGGGATCTCACGCGGAGTCACAGAGACGCGAAGGAAAGGTCGGGAGGGGCGCGCCCCGTCGCGACCGAGTGCCGGCTGTCGGATGTCGCCTGTCGTGCGGGCGGGCGCATGTCCCCACGCGCCGTGCGGGAACGGACGCGACAAAGCCCGTTTTTTATCTCACGCGGAGGCGCAGGGCGCGACGCCCCATACCTTTGTGCCCTTTGTGCTCTTTGTGGCTAAAACAAACGGACGTACACGGACAGGCATCGCGAACGCTCGCCTTGGTCTTGAAGTGCGCAAGCGTAAGCGCGGCGCGTCCGTGTTGGTCTGTGGTTCGTTTGTTAACCGAAGACATCTTTTTGTTGTCCCTTGTTGTCCTTGTTGTCGTTTTTATCTCACGCGGAGGTACAGAGACGCGGAGGAAAGAACGGGAGGGGCGCGCCTCGTCGCGCCCCTCCCGACCATTCTTCATTCTTCATTTTTTTCATTTTCTCCTTGCCCTGTGCCCCGTTTTCGGCTATTGTTTACCTCGTTCGGCGGCGGAAGCCATGCCGAATGCCAGTTTTCCCAGACGGGGCGGAATCGCGTTTCTCGCGGTTTCATACTGTTTCTGGGTTGTATCGGGTAAAAGCGTAGGAAACTTAAAAACCGATCCAAAGACGCAAAGAGGAGACACTGCCTTGTCACGTGCAGTCTCGCCTCCTTCGATCGTGTCTTTGGAGGTTCATCCTACGCACCTTACCCGATACATCGGAGGAGGTGTCATGTTTCCCCGCTTCCTTCGGTGTGATGAAAAGGGGAACGTGTCGAAGGATGACGTGGATGAAACGTGTACGAAGGATGGCGGTGTCTGCGGTTTCAACCGTGATGTTTGCTGTTTCGCTTGCAAAGGCGGGAGTCGCCGAGATGGACGGTTTCTTGAGCTCACTCGGCGGCGGTATGAATTTCAACGAGACGTTTTCCCAGGCGGACAAGCGTGATGACGCCATCAGGCAGGGGAGGTGGTATGCCGCCGTCTGCGCCGGGCGGGACCTTGTGAATTCTTCGGGTGGACCGGATTTCAACCGGGCGTCAGATATGCTTTGCTTGTCCATGTTGTACTGGAATGACGATAATCCGGCGATGGCGAAATCGACGCTTGAAAAAACGATCCATATCTTGAGATATGGTTCACAGCTCGGCGGGGGGTGTGAGGCGAGGGCGGTGCAGCTGCTCGCCAAGATGCGTAGCGACGACCTTCCGTCCAAATTCAGCGTAAAGGATCTGATCGGGGGCGGCGGCGTGCTGGACTATGTGATGGAGATGCCGTACGCGCAGTCGATGCGAAATCTCAACGAACTCAAGGCTCATTACAATCGGCTCATACAACGTATGGATGCCGAACTTCGGACGCTTGACACGCAAGCACGGATCAACGCCGGGCAGGCGCGAGCCTACGCCAGACAGCAGTACTTGAAGGAGACGGGCGACACGTTCAGCCCGTCCAACCCGCCCAGAAGCGGCACGAAAGCCCGCGAGTCGTGGGATTCCTGCAAACACATCTACGACATCTTCGGGAAGTAGGTTATTTTTCGATTTCGGCAAACGAACAAAAAGGAGTACGCAAAATGAAAAAGAGCTTAATCAAGTTTGTGACCGTAACCATTTTCGCATTTACGGTTACCTCCGCAAATGCATTGACGGAGACGGTCAACGGTATTACGTGGACCTATACCGTTTCAAACGGCGAGGCATCGCTCGGTTCCGGGAATTCTTATGATGGGGCTGTCCCGACCTCGAAAACTGGCGCAATCAGTATTCCCGTTACGCTTGGTGGTTTTCCCGTGACAAGCATCGGTGCTTATGCGTTTTACTATTGTAGCGGATTGACGGATGTGGTAATCCCGGATTCAATTACGAATATCGGGGCGTATGCGTTTTTCAATTGTAGTGGACTAGCAGACATAGTGATCCCTGATACAGTGACGCGCATAGAGAGGTCGGTCTTTTGTGGCTGTAGTTGCTTAACGAATGTAACGCTGCCAAACTCAATAACGAACATAGGGGATTTTGCATTCGGTGCTTGTAGTAGTCTGCAAAACATAACAATTCCCGATTCCGTCATAAAAATCGGGGATAATGCATTTAAAGCTTGTAGTGGTCTGATGAGCGTAACGATAGGCGATTCTGTGATACACATCGGCGAGTATGCGTTCCAGAACTGTATCTCACTTAAAGAACTTACGTTACCGAATACGCTAGAGAGTATTGCATTTAAAGCTTTTGATGGGTGTGATTCCCTTGAAGCGATTTATGGCGATCAGGCAGAAATGCTACGGCTGATGAAGCTTCTTCTTGCGGCGGGTGCTCCTGTCGTGTTACCGTCGGACGGAATCTGGACAGAGACGATAGACGGCACGAATTGGACCTACAAGCTTACGGATTGCGTTGCATCCATCGGAGGGGGCAGGGCGACGGGCTTGAACTATTATCCGGCCGTTGACCGATCAACGACTGGTAGCCTGGTGGTTCCAAGTTACGTATACGGGTATTGCCCGGTCAGGGAAATCGGAGAATGGGCTTTCCGTAGCTGTCGGCAGATTGAGTCCGTGACGATCCCCGAGGGCGTGGCTCGTATTGGCAATAGCGCCTTTGAAGAGTGTTACAACCTTAGGTCGATTATCCTCCCTGAAAGTTTAAGGGATATTGATGATTTCGCGTTGTACAGCTGCAGGAAACTAACGAGTGTAAACATTCCGGCGGCAGTCACGAATATCGGCGAAAAGGCCTTCGGCTACAGTGACAGCCTGACGGAGATTACGATTCCTGCTAACGTGACCAGCATCGGGGATCATGCGTTTGAGGGATGCGCAAAATTGGAGAGAATTGATGTTGTACCCGACAATCCCTGCTATACATCGATTGACGGTGTATTGTATGACAAGCATTGCACCCGGTTGATTTGGTGTCCCGGTATGAAGACAACGGTGATAATTCCTGCAAGCGTGACGAACATTCCCTACTATGCATTCTTTGAGAATGGTTATGGTTCAAACGAGAAATTGACGGAAATCGAGGTTGAGGACGGAAACCCGATCTATGCAACACTCGATGGCGTACTTTACGATAAGGCGTACACGAAGTTACTTTGCTGTCCGTCCCAAAAGGAGTCAATTGAAATCCCATCGAGCGTAACCAGCATCGGCCGTTCGGCGTTTTACGGGTGCAAAAAAATGATCGAAGTAGAGCTTCCGTCTGGCGTTACTGAAATCGGAATTCAAGCTTTTTCTCATTGTTTCAAATTGCAGTCGATCCAGATTCCGAATGGGGTGACAAGCATTGAGGGCGGTGCTTTTTACGACTGTTTCGCTCTGTCAGGAATTAGCCTTCCGCCAAGTGTGACGAACATTGGACCGGCTGCCTTTGACGGGTGTTCTGAAATACCGGCGATCACGATTCCCTATGCGGTAACGAATATTAGTAGCGATGCCTTTCAATGGTGTCACAAATTAACAGCGGTAACGATTCCTGATCGCGTGGCGAACATTGGAGACAATGCGTTTGCTTTTTGTAGCGGATTGACCAATCTGGTCTTTGAAGGGAATGCTCCTGCGGTTTCAACGACTGCTTTCTCCGAGGTGTGTGAAGGTTGCACTGCATATGTCAAACGTGGCTCGACGGGGTGGGACGTTGATATTCCTGGAATGTGGAACGGGATTAACATTGCGTATATCGACGGAGAAGAGACTCCCGAACCGATCTGGACGATTGAAAACGGTGTCTTGACGGCGGTTGATCTGAACGGATGTACGGAAGTGACGATACCGGGCGGTGTAACGAACATCGGGAATAGTACGTTCTACGGCTGTAGCGGGCTGACGAGCGTGACGATGCCCGACTGTGTGACGAGTATCGGGCGTAATGCGTTCTACGGTTGTAGCGGCTTGACAAGCATGACGATACCGAACTCGGTGACAAGTATTGGCGAGGGTGCGTTCTCCGGTTGTAGCGGTCTGACGAGCGTGACGATACCAGAAGGCGTGACAGAAATTGGGAATGCTGCATTCGGCGGGTGCAGAGGGCTCACAAGCGTGACAATTCCTGATAGTGTGACAAGTATCGGAGATAGGGCGTTTATCAATTGTAGCGGTCTGACGAGCGTGACGATGCCGAATAGCATTACCAATGTCGGGGACTATGCCTTTTATCGTTGTGGGCAACTTTCTGGGGAGATTAAAATACCGGATGGAGTTCTTGTAGTTGGTGAGTATGCTTTCAGTCAGTGTAGTAACATCACAAGCGTTATTATTTCAGATACGGTCACAAATATTGGTTATGGGGCATTCTCAAAGTGCGTGGGGATGAAAGAACTTTCCTTCGGAAGAGGTGTACAGCGGGCGCCGGAAGCGTTCGCGGGATGTACGTCATTGAAAGAACTAATCTTGCCGGAAGGTTTGAAATGCCCAAGACCGGAAATGTATGCGTATAATTACTGGGCTTTTGCCGGCGCCTTTCGGGACTGCACAGGGTTGGAGAAGGTTGTCATCCCTTCGACTTTTGAATATGGTCTTAGCGACAGTATGTTCTCAGGGTGTGTTTCGCTGAAAGATGTGACCATTCGGGAAGGTGTCAAGACCGTGGGCGCAACTGTTTTTGGGGGTTGCAGGGCACTTTCACGGATTGTCCTTCCCGCTAGTCTTTCATTTGTCGATATTGCGGCATTTGTCTATTGCGGCGAGAACGGTTTTGAAGTGGTTTATGCGGACGGGACGAAATCGCTCACATCCGATTCATTCTTCCAGAACCAATCAGTGACAAAGGCCTCGATTCCGGCAACCGTAACGGAAATCGGGAGCGGTACTTTCTATGCCTGTAGCAACTTGGCGGAAATAGTCTTTTCCGGAATTCCTGAAACATTGAATTTCGAGACCCCGTATTCAGGATGGAAAGGGCACACCATTCCATTTTGGACGCAGGTACGTGTACAGGGGAGTGCGGACAATGTCAGGCTTAGACTAGACAGGGCGACAGAGGACATCACCTGGAGTGCAGATGTCATCAATATGATAGTGGGCGAGTATATCGTCAAGTCCAACGCGACTTTGACGATCGAGGACGGAGCCGTCGTGAAATTTGCAAAGAACGCAAGCCTGGTGGTAGAGGCGGGAGGAACCTGTATCGCCAACGGCGTGACGTTTACGCATATCGCGGATGATGAAGCAGGGGGCGATTCGCTCTTGGATGGATCGACGACCGAACCGTCTTATGGCGAATACGCAGTTACGGGCAGTATGACCACCAATGCGAGTACAGTCTTCAAATATTATACGGATTCCACCATAAGTCCCTGGGGCGATGATCCGATTATCGGCGACGAGGATACCGCGTTGCTGCCCCCGAACTGGCTGGTGAATGTTTCGCTCTCCGTATTCGGTGAAGCCGCTCCAGTCGGCAGTTGTGTTGCGGGATATGATTCGGAAGGTGTCTTGCGGGCATACGGCGTTGTCGAAAATAACGGAAAGCTCGATATCTGCGTGTCGGCATTCGAGGGGACGAAAATTTACTGGCAGGCCTGGGTTTTCGGCACGCCGCAGGACGCGGTTCTCGATGCCGTGGGTTCGTACGTTACGCAGAAACCGGGGGAGGACTATTCGGGCGTATCGATTACTGTCTTGGATACGGTGTCGCAGGTCATCACCGTCGAGAGGAGCGGATGGAATCTGATTTCGTTCAATGCGCTCCCCGACGATCCTTCGCCCGAAGCGGTCTTCGGCGATGTGGCGGACAAGATTCAGAGCGTCGTCTCCGGCACGAAACGCTGGACGCCGCAGAATGGCGGGCGTCTCACGGAGTTGAAGATCGGGGTTGGCTACTGGGTGAAGACCACGGAAGACAACGTGTCGTGGACGGTTACGGGAAGGCCTGACGAAGAGGTCGAAATCACGCTGAACGCAGGCTGGAACTTGATCGGCTACCCGCTGTTGGAAAGCGGCGATCCGGGGACGGTCCTGAAGAGCGCGGCGGATGCGGGAATCGTGTCAAGCGTCGTCTCCGGAACGAAGCGCTGGACGCCGCAGAGCGGCGGACGTTTGACCGAGATGTCGCCGGGCGTGGGGTACTGGCTGAAGGCGAACGAAGCCGCGACTATCACGTTCGATAAGTAACCGGGAATGAGAGGAAGGAGGCAATGATGAAGAAGGAATTACTGAACTTTTTTGCCGGGTTGGTTTTCCTTGCCGGGCAGTTCGCGCTGGGAACCCCGTGGAATGAAGATAAGGTCGTCCAGACGGAGGGGGATACGATATTCGCCCCGACGACCTACGAGAACGTCACGTTGACGTTCGACGGACAGACCGCCGCAGAGGGTGACGCCGTCGCGGTCTTCCGCGAAGGTACGGATGGAACCGTATTCTGCGGATACGGTGAAGTGTTCCAGTCGAAACTGGAATTCACGCTCTACGCCGCGAAGGATACCGTGCTCGCGCTGAAGGTTTGGAGGACGGGAACGCCGGATACGGAAGTGCTTACCCCCACCTCGATCACGCTGGACGGCGAGAACGTGGACACATTGCTGGCCCCGAATCCCGGTTCGACGATTTCGGGGCTTGCCCTGTCTGTAGGGGCATCGCCTGTACCGATATCTTACACGCTTCACGTGAACCCCTTCTACGGGAATGTCCCTTCCACGTACAAGGGCGGGACGTTCAACGGATATGCGAAGGATGCGGATGGGAATGTCGCCGGGACGTTCGTGCTGGCGGTGAAGAAACCCGTGAAGGGGAAGGACACCGCAGCCGCGACGCTGACGTTCGTCTCGCTAGCCACAGGCAAGAAGACGAAGGTAACCGGGGCTGTAAACCTGGCGACCGGCGAGGGGAGCGGCGGTCTCGCGGGATTGACGTTCGGTGCGAACGCGGTCGGCGGGACGGTCGCGAAAGTCGGGACGCTGGAGGGCGGAGCGGACGCGGCGAAGGCGAAGGACACCGCCGCGCTCGCCGTGTTGTCGAAGTTCAGCGGCAAGGGTTACGTGGTCGCGCTGGGAACGGAGAACCCCGACACCTACGCGCAGGGCGGGTCTTCGACGCTTTCCATCGCAATGGCGGTGAAGGGCAAGGCGAAGGTCTCCGGCGTACTGGCGGACGGCACGAAGGTGACGGCTTCCGCGCAGATGACCGTCGGCGACACCTACTGCTGCGTCCCCGTGGTCTACTCGAAGAAAAGCAAGTTCGGGTTTGTCGCCTGGTTTGACAAGAATACCCGCGAACTGGTGGACGTGACGGCGCTTACGCCGTGGCGGAACACGGTGAAACCCGCGTTCACGATGGCGTGGAATGTCGCAGGTTTTGGTGCAAAGGACAATCTCACGGCCGGTGCGCACACGGTCGCGCTGGACGATGCGAAGCTGTCCGTCCTTGTGCCGGGCGCGATCGAGCAGACGCCGTTCGCCATCCCGTTGACGGTGAAGGGTACCAAGTGGGACGCGGGCAAGGCGGCGAAAGTCGCCTACAAGGGCGGCGTGACCGTCGCCGGCGCGAACGTGTCGGGACTGAAGCTGACCTATACGGCGAAGACGGGGCTGTTCAAGGGTTCGTTCACGGTGTACGCGGTGAAGGGCGGCAAGCTCGTGAAGAACAAGTTCAACGTCTTCGGCGCGGTCACCGACGGTATCGGTTACGGCACCGCCGTGTTGAAGGGCAAGGGCAGCGTCGCGGTGGCGGTTCAGTAGGGAAAGGAACAGGGGGGCGATGATTCGCGGACAGTTTTTTCTCGCGTCAGCAGTGGCGTTGTCGATTGATTATTGTACACTTGCCGGCACATACGCCTTGAATCCGGCAAAAACCTATTCCGAGGGGATGGTGCAATCAGGCAGTGTTGTATCGTATGTTTCAGATACATACACGATTGATGTCCCGGAAGGAATGTATGCCAAGGTCAGGCTTTCCGACAAAGGGTTTAGCTGGGGTAACTGTAGAAGTTCAAGATTCACGGCGTCTATTGGAGGGAAACAAATTTCTCTCGACGGAACTGTTGAAGTTTCGTCCGCTACGTTGCTTACCATTGCGATTAGTTGTAAACCTGATGTGTACTGCAACCCGTATAATGTAGCGTACTATAATACGATTGCGGGGGTGAGGTTTCCACACTACTTTCCCACGTATCATGAGTATTCAAATTATTATGCCCGGCAGTCGTATGCCGTAACGGTTACATACGGAAAGAAACTTCCGGATCTTGTTGTGGCTTCTGTTTCACTTTCGTCCCCGGCGATTGCGGTGGATGAAACGGGTGTTCTTTCTTTCACCGTTAAGAACGCAGGACGCAAGGCGAGTTCCTCACTCACAGTTTCCAGCGTGTATGATAACGGGAGGAAGCTTGGTGATTTCACCGTGAAAGAGCTTGCCTGTGGCGAGACAAGTACGTATTCGGTAAACATTCCTAAACCATCCGAAGGTGTTCATGAGTTGAGGATTTTACTCGATGCGACGAGATTGATTGATGAATCATCGGAAGCCAACAATGAGGCAAAAATATCCTTGCGAGCTTATTCGCGTACGCCCGTGGCGGTAACGTACAACATGAACGGGGTCGATGATTCCACAACCGTGTCTGTCATTGCGGGCGATATACTCGGTACACTGCCGGTCGCAGTCCGCAAAGGGTATGAATTCTGCGGTTGGTGGACTACGGAAGTCGGAGGGGAAAAGATAGAGCCATCCGAGAAAATAACCGAATCGCGGACATTTTATGCTCACTGGACGGCGAAACGAAGTTCAATTTCATTCAATCGCCAGCGGGGTTCAGGTGGCACAAGGACAGCGACCGTCACGTATGATACGGCTATGCCGTCGATAAATGTGCCGTCGCGAACCGGATACGATTTTTGTGGCTATTGGTCTGAACCCGGCGGTGGTGGAATACAGTATTACTCGGCAAGCGGAACGGCTGAAAGGATATGGGATGAAGAGGGCGACGCGGTGCTGTATGCAAAATGGACCGGGAAGAAATCGGTTCTTGCTATCGACAATGGCAACGGGACTGACGGACTTTCAAGCGTTACGATTGTTTACGGAGAGATATTACCGTCATTACCTTCACCCAAACGTTCGGGCTGGGAATTCCAAGGGTATTTTTCTGATACAGACGGTAATGGTATCAGGTACTATGCCGCCGACGGTTCGTCTGACATCGTTTGGCGGGGTACGAAACCAATGTCCCTTTACGCATACTGGACACCCCAGAGAATGTCTTATGTGGTTACATTCGATAAGCAAGGGGGGATTTCTGGCGCGAATTCGACAGTTGTGTCCTATGGCGCCGCGTTGAATTCGGTTGATCCGCCAAAACGCGCGCAATATACGTTCAAAGGTTACTATTCCGCTCCGAATGGGAATGGTGTCAAGTACTTTAATAGTGATGGAACGGGTGCTGCGCTTTGGAACGACATGACGGTGGAGACCCTGTATGCGAAATGGGACGCCGCCTATGGGGTCGTATTGGATGCCAACGGCGGAGTGGGCCAAGAAAAGATGTGGTATTTCACAGAGGAGGAATGGACGTTACCCCCCAACACTTTTACGAGTAATGGCTGCGTTTTCGCTGGATGGGCGTTAACCCCGAACGGACTGCCAGTCTTCCCAGATGCCGCAGTCCTTGACAATGAAGTGCTTGGGTACAAGGTCGATGCAACGAATCAACAGCCTGCGACATTATATGCCAAGTTCGGACGGCGGTTGACGACAAGTCTCTTTCCTGAAATCGTGTTTGTTACCGGCGGCTCAGATTCTGCCAATGGTTGGTTTGTCGAAAACGGAGCGTTGCGCAGTAGTCCCCATAGCGGGATGTCCTGGCTTTCGACCACTTTCGATGGTAGCGGCGATGTGAAGTATGAGTGCAATGCCTTGGATGGACTCGTCTTGACGATATCGGATTTTGACGGTATATGTACAAACTATTGTTCGGCAAAAAGTAACGATGTCATTTCAGTCTCGCAGCGTAGGCACATTGCGACATTTTCCTACGATAAGTGGAGTATCGCGGCTTCCGGCATTGTGCCGTCAGAGGACACACAGACTTTAGAAGAAAAGAGGGGGGACTATGAAACCGCGATGGAAAGTAATAAACAGGCAATCAAGACTTTTGTGAGTTCAACCATCGGGTCGCGATACTCCTATTCGGTCTCTTATCTGACCGATGCCGCAGTGGACGAAACGTTTGAAAATCACATACAGGGGACGGCCACTTCTGAACTGTATGATGAAATCTTAAGTCGTTGTACACAGAAGGGATTGAATACGTATATACTTTCAAACGCCATTAAAAACGGGTTGTCCATCGGATATGAGTTCATGAATATGTGCAATGCCGCCGGCGCGAATATCCGGGCAATTCACTCCATCGAGTCCTGGATGAATTCCTGCGGGGAAATTTACGGCTTGGATATAATGCCGACACACATAGTAGGTTTTGCGACTGAATCCGGTTTCTCTTCAGAAGATATAGTGAATGTCAAGTATGTCGAATCTCGGATTAGAAGTGCCTATTATGACTATATCCCGACCGTTTGTTCTGCCGTGACGTATTATACTGCGGCGGCAAATGCAGATGACTGGAGGCGGATTACGGAGGAATGTCTCCGCGCTGTCGAAAATGGTACTGCGTACAGTTGGTGGGATGGTGACTTGGGCGCATATATACGTAGTACACTCGGCTCCATGAAATATGGCTACAATGTGTCGGGGTTGAAGAATGCATTGCAATACAGCGATTTTTATGTCAGCATAGTGATAGCCCATGCCAAGGCGTATCTGGATTCAATACAAGAATTGCGCAACTACGCTTCGTTATGCGGGGTGACATTCAAGGGCGTCAAAGAAGGTTTGCCCATTGGGACTTTGCCGACACCAGATGCGCGTAACGGCTTCACATTTTGCGGCTGGTGGACTGACCCAGACGGGGGAGAAAAAATATCGGAGGAGTGCGGTGTCAACGGGGATTCAATCTTTTATTCACATTGGGAACAGAACGAATACACTCTATCGTTCGCTTCAAACGGAGGCGAGGCGTGTTCTTCCCGCAGGGTGTTGCATGGGGAGGGGGCAGGCAATTTGCCGGTTCCCGAACGGGACGGTTATACGTTTGAAGGCTGGTATTTGGATTCGCTTGGAAATGTCGCAGAAGATGACGATATACGGTTAACAACAGATACGGTTTTGTATGCGCAATGGACGAGAAACCCGATAACCAGCGGATCTACGGTTTTGTTTTCGTCATCGCAAAAGACCGGTTCCGGTTTCTTTTGGAATGTTGATGACACGACTGGCGACGATACGACTGGTGTTGCCGCCCAGACCGTCACCATTGCGAAGGCGGGGTGGAATCTTGTCTCGTTCAACGTGTTGCCGGACGATCCTTCGCCGGCGGCGGTGTTCGGCGATGTGGCGGACAAGATTCAGAGCGTCGTCTCCGGCACGAAACGCTGGACGCCGCAGAACGGCGGGCGTCTCACGGAGTTGAAGATCGGTGTCGGCTACTGGGTGAACACGGCTTTCGACAACGTGACGTGGACGATTTCCGGCACACCGAACGAAGGTGTTGCGATTCAGGTGAACGAAGGGTGGAATCTGGTTGGCTACCCGCTGTTGGAAAGCGGCGATCCGGGGACGGTCCTGAAGAGTGCGGCGGATGCGGGGATCGTGTCAAGCGTCGTCTCCGGCACGAAGCGCTGGACGCCTCAATCGGGTGGAAGGTTGACCGAGATGTCGCCGGGCGTCGGTTACTGGATGAAGGCGGAGAAGGCGGCAACGATTACGTTTGACAAGTGAGGATGTTATGAAAAAGGAGATAATCATGAAAACGTTTGCCCGTGTCTGTATGATGTGTTTCGCACTCTTCGCAGGGAAGGTCTCATACGGCGTTCCTTGGAACGAGGATGATGTCAGGAACGAGGATATGCTCGCCCCGACGACCTACGAGAACGTCACGTTGACGTTCGACGGACAGGCCGCCGCAGAGGGTGACGCCGTCGCGGTCTTCCGCGAAGGTACGGATGGAACCGTATTCTGCGGATACGGTGAAGTGTTCCAGTCGAAACTGGAATTCACGTTCTATGCCGCGAAGGATACCGCGCTCACGCTGAAGGTTTGGAGGACGGGAACGCCGGATACGGAAGTGCTTACCCCCACATCGATTACGCTGGACGGCGAGAACGTGGACACGTTGCTTGCCCCGAATCCCGGTTCGACGATTTCGGGGCTTCTGCTTGCCGTTGTGCAATCGTCTCCGCAAACCTACACGGTCACGTATAACCCCGGAACGAACGGTGCCGGCGCTGAACAGACCGACAGCAAGACAAAAGACGTGTCGCTGACGTTGAAGGACGCGATTTTCACGCGCACGGGCTATACACAGACAGGGTGGGCGACGAGCGACGGTGGCGCGAAAGCGTACGATCTTTCAGGAACCTACACTGCCAACGCGGCGGTAACCCTCTACCCGTTCTGGACGGCGAACTCGTACACCGTCACGTTGGATCGGCAGAACGGAAGCGGGGGAACGGCAAGCGTGACCGCAACATACGATAGCGCGATGCCGTCGATTACGATTCCGACGCGGAGCGGCTATACGTTCGGCGGCTACTGGACCGGTACGAACGGAAGCGGGACGCAGTACTACACCGCGACCGGAACAAGTGCGCGGACATGGAACATGGCAATCGTGACAACGCTCTATGCGAAATGGACGGCGAACACCTACACGGTGACGTACAGCCCCGGTGCATACGGGACGGGGTCGCAGCAGACGGCGACCAAGACACACGGCGTGTCGTTGACGTTGAAGGGGGCAATCTTTACCCGCACGGGCTATACGCAGACGGGGTGGGCGACGAGCGACGGCGGCACGCAAATGTACGGTCTTTCAGGAATCTACACTGCCAACGCGGCGGCAACCCTCTACCCGTTCTGGACGGCAAACACGTACACCATAACATTGGATCGGCAGAACGGAAGCGGGGGTACGGCAAGCGTGACGGCTACGTACGGAAGCGCGATGCCGTCGATTACGATTCCGACGCGGAGCGGTTACACGTTCGGGGG
Organism: Kiritimatiellia bacterium; assembly: GCA_017450695.1. GTDB lineage: Bacteria > Verrucomicrobiota > Kiritimatiellia > RFP12 > UBA1067 > RGIG8368. The sequence continues at coordinate 12,618 of JAFSTA010000102.1, read as the reverse complement.
TTATTGGTCCGGTACGAACGGAAGCGGGACGCAGTACTACACCGCGACCGGTGCGAGTACACGGGCATGGGACAAGACAACTGCGACGACACTGTACGCGAAATGGACAACAAACGCGAATCCAGAAAACGAGCCGATTTGGACGATTGAAAACGGTGTCTTGACGGCTGTCGATTTGAACGGCTGCACGGAAGTGACGATACCGGACGGCGTGACACGTATTGGTGAGGGGGTGTTCGAGGACTCTAAGGGGCTTACGAGCGTGACGATCCCCGACAGCGTGACGAGTATCGGGGACCATGCGTTTGAAGGCTGTAGCGGTTTGACGAGCATGACGATACCTAACGGTGTGACGAGTATCGGGCAGTATGCGTTCTCACACACAAGACTGACGAATATAACGATTCCCGAAAATGTGATCGATATTGGGCGGGCTGCATTTACTGGTTGTGCCGAGTTGCTATCGATAACCGTTACCGCAAGTAATCCAGCCTATTCTTCCTTGGATGGTATTTTGCTGACGAAAGACGGAAAAACCATCATTCAGGGGATTAACGGGAATGTCTTGATTCCTGACGGCGTGACGACAATTGGTGACAATGCGTTCGACGGATTTAGCGTATTGATGAGTATCATCATTCCTACAAGCGTTACGGCGATTGGAAATTTTGCCTTTAACGAGTGTATTGGACTGACGGAGGTAATTATCCCGAACAGTGTTGTTCATATCGGAGAGGGTGCGTTCTCAAATTGTACAGGGTTGAAAACCATAAAACTATCTACATCTTTGGTGAAAATCGAATATTGCGTTTTTAATGAGTGTACGGGATTGACAGGTGTCACAATCCCGAATGGTGTGACGAGTATCGGAAATGCTGCGTTTAACGGTTGTCGTATGCTGACGGACATGACAATTCCGAGTAGCGTAAGGAATCTAGATGCTGTCGCTTTCGCACGATGTACGGCACTCACGTCCATTAACTTTGAAGGGAATGCCCCCGCCGCTACATCTTCTACGTTTGAAAAAGTCTCTGATGATTGTACCGCGTATGTCAAACGTGGATCGACAGGTTGGGGTGTTGCCATTCCCGGAACGTGGAACGGGATTCGTATTGAGTATGCTGCCAGCGGTGAATATCCTATCGACAAAATAAAATGGAATATCTCTGCGGATGGAGTACTGACAGACATCGAACTTAACGGAGTAACGGATGTGGTTATTCCCGAAGGAGTCACGCATATCTTCCCGTATGTGTTCGAGGGACTTGGAATTACCTCTGTTCGATTCCCGTCTACGCTTGTGACGATCGGGCACTATGCTTTCTATGAATGTACTTCGCTTACGAACGTAATGTTTAGTTCTGGTTCGGCATTGGAGCTGATCGATTCGTGGGCGTTCTGTTTCTGTAAGTCGCTCAAAGGGGTATTTGAAGTTCCGGAAGGTGTGAACACTGTTGAGTTCGGCGTGTTTATGGGAACCGGCGTCGAGGTGCTTGTACTCCCGTCAACGCTTGCCTACCTCGGTCCGCAACAGACGGTATTCGAAACCCCCATGAGGGAAGTGTACTTTAAAGGGAACGCACCCCGGTTGGAACAAGCTTCATCTACATATCCCGACGAATCGTCGCCGTACTGCGATGCCCGTTCCGATCTTGTAAGCTATGTTCCTTTCGGATCGACCGGCTGGAAAAATTCTTCGGTTGAACTGCCCAATGCATGGCCTACCTATGGCGGTAGAACGATTCGGAATTATGCTGGCGAACTGCCGCAAGGAACTTCTGGTAGTATCGGTGATGTTGCCGTTCCTTATTCGATGGATGACGTGGAGGATATAACCTATTCAGGAAAGTTGGATTCCACCTTTAAAAAAGCCCAGACTGTCACGACGGCCCTGCTCGATAGTGGCGGATTCCTTGTCGGAACTGTACAATTGAAAGCGGGCAAGATAAATAGTCGTAAGGGAACCGTGAAACTTTCCGCGAAGGCGACATTGATTGTGAACGGAAAGGCAAGTTCAGTAACGGCAAAGGCAACTAATCTCAATATATGGGATTACACGACTTCACATGCTACACTTGTTTTTAAGAAACCGATTGGTTCGATGATGTTCAGTATGAATACGGACTTGGCACTTAATGGAACATTTAAGTTGGAGAACGCCTCTTACAAGATGGTGGACATGACCATTGGTGGGAAGTGGAAACGCTCTACCGCAAACGTTTATGTGACACAACGCGGGGCATTGCCTTCAGGGACGATTACTGCCCTTTTGCCGGACGGCGAGCCGGTCCGCGCAAAAGGCGGCAAGTGGGCGTTCGACAAGGCGGCGTCCATCAAGTACGCGAAGGGCGTGTTGAGCGGCTACACCGACCCGAAGAAGCCGAACCTCTCCGCGATGAAGCTGACTTACACGCCGAAGACCGGCCTCTTCAAGGGATCGTTCAAGCTCTACGCCCTCCAGGGCGGCAAGCTCAAGAAGTACACCGTGAAGGTCACGGGCGTGGTCGTGGACGGCGAGGGCACGGGTGTCGCGAAACTCGCCAAGCCCGCCGCGACGTGGGACGTGAGCGTGCGTTGACGCACACCCACACGGGGCGAGCGCCCCATTATCCGGTTAAGCAAGTTAGGCGCGTTAGGTCGGTTAAGCGTGTTGTGACGGAGCGTGACCGTCCTTCGCAGACTTTGCATGAGACAAACTTACCCTCATGTACATTCCTGTGCGAGTATGGGCGGCGGGTTAACAGCTAGAAGTAACACGCTAAAAATCCGGTCTGTTCGTTTGAATGGAAGTATGGTACAATAACTCACGTTTCAGGCGGGTAGTCCTGAATGAGGCGGTGAGGATGCCGCCGCAAGCATAACGAAGGAGAACGAATCATGGCGCAACGTATCTGTCTCAACGGAATCTCGTATCATGGTCAAGGCGCGATCAACGAGATCGTCACGGAAGCGAAATCTCGCGGTTTCAAAAAGGCGTTCATCGCCTCGGATCCGGATTTGGTTAAGTTCCAGGTCACGGCCAAGGTAACGGATCTGCTGAAGGCCAACAGGATGAAGTTTGAGATCTACAGCGACATCAAGCCGAATCCCACCATCGAGAACGTGAAGTCCGGCGTCGCTGCGTTCAAGAAGTCCGGCGCGGACTACATCATCGCCATCGGCGGCGGGTCTTCGATGGATACCTCCAAGGCGATCGGCATTATCATCACCAATCCGAAGTTTAAGGATGTGCGCAGTCTGGAAGGTCTTTCCCCCACGAAGAATCCCTGCGTTCCGATTTTCGCGGTCCCGACGACGGCGGGTACGGCTGCCGAGGTGACGATCAACTATGTGATCACCGATGTCGAGAAGAAACGCAAGTTCGTTTGCGTCGATCCGCACGATATGCCGATTGTCGCCTTCGTCGATCCAGACATGATGGCGACAATGCCGAAAGGCTTGACGGCGTTCACCGGCATGGATGCGTTGACCCATGCGATCGAGGGGTACATCACCAAGGGCGCATGGGCGATGACCGACATGATGCATCTGGAGGCGATCCGTTTGATCTCCGCTTCTCTCCGCGACGCCGTTGCGAATAAGCCTGCAGGACGTACGGGAATGGCTCTGGGGCAGTACATTGCCGGTATGGGATTCTCCAATGTCGGGTTGGGCGTGGATCACTCGATGGCCCACGGGCTATCGGCGCTTTACGATACGCCGCACGGGATGGCCTGTGCGATTCTGTTGCCGACGGTCATGAAATACAATGCGCCCGCTACCGGTGAGAAGTACCGCGAGATTGCGCGGGCGATGGGTGTCAAGGATGTGGATAAGATGACCAAGACGCAGTATCGTCAGGCGGCGATTGACGCGGTGCAGCAGCTCTCGCTCGACGTCGGAATTCCCGCCAACCTGAAGGGGATTCTGAAGAAGGAAGACATTCCTTTCCTCTCCGAGTCCGCGTACGCCGACGCCTGCCGTCCCGGCAATCCGCGCGAAACCTCGGTGAAGGATATCGAGAAGCTGTATAAGTCGCTTCTGTAGTTTCCGCGTATTCGGCGCGTCGGTAGATGCCGACGCGCCGAATCTTGTTTTGTTACCAGTTCGAGTTGTCGAGGCTTAGTCTATGGGTGGTTTTTGCGGTGTTGTTTCTAAAACGGATTGCGTGGCCGATCTTTTCTTCGGAACGGATTACCATTCTCATCTTGGAACCCAACGCGGTGGAATGGCCGTTCTCGGGGAAAGGGGGTTCCAGCGGGCGATCCACAATATCCAGAATGCTCCGTTCCGATCCAAGTTCGAGGATGACTTCTCCAAGTTTTCCGGATGTGTCGGTTTAGGCGTGATTTCGGATACCGATCCGCAACCGCTCATCGTAGCGAGCCATCTGGGGACATACGCGCTGGTAACAGTCGGTGTATTGACGAACATTACAGAGTTGATGGAGGAGATGTTCCGTGAGCGACGGATTCAGTTCCAGTATTCAACAACTTCCGGTGTCGTCAGCCCGACGGCGGTCGTGGCCGCGTTGATCGATTCGCAGTCGTCGTTCATCGAGGGGGTGAAGTACGCGCAGTCGCGGATTGAAGGGTCTTGTTCCCTGATGATCTTGACGGAGACCGGCCGCTTTTACGCGGCACGGGATCGTTACGGACGCACCCCGGTTATTCTGGGCGAGAAACAGAACGCGATTCTGGTGGTGCAAGAGTCGTGCGCACTTCCGAATCTCGGTTATTCGCTCTACCGGGAGTTGGGACCGGGCGAGATGGTCGAGATCACGCCGGAGGGTGCGGAGACGCTGATTCCTGCTAGCCAGGAGATGGCGATCTGCTCCTTCCTCTGGGTTTATTACGGGTATCCAGCCAGCACCTACGAGGGACGGAATGTGGAGATGGCGCGTTATCGTTGCGGCGGTGCGCTTGCGCGCCGCAATCCGGTCGAGGCGGATTCTGTCGGTGGCGTTCCGGACAGCGGTGTCGCCCATGCGCTCGGTTATTCGCAGGAGTCCGGTACGCGGTATGCGCGTCCGTTCGTGAAGTACACGCCGACGTGGCCGCGTTCGTTCATGCCGCCAGATCAGAAGCAGCGCGACCTCATCGCGCAGATGAAGCTGATTCCCATTCCCGGTCTCATCAAAGGGAAGCGGCTCGTGTTCTGCGATGACTCCATCGTGCGCGGAACCCAGCTTCGTCAGCAGGCGAAGCGCCTGTACAACGACGGCGTGAAGGAAATCCACATGCGGATCGCCTGCCCGCCGTTGCTTTTCCCGTGCCTCTTTATCAACTTCTCCCGGTCGAAATCCGTGCTGGATCTCGCCACGCGGCGATACATTCAGGCTGTCGAGGGGGAGAACGCCGACATCTCGAAGTATCTGGATCCGGACGGGGAACCGTATAAGGCGATGGTGGAGAAGATCCGCAGCGATCTCGGTTTGACCTCGCTCGCCTTCCAGCGGCTGGACGACTTGGTCGCGTCAATCGGTTTGCCGAAGGAAAAGCTTTGCACCTATTGCTGGGACGGTCGGGATGTTTCGAAGCCGGAAACCTGCAAGGGTAGGTGTGCCGGGTGCGTGCACCACTGCAATCCGTAAGTTGCCGCTTTTTTAATCGGGCCACATGATTTAAGAGGAGAGTTTCTGATGAACAAGATCGGTTTCTGTATTGCGGTGTCTGGTTTGTTTGCGTCGTTCGCTTGTGCGGTGACGCCGTTTCCCAAGTTTTCTGCGCCCCGCGCCATTACGCAGGGGCCGCATGAGCATTTTTTCGCCAGCTATTTTGCGATCAACTCGTGGAGTCCCGATAATCGTTATGTGTCGGTGCTGGAGATGGACATCAACGGACGGTTGGTGCGCGAGGATGAAGCAGCCACGCTTTGCCTGGTTGATTTGCAAGACAACAATCGGCTGATTCCGATTGCCCGTACCTACTGCTGGAATTTCCAGGAGGCGACTATGGCGCATTGGCTGCCTTGGGCGAAGGATACGCTGATCTACAACGACCGCCGTGACGGCAAATTCGTTGCGGTCATCCTGAATTGGAAGACGAAAGAGGAACGGATCGTTCCGCATCCCGTCAGCGCGGTTTCGGAGGACGGCCTGTGGGCCGTCTCGATCAACTACGCGCGTCTGCGTCTCACGCGCCCTGATTACGGGTACGCCGGCGAGGGACAGAACTCGCGCGAGAATGTTGTCTGGCCGGAGGACGATGGACTGTGGCTCGTCAATCTTCAGACCGGCGAGGCGAAACTGATCGTCACGATCGCTTCCGGCAAGCCGTTGATGCCGGAGGTGAAGAGCGAGCATGGGCTGGCCTACTACTGCCACACCGTCTTCAGCAAGGACGGGAAACGAATCTTTTGGCTGGCGCGGAGCGTGGAGAGTTTTGATAAGGAGAAAGGGAAGGCATCCTCTTGGGAAACCACTTCGCTCACCTGCCATGCGGACGGGACAAATGTCCGTCGTTGTTTCCCCGATGGCTGGGCCGGGTCGCACTTCAACTGGCGCGACGACCGCACGATGGTCGTGACCGCACGGTACAAGGGCCAGCTTTGGGGACATGTCGTGTTTACGGTCGATGAAGAAGAGAAGGTGCACCGTCTTGCGCCGGGGCTGATGGATTGGGACGGGCATTGTATCTGGTCGCCCGACGGCAAGTTCATCAGCTCGGACGGGTATTGGAACCGCATGGGTGAACGCACATGGGCCTTGATCCGCGTGGAAGACGAGGCGGTCCTGCCACTCGGTACCTTCTTCGTTCCGCCGCAATACCGCGAAACCTATTCCCGGTGCGACCTACATCCGCGCTATCGTCCGGACGGCAAGCAGATCGGTTTCAACTCCGTCCACGAAGGAACGCGCCAGGTCTATCTCCGCGACATCACCCAGTAGGCGTGTGCGCGGATCCGTTGAAGGGATAAGAGGAATCGAAGGTGTCCAAGCGATCGACCGCGAATTCGGGATTGTGACGCGCTGTCTTGCGCGGACAGTCGTGGGGTATGCGTCGCCTCGTTCTCGAAAGGAATCGGCAACGAAGTGACGACAATAAGCCGTGTCCAAGATGGAGAAAAGGTGAAAGATGGCGAAGAAAAAAGCAACGAGTGAGAACCCCGTGACTCTGAAGGACAAGCTTTTGTCCCTGACTTGGGATGAGCTGCGCGCGTGGAGCGATTCGCGTTCCGTCGAACGCGGGCGGGGCTACCTTTCGAATGTCGATGATCCAGTGCGGTTTGACGACGGAAGTTTGGTCTCTGTGGTTCACGGTAGCGACGATTACTATACGCGACTGAGTCTCGATGCGGAAGGGAATCTTCTGTCGGAGTGTTCTTGTCCTGTGGGATACCGTTGCAAGCACGCGGTCGCGCTCGCTCTCGTCTGCGCCAAGCTGTTTCAGGAAGGGAAAGAAATCGAAAAGGCGGATATGGGGGAGAGGAAATGGAAGAAGGCGCTGGAAGAACTGGACGGTACGCTAGAGGATGATCTCGACGAAGATTTCGAGGAGGACGAAGAGGACTTCGAAGAAGACGAAGATTTTGATGACGAGGATGATTTCGAGGACGAGGAGCGGGGGAATCAACCTCGAAAGAAGACTCATGAAGCGTCCGCTGGAAAGGATGGGAAGGGGACGACAGAAGGAGATACGGTTCGCACCTATCTCGCGGAATTGTCCGATGGACGTGTACGAGACTTGTTGCATGAACTGCTGGATGGCGTGTCGGGAGTAAGGACGTATCTGAGCCACAAGATCGAAGTCGAGCGGGCATCCGATTCCCAACTCGTGCGGATGGCGCGGAGCGCCATCAAGAATGCGACCGACGGCAGTTTTCGCTACTGGGACTGGCGGCATGGTGAGTGCGAAGAACCTGACTATTCGCTTGTCCAAGAATACTTCGGTCTCCTTGCGAAAGCGGGTTCGTGGAAAATGCTGATGGAGTTGGGAGATGAACTCAAGCATCGGGCTTTGAATCAGGCGGAATGTTCAGACGATGAGGATGGTGAAATCTCGTTACAGGCATCCGCGTGTCTGGATGTTGTGGCTCGTGCAGTGATGGCGTCTGATCTTGATCCGGTCGAAAAAGTGAAGTGGGAACAGAATATCCATTCGGGTGACGATTTCTGCGTGACCGAAAATATGGAAGTGACGTATCTCGACGCGCTTGAGGCGGATCAGACCGGATGGTCGCGTGTGGCCGACTATCTGCTTGGAAAAGACCGGAAAGTGCATGGGGTGGGCGAAACCGGGTGGAGAGGAACTCCACGGGAGATCGTCACGACGCTGGAGCGGGCGGGACGTGCGGAAGAGGCGGTCTCTTTGCTGAAAGAAGAGACCGGAATCGTACAGTATCAGACAGAGTTGATTGATTTGCTTCTGCACCTCGGCCGGAGGAAAGAGGCCGAAGACGTCTGCCGTCGGAATCTGGCGGAAGAAACGGTCAGGGGATACGGCAGTAACGCATTTTTGGATCGTCTTCGGAAACTGGCTGATGAAAACGGGGATGCGAAGACTGTCGCCGTCTGCGATTTGGTTTCCTTCCTCTCCTATCCCCATGACGGATCGTTCAGGAAACTGCAAGAATCATCCGAAAAGGTGAAAGCATGGAAACGGGTTCGCGAATACGCTTTGCGCTATCTGGAAGACGGACGCGATCCGGCTAACGAAAAGAACTGGCCGCTGCCTCCGCTGCCGGTGAAAATACCGAAACCGGACGAGTTACAGTTCCCTAAGTATTCGGCTCTGATCCAGATCGCGATTTTGGAAAAGCGCGCGGAGGATGTCCTCGCATGGTACCGGAGATTTCTGGACAACGCTAAGGGAAAACGAGCCGCGTATGGTTATAATAGCTGGGACTCGCTGTCCTGGGAGGTTGCTGATGCAATCAGCTCGAAATTCCCCGATGAAGCCGTTGCGATCTGGATGCGTCATGTGGAGAGTAACTTGGAATACACGGGAGATTCCTATTACCGGACGATCTGCAAGGCACTTGCCAAAATGCGTCCGGTTATGAAAGGCCAAGGGAAGCTCTCCCGGTGGCAGGAGATCGTCGGCGGTATTCGTGCGCAATACAAACGCCGGTTGAATCTCATGAAGATGCTTCGCCAAATGGAGTCCGAGGGCGACGGTCTCATCGCGAAGTGGACGAAGTGAGGAAGATTTGGACAAAACTGCTTGAACGCAAAACTGTTTCGGGACGAAGTACGCGTCTGCATAATCCGCAATTCCTCTGTGAAACAGAGGAATTGTGGTTCGGTTAAGTGACTTAGTACGCTGGCGCGTAACGCCTTACTCTTTGTCTCCGCGCCTCTGCGTGACCTACTCCCTATTGCTTGCTACTACGTCCTGCTTCCCGTCTGACGCGGAAGACGGTCAGCGAAAGCGGGGGAAGCGTTTCGTGGATTGCTCCGTCTTTTATCTCAGCGGTTCCTATCGTTTCGCCGAGTGCATCGCGGTGGAGTGGGTCATTGGAGGCTCGCGGTCCGTCTCCGGTGAAGACCGTTTTCGTGGCATGTGTGAATGTTCCACCTGTGACGGAGATGTCGCAAGGTTGCGGTTCCTCGGAGCAGTTCACGGTCTTCACGATAACCGAACCGTCGGCATCGCGTACGGCAGAGGCGGCGATGGCTCGGCACGCCTTGCCGTTCTTTGTCTGAATCCAGCGAACCTCCTGATCGAATGCGAGGACTTCTTTTCCTCGGTTCTCGCTGAAGAGTTTCTGCACGTTCCAGCTTGGGTTTACGAAGTTGCCGTCCGTCATCGGGTAAATGAGGTTCGGCGTCCACGCCGTGTGTTTCGCGTTCGCGAAGAGCGGCGCATAGGCGGCGAGCTTCACCACGTCCGCATTCCGTTCGAGTCCGCACATGAACGCGGCCTCGCCGATTGCGGCGCGGAGGTCGCCCCAACGTCCCACATCCTGTGTGACGGCGTACTCACCCACAAACACTTCGAACTCGCCCCGCGGATAAGCGTCGTAGAGTTTCGAGCCCGCAGACATGAACCAGTCAGGACTCCTGTAGTAGTGTTCGTCGCGAATATGTTGCGGCCGTCCTTGTACCGGACCGCCCCAGACATCGGAGACGATTTTGATTTCCGGATATTTCGCCCGTACCGCGTCGTGGATGAGCGCGTACCGTGCGTGATAGTTCGTCCCTCCGTTTTCGTTGCCGATCTCCAGGTACTGAAGATTGAACGGTGCGGGGTGGCCATTCGCCGCACGTACCGCCCCCCATTTGGAAGTGGCGGGACCGTTCGCGTACTCGATACAGTCAAGCGCGTCCTGTACGAATTCATCCATCTTGTCGAGGGGGACTACCTCTTTGTGGCTCATCCCACAGTTGATGCAGAAGAGAGCCTTCGCCCCCAGTTCCTCGCAGAGTTGCAGGTACTCGTGGAAACCGACGCCGTTTGCTGACCAGTACCCCCAGAGATTCCACTGCGTCCGGCGGTCCCACACGTTACCGATCGTCTGCTTCCAGCGGTACGCCTCCGCCATCGTGTTTCCCTCCACCCAGCAGCCGCCGGGGAAACGCACGAAACTCGGCTTGAGTGCGGCGAGGCGTTCCATGAGGTCCTTTCGGAAGAGACCACTCTTGCCGTATGTGTCGCTCGGGAAGAGCGAGACGCAGTCGAGGTAGAACGTGCCGCCATTCGGGGCGCGAAAAACGAGTTTCGCGTCCGGATCTGTTCCCGTTGAGATGAGAGGAAAAGAGAAACGTTTCCATTCCGATCCGATTCCCTCCATGACTCCGCACGCGAATGTCTTGCCGAGCGATTCAAGCGAGACTTCAATCTTTCCTTTCACATCTCCGCGCGCGTAGGCGGAAAACAGGTACTTCGCACCTTCCTTGACGGCAATCCCGAAATATCCGTCATTTGCCACGCCACCGCCGGGAAGCGTATCGACTCGACCGCAGTTACGGTTCTTTTCGGAAATCGGTTTGGACGAATCGAGCGAGATTGTAGCGGCACCGACCGTATTCCAGAAACCGATGGTCTTTTGCTGCCTGCTCTTCAGAGGATCGTCCTCGAAACTGCGATTGCGCACAAGTTCGGCGTACACACCGCCGTCAAGGGAGAGGTCAATATCCTCGAAGAAGATACCCCACATGTCTTCCGAAACGGGGAAACGCGGTTTGGAGGCATCGATGAAGAGACTGTTCATCCGGTTGTCGAATACGACCTCCTGCACATCAAGATTGGAGAAGATATGAACCCCATCGAGTTTCATCGTCACCTTATCGCCCGTACACGTCACCTCCAAATCATACCAGCGTCCAGTCTCGATGGGTTTGAAGGTTGTTCGCGACTGTTGATTGCGGTCCGTGCGGTACGGCGTTGCAAAGTCGTAGGTACCTCGTGTCTCGATGGCGTGCGCCACATTCATCCAGCCGCCGTAGTTCGCATAGATGCACTGTTCCGGGGAGCGTTCCCGGATATGGAGGATGAACCCCTCTTTCCCGGAGAGCTTGCGAGCCTTGGCTTTCACCGTGTAATCGTGCCATGACTCTTCGCCAAATACGAGGGCTGTGTCAGTTCCATTCTCATTGGCCTGACGCAAAACGCCGTTGGCAACGGTCCATCTGCCGTCCCTTCCAACGGAACACGATACGGGGTCGGGGAGTGCGTTCCACAATGTCTTGCCAGATGCGTCTGTTACGACGATTTCTTTGAACTCGGCGGAGGTCAGCCAGGTCTGCAAGGCAACTCGCCCATGCTGTGCGGCGCCCGCGGACAAAAACGCGCCCAGAGTCAATCCGATTCCCATCATCCTATGAATTGTCGTCATTTGATAACCATCCTTTCCATGCCAGTATCCTAGCAGAATCACCATCCCGCTTCAAGTCTGCTTTCCAAGGCAAGGGGAATACATCTATAAGCTCCGAGCGAGATATGTTTCCCTCCGCAGCTCCGCGCCTCCGTGTGGGGCAAAATAAAACATGCCCGCATTTCTGTGCGAGCACGGGCGGCGGATTGACTACCCAACCACCTAACTACCACCTAACTACCCACCTTGCGCTACTTTTCCAGATAGGGGGCGAGTACTTTTTCGTCGATAACCTTCGCGTTCGTTTCCGCTTGGATTTTCGCGAGGTCGAGGTTGTGTTCCGCCGCCAATCTGCGAGCACGGGGCGTGGCGCGGATTCGCGGCGCTTTCTGTTTGGCATCGACTCGAGCGGAGGAGGCGAGGGGATCCTGGTAAGCCGCCATCAAAACCGCGTTCTCGGGAGGAGGTTCAGCCGGAGCCACTTCATCATCCGAGCCGATTAAGGCAATCACATACTTGACGGGGACTACACTCTTCGCTTGCGCGTAGATTGCCAAAACTTTTCCAGACTTCGGCACGGCCAACTCGTAAACGGCTTTGTCTGTTGTCAACTCGGCCAGGCAATCGCCTTCGCGCACAATATCACCCACCGCGCAATTCCAGCGCGTAATCGTGACATCAACCAGATTTGCATCCATCTGCGGAATCGTTACTTTGATCATATCATCCTCTCTTTGAAGTTTGCCAAGCAGAACGGGAACTCACAGAAAATTACTTTGCCTGTGCCGGGGCGGGAGCGGCGGCGGGCGCCGGAGCGGGTTTGGGCGCTTCGGCCGGCTTCGCGGCCTGTGCTGGTGCGGGGGCGGCGGCGGGCGCCGGGGC
>JAFSTA010000101.1 GCA_017450695.1 Kiritimatiellia bacterium | reverse complement strand
GTCTCCCTATCCCGCGTGTTTCGACGCGGAGTTCCGCGCGACGTTCATGGGGCAGCCGGCCTCCGGCAAGCTGGCCGATGTCGTGAACAAGTCCCGCCGGGCCGGCATCCCGCTCTACCTGATCATCGACGAGTACGACAACTTCACGAACCAGATGATCCGGGGGACGGGAGTGGGGGACTACCGCGAGATCACGCACGGGGCGGGTTTCTACCGCAACTGGTTCAAGAAGTTCAAGGGCGAGTTCGACCGCATCTTCATGACGGGCGTCTCTCCCGTTGACGATGGACGACCTGACGAGCGGATTCAACATCGCCGCGAACCTGACGCTCGACTCGGACTTCAACGCCGCGCTCGGGCTCTCCGAGGCGGAGGCCGTGCGGATGTATTCCGACTTCAAGGGGACGGGGAAGTTCACGGCCGGCGATCCGGAGGGGATCGTCCGGTCGATCAAGCCCTGGTACGACGGCTACTGCTTCGCCGAGGAGAAGTACTGAACCGAGAAAACTCGGCAGAAAGCCCTATGCAAAGGAGGTTTCGTGCCCCGAGAGAAACGGGGAAGATGAGAAGTGTTGTTTCGAGTGGGTGGTGTATAACTTGGCTGGTTAAGCTGGGAGGTTGGGCCGCTTGTCGATGTCGATTCGCACTTACCGCGTGTCGTATGTCGCTCGCGCAAGGACCAGCGGAACGGATGGTGCGAATAGCGAACAAGGAGTTTGGATGAAAAACGCAATGATATTGTTTGTGTGTGTTGTGTGTCTGATGGCGCACGGCGGCGAATCGGTTGAAAACGCGGATAAGGTGTATGCCGAGCTTTCCGATGCGGGGAATATCGTGGAGCGGATCCGCGTGTGGCCGGGGGTGGCGCCCCATGAGACAACGAATGATTTGGGAAGGTTTGTGTACAATGAGAAACGCAAATTCTGGTCGCGACTCGATGTATCCGCTCCTGAACTTGTGATCTTCCGTCCGGCAACTGCGAAACATGATACGGTGGTGATGGCCATGCCGGGCGGAGGGTATTACGTGCAGAACGTCTCCAGTCTGTGCCACAATGTGAAACCGATTCTGGAATCTGGGCGTTGGGTGGCGCTTCTCCACTACCGCATTCCGCGCCGTTCCGGCCGCCGTATCTACGACGCACCGCGCGAGGATGCGGCGCGTGCAGTCCGTTACCTCCGCGCGAACGCCGCCCGGTACGGGTATTCGTCGGAGAAAATCGGTGCGATCGGTTTCTCCGCAGGTGGACACCTTACGGCGGTTTCCGCCACCTCGTCACAGGACACGCTCTATGATCGCGTGGATGAGTTGGATGACCTCTCGGCTCACTTGAACTTCGCCATTCCGGTCTATCCCGCGTATGTCTTGAATGACGGTGCCACCAAGGCGAATGAAAACTGCGGCGACGGCGCGGCGCTCATGCCCGAATTCAAGTTCGACGCGAAGACTCCGCCGATGTGTCTGGTGCATGGTGACAAAGACAAATACTCGCCGATGGGATCCGTCCTGCTCTACACGGAACTGCACAGGCGGAAAATTCCCGCGCAATTGTTCATCTACGCAAACGGAGGACACGGGTTCCCCGGAGACGCGGTCAACTACCGGGGATGGCAGGCGCGCATTGTCGATTGGCTGGACAGCATGGGATTCTAATCGCCGTCTCCGCCAGCATGTCACCCTGGTAAGCCTGCCAGTTCTAGCCTGCCGCCCGCTCGGAAATGAGGGTAGCCGGTAGCAGTTAGTTGGTAGCCCCCCGCTCGCGCGTTGCGTGAGTGATTCCATTCAGATAACTTGCTGTACACACGCCGGAGGTTGAAGTTTTAGGCGAGGCTGAAATGGCATTGTGATTTGTGACATTGTTGGCATTTGTGAGCATTTGAGATTTGTGAACAATGAAGTTATAGACGAGGCTAGAGGTTCTGGAACTTCTAGCCATTCTAGATGGCGCGCGGCGGGCGAACCACCCAAGCGCCGAACCGCCTAACTTTGAAGCGGTCGCGACGGAGCGCCCCACCTCCGCATCCCCGCCTCTCCGCATCCCCGCTTGCCTACTCCCTACGGCCTGTATCACGCCATTGCGAGGGCGTCATGCCGGTCGCGTGCCTGAAATACGCGGCGAAGTGCTGGGAGGAGGAGAAGAGAAGATGGTCGGCGATATCTCCGATGCTATCCGTTGTCTTCTCCAGCTTCCGTTTCGCGTAGGCGATCCGGCAGTCCAGGAGAAAGGCGTGCGGAGGCAACCCCGTCTCCTGCTTGAAGAGGGAGATCAGCAGACTGGACGAAATCGCAAGACGGGCGGAAAGGGAGTCGATGGAGTACGCCCGCTCGGGGTGTTCGCGCATTTCCCCGATCACCGACTGCAGACGCGAGTTCGGCTGTCCCTCCCGCTGCGAGTTGGCGGCGTTGAGGATTGACAACAGCAGATCGACAACCATGTTTCGGAGGGAAAGGCGTCGGCGTGGCGTGTTTCTCGGTTCCGTGTCGTATGTCTGGAAGATACGGACGAACCCCTGCCGAATTTTGCTGTTTCCCTCAAAGAGACGACGGGGGAAGCGCAGGAGCTGCCGACGCAACCACGCCGCCTCATCGGGAGGCAATCCCAGTAACGGAGCTCCTTTTTCGGGGATTCGGAAAAAGAGCCAGTAGGTTAGCAGTCCCTTGGGGTTGGAAAGCAGACGGTGGGGTTGGTCAGGGCGTGAGACGAAGATGTGGCCCGGCAGGAACGGGAACTTTTCCCCGCCGCTTTCGAACATCAGGGAACCTCGCTGGCAGAAGGATATCTCCAGGCATCCGGGGTGAATGTGTTCTTTTGGCTCGGGCCTCATCCGCCGGTAGTTGCAAAGTCCTAGCACGGGAATGCAGGGGATGCCGTCCGGCGTCAGATCGATCACGCGCCGTTCACTCGTATCGACATACGGGATCGTAATCTCCAACGGTTTGCGCGACACTCCCGCCGCCTTTTTTTGATTCGCTTGCTCCATGTGCTGTTGATTTCTGCGCATTCGGATTCAGGAAGAAAAGGCGCGGTCAAAGGATGACAGTCTCCCCGCCACTCCGCTTTTCCGGCTGAACATGCGTGACACGTTGGGCGGCTATTGCTGCCCAACGTTCTCTTACCGTTCGCCGAAAACGAGTTTGATGAATGCCTCGTTCTCGTAGTAGATGCCGCCGTGGGGCCTTTCCTTTCCCGTTCCATCGACGGGGAAGAAGCGGAAGTGTCCCTTGAGACGCGGGAAGGTGGCGATGTAGTCGCGGAACTTCAGGAAGCGCTCGTACCGGTTGGGCCCCTGCGCCATCGCCTCCGGCCTTTCGTCGAGCCACTTGCGCTGCTTGTCCTCTGTACCGCAGAAGCAGAGGCAGTAGCGGGATGCGAGGTTGTCCATGATGTCCGCCTCGGTGGCTTTCGCGGCATAACGGTTGCGCTCGGCAAGGCCGTAGTGCCATTTGGCGTCCTTGTTGAAATAGTAGAGCCAGGAGGAGGGGGCCCCTGCCGCGAAGTTGAGCAGGAGTCCTTCATGTGGACGGATGGGGGTGAAGGCGACATAACGGCTCACGACCTGCCCGCCTGCGGAATACCCGCAGATCAGGACGGTCTTCAGCGTAGGAAAGAGCGCCTTGTCGTTCAGTTTCGCGAAGATGCGGTCAAGCGCGTCATAGGAGGAGAAACCGGGGGCAACGGGCGAGTCGCCGCCAGCCTGCCACGTGTTGCGATTCCAATAGATGATCTTTGCCTTCTCTTCCTCCGTCATCGAGACGACAAGCTTGGTCTTGTCGATCGGGTCGTGGAGTTCGGGGACGACGATGTTGGGGGCGGCGAAAAAGACCTTCGAGATGTCGCGATGGGAGGCGAGCATCTTGCGGATGGTCGCGGCCCCGTCCTTCATGCCTCCGTTAACACCGTGAACGATGATGACCGCGTGTTCAGACTTTGTGTCGATTTGATCCAGGGGATGGTCGGCCCAGTAACGAAGGGAACGCCCCTCTGAATTCTCGACAGGCAGGAAATACGCGGAGGCCTCAGCTGACACCAGCTGGCAAGACATGACACAGGCGAACGCAACCGACAAAAGACTAGTCAACTTCATCATAATCCCTTTCCCTTTACCCGATTCTCATCCATCGGAATCTAGGTAACGGAGTCACAATAGCAAAATCCCGGTTTTCTGACAATTCCTTTCAGCTTCGATTCCTCATTTGGGTTCTCACGCAGAGCCGCTTGCCTATCAGTTGTCGGCTTAACCGGGCTATAGGCATGCAGGGATTAGGAAACAACAGGGACAACATCGAGAACAACTTGAATCGGGACGGCTCGCAACCGCGAGCCGGATGGGAATTGTCGCGCGGTTGCGCGCCTATGTATTCGCTTGTTTCTGCTCGTGACATTGTACTCATGCCACCATTTTCTCACAGTGTCCAGTATTGGGCAAACGGGGGTGCCAAAAACTAGCACCTTGTTTTGGGAGAGTGTCCGTTATTATTGCAAACTGCGATACTCCGAAACGGTGTGCTTTCTCCTTTACTTTACCGAAAGGGGGCGTTATACTTGCCTTGTTTTTTGATTCAAAGGAGTTGCCATGAAAAAAACCTACAATCATACTGGTGTTCCCGTTTTCGAAAAGCAGGACGACATGGTCTATGTCGAGTGCTTGAAGGTGTGGATTACGGATGCGGCGAAACATCCGTACAAGATCGAGTTCCTCTACTTCGAGCCGGATAGCCCTGTCGCGGCGATGGCGCAGGAAGAACCGCACGTCGCATACGTTGTCGATAACATCAAGGAGGCGGTCAAGGGCAAATCCATCCTGATTCCAATCACGGATATGGGATCGATGAAGATCGCTTACGTCTATGACGCCGGCGTTCCGGTCGAGTTTATCGAGAAAAAGAAGTAATTCTCGTTCGTCCCGGTGCGTCCGGGACATTCCGGACGCATCGGCCTGGCCGATCCAACCATGTTGGCTTCCCTCCGTTCCTACCACGAGCGACAGCCGCTTGTTGGGGTCGCTTTGTTTTTTCTGGCCGGTATTGCGTGCGGGTTCCGTTCTCCCGACGGACTCGCACTGCTTTTCTTGTTACCGCTTTTCGCCGTCTGGCTCTTTCTCGCCCATAGGGGGAGGATTGCCGCAGGGGGAAAGGTCGGACTGCTTCTCGGCACCTTCGTGATTGGGGCGATTCTGTCCCTCCACACGGTTTCCGAGCGGGATCGCCAATGCGAGCAACTGCTTTCCTATCCGGTGAAACGGGAGTTTTCCTGCCGGATTCCGCCGTCGATCAAAGTCACCAACCGCAAAGGGGATGCCGCGCAATACACCTTCTTTGCGCAAGACTTCACCGACCATTCGTCTGGGGAGAAACTGACGCAGTTGCCCATCCGCGTCAACTGGTTCGGACTGCGTCCCGATGCGTCTCCCGCCGACGGGCAAGTCCCTCGTGCCGGGGAAAGCTGGATTTTCTCTGGCACGTTTCGTCCAGTCTTGAACCGTTCTGGACTGCTCTATGCGGAAATGAACACCTCCGAGTCCAGTTCGCGTCGGCTTGCGGTGCGTGACCTCTCGTCTTGGCGTGGACGCGCGGACGCGGCACGAGACAACGCCGTGCGTCGGACTGGGATCGGGTTGGAGGGATGGCCCGTCGTACCGGATCTGATCCGCGCCATTCTCCTGGGCTGCCGCCAAGAAATCCCCGCCGTCATTCGCCATACGTTCGCCGATTCCGGTACGGTCCACATCTTCGCCATTTCGGGAATGCACATCATGTTGGTCGCGGCAATCCTGACCTTCGCGATTTCCCTTTTGCGCATTCCCCGGATGTACTGGGCTTTCGCCGTTGTTCCGCTGTTGATCTTCTACACCGTGTTGACGGGGGCGAGACCGAGCGCGGTTCGCGCCTGCATCATGTCCATCTTCGTTCTGTCGGCACCGTTATTCGGGCGAAGATCCAACGGGCTTTCCGCCCTCTGCGCGACGGCGATCCTCGTACTGGCGTCCGATCCCGCCCTGCTGTTTGACCTGGGATGCCAGCTTTCTTTCACCGTGATGATCGGGCTGGTACTCTTCTGCCGCCCGTTCTGTTACCTTGCGGAACGGGCCTTTGGCGTTCATGCGGTTACGCGCAGCATTCGGCAACTGCGGTTGGCGGGAAAGACGGAGAAAGAACTCCGCGGACGCCGTCTGCTTCGGTTCTGCCTTCGTTTTGAGGCAAACGTTTTTGCCGTTTCGGTGGCGGCGTGGCTGGTTTCCCTTCCGCTGACAGCCCTATATTTCGGACGTTTCACGCCTTGCAGTCTGCTTGCCAACCTGGTCATCGCCCCCTGTTCGCTTTTTGTCGTAGTCAGCGGTGTGATGGGGCTGCTCACCAGTTTCGTCAGTACATTCGTTGCCGCTTGTTTCAACAATGCGGCGGGAGGGATTACCGCCGTGATGATCGCCACGGCGAAATTCTCCGCCGAGTTGCCCGGCGGTTGTTACACGATTCCAGCTTGGTCAACGGGAGCTGTCATCGCGTGGTTCGCGGGACTCCTTCTCCTCGCCGCCGTCCTTGAAAAATGGGGACGAAACCGTTTTCTGGCCGATCTCGAATAGCGGTTAGCTGGCGCGAAGCGTCTTACCTGACGCGGATAACGGTACCGTTGGTCTTTGCCTCAATCACAATGTTCCCGTTCGCGTCCTTTCCGAAGGAACGGATCCATTGAGGCGGATCGACCAGCGTGAGTTCCGTGTCCGTGAAGTCATACCCCGTCGTGAGCGTGTACTGGGACAGCACCGGGAGAAATCCTTCTTCCGCTGTGATGCGGACGGTCATCGCGGAGGGCATCGTGTTCCCCGCCACATCGGCGTTGAACGCGAGATGGGGCGCGCTTCTCGGTTCCGTGAAGTGGAACGCCAGAGCGGTATTCGCCTGGCAGACGACATTGCCCGCGAACGAGACCGCGCCCGACGAGTTCGCCTTGAGCGTCGCGTTGGTTACCGTCACCGCGCCCGTGCCGAACGGACATCCCGCGTTGAGCGCGAGCGTCGCCTTGCCGCTCACCTTTACCGCGCCGCTGCATGTGTTCGCCGAATTGTTGATGACGACTACACCCTTGCCCGTGACGTTCACGGCCTGATTACTGGCGCAGAGCGCATGGATTGTAATCGTGCGGCCAATGCCGCCCTCGTCCGTCGTGTCGAAGATTGTTTTGCAGCCGAACAGGACGTCCGCCTTGCCCGATCGGCCTTTCGTGCCAATCGCAAAGTCGCTGTGCCAAGGAGTGATTGTCACCGTGTCTGAACTGTTCCTCCCGAATTGGTAGAACGGGTTGTTCGCAAGGCCGTCCTCGAAGTTGAGTCCGCCAGCCCCGATCCGAACAGACTTGTCGTAGTAGTAGGCGCCATTGCTGCCATTGCCGCTATTGGCAAAATAGAACGTATAGTTTTTGGAGGAAGCCCCGATCGTCACCTTCTCGAACTTAAACCAGCCGTCGGCCTTGCGGTAGGCAAGGTACTTATCATTCGACGAAAGCGTCATGAAGAGTTCGTTTGTCACAACCAATTCGGCATTGCGGCCTTGGTTGTAGCGGCAGACGCTGGTGCCGGAAATACGGAAAACGCCCGTCGTGAACGCACCGCCGTCTTCTACATTATCGCCCCCTAAGCCGTTCAGCAAATGCGTGAGATCCGTTGAGTACGGTACGGAAAGGGAAGAACCGGCAAGAATGCCGTAACGGTTGACGTCCTGCGTTTGATTCGCGACAAATGCGGTTGTCTCGTCTGAAAGAATGTAATGCCCTGAAACAAACCGGCTGTAGGTCGCGTCGATCGACGTTCCGTATGCGCCGCCCGCGAAAACGATCTGCGGTTTTGTGCGGCTCGCCCACGCCATCGCGCCCTGCTTCACGCGGATCTTGTTCGCGAAACGCACGGGCGTGTTGATTGTATGGTTGACGGCGGAGAGGTTCGTAATGACCGTCACGCCGGAAATGTCGGCCGTGCCGTTGATCGTCACCGATTGGGAACCTTCTAGGAAGGTGATGGAATCCGGATGGAACGACGCGCTACTCGTGAGCGTGGATGCTTCACCGATGCTGAAGTAGCAGTTGCCACTCTGCGGAACGATTCCCGTGGACCAGTTCGTTCCGATGCCGAGGTCTCCGGTCACGCCGCCGATCCAGACAGGATTGACATCGGCAAGCTTGTAGAGGCAGAGAATCCTCTTCTTGTCGGGCGACAGCATGAACAGGGCATCCGGGTCGGACGGCAGTTCAGCCGCATTGAAGATGCTTTCCAGTGTCGAATTTCCCGTTGTGGTCAACGGGGTATAAACCGCAGGGGCAAGTCCGGCTGGAATCGTGAACGTCACGCCGCCGCCGACCTTTGTCGTGCCCAGCACCAGGCGCGTTCCGAGTTCGATGGTCGTCCGTCCCTTGTACTCAAATCGTTTATCGTTGGTCCCTCCCGTGACGTTGAGCACGCCGCCGCCGACAATCGCGAGGCCTCCGTCTGTCGTCAAGCCCTCCAGCGTATGGGTGGCCTTGCCCCAGTTGATCGTGAGTCCGGCGGTGTCGATCGTGCCACCGCGCTCGCCAATTCGGACCAAGATTCTTGCAACACCCTGGATGATCGTTTTATCGGGGTTGTATGCGGCTTTGAGGGTGCCGCCATCAAAGAGAAGCGTACCGCCGGTGTTACTGTTGGGGGCACAGATGTACGGCGTCTCGAAGATGCCTCCATACAGGTTAAGCTTTCCGGACGAGTTCCCGCCATTGGCGCCGAGTGAGGTTTGAACGGCAACAAAGAACGTACCGTTGTTGATCGTCAACTCTCCCGTACCGCTGTACCCGATATTCAAATTTTTTGCGATACTGACCGTACCGCCATTCTGCACGAAATGGGAAGTGGAGCCTGTTCCGTAGCCGATGGACAGGTTGTAGCCTGTGCCTGAACTCGTCACGACACCGTCCTCAACTACAAACGAGGAAATGGAGTTATTCCCATTGCCGATGCGGATGGCGCCGCCGTTCCCGAAATTGAGGTTCCCTGTCCGGTTGGTGAAGTGAAAAGATGAATCGGCGGCCGTGGCGGTATAGAACTCCTTGTTCGCGGACCAGTCCCCGCGCTTGTCGATGGAGACGGGGGCGCTTTCGGAAAAGCTGGAACCGAACGAATTGAATTTCATCGGTCCGAGGACAACGAAATCGCCGCCACCGAAACGCAGTGCCGTTGCAATTTTGTCCGTCGAGGTGTTCGTAATGTACGTCAGACCGGCAGCGGTGAAATTGAGGTTGTAATCTACCGACGGCAAAGCCGCGCTCAACCATTTGTTCGTGTCGCAGATGTTGATCGGTTCGGCCTCCGTACCGCGATTGTCGGGATCGTCGATCCAGTTCGTGTCTGTTGCCGCCCATACGGACAGGGAGACCATCGTGCCTACCGCGAGCGTAAAGAGGGGTGTGAGGCTGGTTGTGCGGTGTCTCATTATTTGGTTCCTTTCGTTTGGCTGGGCATCAAATTCTCAAGAGTTTTCAGCGCCTTGTCATACGAGTCCACGATCATGGCTCCCGTAATCTTTTCCGCAGTTTCTCGTTCGAACTTGGTCTTGGCGACGGCGATCAGCTGTCCGCCGTTCGCGATGAACTGGCGGAAGGTCGGCGAGTCGTCTTCCTTGGTGACGGAAGCGAGGACGATCACATCTACATGGGGGTAGTCGTTCTCGTCGAACTTCGTGCGCACGTCGAAGCGCCGGTCGCACAGGATTTTGTCGTAGAAGAACGCCCGTGACTCATCCGTTCTCACCGAACGGTAGAGAACCGCCAGCGACCCGCGCACGCGGTCGAGGTTGACCGGCGACGGCGCGACGCCCGTCAGGAACTTGATGCCCGAACGCACGAGGTCAAAGCTGTATTCGGTCATCTCGGGATGCGGACACGAAAGGAACACGCGGCCCTTTCCGACCCTGCCGCCGACGAATGCCGCCTTCCCGCGCATGGTCTTGATGGCTTCCATCGCGTTCGTCCCGCCTCCCGTATTGATCACGCGTCCCGCGTAGGTCGCGAGCACCTTCACGTCCGTATCCGGCACGGGATTGCCGGGAATCAGCGCGGGACCGCCCGCGTAGATCACCTTGCGCTCCTTCGCCGATCCCGCGAACACCTTCTTGCCCTCTTCGGTGAGCGCCACCTTGATCGGCGCACTTCCGCGATAGTGTTCGGGGTCGTCGCCCTTGAACGGGACGAGTCCGAGACGGGGCCATTCGGGGCGCGAAATCTGCGCACCCATGAACGCGCCCGCGCAGACGCCGTAGTAGCGCCCGCCTTCGAGCACGTAGCGGCGCAGGGCCACCACGCCGTTCGTACCGAGCATCTCATACTGTCCCTTGCAGCTGCCGCCCGGCTGGATGAGGAGGTCGATCCCGTCAAGTCCGCCGTTCGCGTAGTCTGCCGCCTTCAGAACCTTGAGTTCGTATTCCGGTGACAGCCGGAGCATCCGTGCGATGATGCCGTTGCTACCGTCCTTGTCGTTGTAGATCGCCGCCTTGAGGGGATGCGGCACCTTCGCGGGAAGGGCGGCGGGCGGCGGGACAGGCTCGGCCGCGAACGCCCGCAGGGCCGCGAGGGCGGCTTCGGCGTCCGCCACGCACGTGACGCCCGGCTCGTACTTCCGCGCGGACTCCGCGCCCGAACCCCACGCGAACACGCGCCCGCCGCGCCCGAGGAACTCCTTCGTCCGCTTGGCGTTGTCGCCGTAGAGTCCCTTTTTCCCGCTGGCGGACTTCAGCCCGTCCGGCACGAGCACCGCGTCAAGATGCCGGAGCGCTCCCTCCGAGATCCGTTCCGCGTTGATCGGGTCGATGTCAAATTTCCGTTCGACGATGAGGCGCTGTATGAGTTTCGCAGTCGCGATCCCGAACGAATCCTCCGCCAGGAAGCCAACCGCGAGCTGTCCGCGCTTCCGTTGCGGGTACGTCCACTTGGCGACCTTGCGCCCCGAGACGAACTGGAACGCGCTACGTAGGATCTCGTGGTCGTTCACGTCGCTTTCGGGATGAACGGCGCTGGCGAACAGGCGCCCCTTGCCGTACGTGCCGGCGATGACGGCGGCCTGACCTGCCATTGACTTGCGCTCGGGGCCGCCCATGGTGTTGATGTCGCCCGCGTATGTCGCAATCACCTTCACGTCCGCCTCCGGTACGGGTGTAGAAGGCACCGGAACCGGACCACCGTGGTAACGGATCCGCCAGGTCTTCTTGGGGATCCCGCACATTTCCTTGGCGCACTGGTTGAAGGCGATCGGCATGTCCGCCGCGCCGCCTCCCGGACCGAAGGTGTAGGGAATCATGTGGAGCATGTCTTTGTGGGTCTTGTGCGACTCCATCACGAGGCAGCACCCGGCGCACGTGCCGATGTACCCGCCGCCGCGCTTCACGAACGCCTTCAGCTTTTCGCGCCCCTCCGCCTCCATCGTTTTCGCCTCGTCACCGGACCACCCGCCGGGCATGACGAGCACATCTGCGCCGTCGAGCGCACCGTTCCGGACGGCCGCGCCGTCCACGGGGATGGATTCCATGTCCTTGGCGCACGTTGTGAGCTGTAGCCACCGGAACGCGCCCACGTTCCGCGCTCCCTTACCGATGAAAACCGCGACTCGGAGCGGTTTTTCTGCCGACGCGACTTCCGTCGCGGCGAAGGTAACGTTCCATGCGGTGACCGCCACCGCAAACACGACCCATGCCTTCTTGATTCCTGCTTCGTTCATTGCTTTTTCTGTCCGTTTGTGTAAATAATCATCTGACATTCTACCATGTTTTTCTTCGATGTACAATGCAGTATCTAGATGGTTTTGTAATCGGTCAGTACGAAGGGGCTGCGGGCGCATCTGCGTTTTTCACCGTGATCCATGCAGATGCCTGCGATACCGAAACGCGAAGATTCAACCTCACGCAAAGTCCGCCACGTTCGCAAAGGAGGGAATCATCGACGACTTCGCTGTCTTTGCGGACTCTGCGTGAGACCGTGACACGAAAAATTCCGTGTTTGAGCACCACAGGCTCTTGTTGAATTACGGAGATGCGCCCAGGGCCTG
>JAFSTA010000100.1 GCA_017450695.1 Kiritimatiellia bacterium | reverse complement strand
GCGGCGGACGCGACGGGGCGCGTCCCTCCCCAAAGCGGGGGAAAGTTAAATGGTTAAATCGCTTCGCTTTGAAAAAGTTAAATCAGGCTGATTTAAAGCCGCGTCAGCGGCGATTTAACCATTTAAAGCCGCATGGCGATTTAAAGCCGCATGGCGATTTAAAGCCGCGTCAGCGGCGATTTAACCATTTAACCCTTTTAATGGCGCCCGCGCCGATTTAAAGCCTCCGAAGGAGGCGATTTAACCATTTAACCTTTTCACTTACTCCTGGCACGTCCTGCCGTTCCGAATGATAGTGAAGGATACGTCCGTTGCAGGATGGTATTTTGGGCTAATCGAAAGTTTAACTTGCGATTAGCCCAAAATGATGTTAGGATAACCGCCATGAAAAAGAACATTCCAAGAGACATTGCACCATACGCGAGATCGCTTGCCTCACAGTTCCCTGTCCTTTCCATACAAGGACCGCGCCAATCAGGCAAAACGACGCTCGCCCGGACTCTATTCCCTGACTACGGATATGTCAATCTTGAACACCCCGATCTGCGGGCGGAGGCGGAAACCGACGGGGCGTCGTTTCTGCGTCTGCACCCGGCGCCACTCATCATCGACGAGGCGCAGCGCGTACCATCGCTCATCAGCCGCATCCAGGTCGCAGTCGATGAGCGTCCCGGCGAAAACGGACTCTACGTCCTTACCGGATCGCATCAGCCAGCCCTGCGTGCCGGGGTTGGGCAGTCGCTGGCCGGGCGTGTCGGCGGACTCACGCTTCTTCCGCTTTCGCTGTCCGAACTTGCGGCGGCCGGAATCCCTTCCAGCAGGGAACAGCGCATTGTCGAAGGATTCATGCCCCGGCTTTTCTCGGAACGACAATCCCCATTTGAACTCTACAGGAATTATGCGGAGACATATCTCGAAAAGGATGTCTCCCAGCTGATCCATCTACGGGAACGCCGTCCCTTTGAAACGTTTGTCAAACTGCTCGCGGGCAGGGTGGGACAACTCTTCAACGCGACCGGAATCGCAGACGAGACAGGTGTCAGCGCCCCCACGCTGCGAGGTTGGCTTTCGATCCTGGAAGCATGCCACCTCGTATTTGTCCTTCCGCCGTATTTCCGCAATTTCGGGAAGAGGTTCGTCAAGATGCCGAAAGTATATTTCTCTGAACCCGGGCTTGCCTCTTGGCAACTTGGCATACGGGATGCCACTCAGGCGGCCCGTGATCCAGTATTCGGCGGGCTGTTCGAGAACATGGTCGTACTGGAAGCTCTCAAGACCAGGTTGAATGCCGGGCGGACACCGGACCTCTACTTCATTCGTGACCAGCACGGCACGGAAGTTGATCTTGTCGTCGAAGAAGGCAGAGCGCTCCATCTGTTCGAGATCAAGTCTTCCGCCTCGTTCTCCGCCGACTTCACAAAGAATCTCGATGCCGTCCGCCGGGCAATTCCCGGTGTCTCATCCGCGACCGTTGTCTATGGCGGCAATTCCGTCGCAGGTGTGCGTGACATCGCGTTCGTCCCCTTCCGCAATCTCGCCGCTCACATGAAACAACTTGGTCTCGCCTAAGCTCCTGTCCCCTACCAATGCACCCAGATTCCTCGTTCTCGCCTCTAAGTCAAGGTTCGGCGGTTCGGTGGTTGGGTGGTTCGGCAGTTGGGTGGTTGGGTAGTTGGGTTGTTCGGTGGTTGGGTGGTAGCCGATAGCGGCACAGGGACTCGTCTCATGTCTCGCGTCCCGCATTGCGTATCCGGAATATCCGATTTAACTGGCTTGACACGCGGAACCAGACATTCGGGGAAAGTGAAATCGCTTCGCTTTGAAAAAATTAAATCGCTTCGCTTTGAAATGGTGAAATTGACCGGGCGGCGGACGCGACGGGGCGGGAAAGTTAAATCGCTTCGCTTTAAAAAAATGAAATCGCTTCGCTTTAAATAGTGAAATGGTTAAATGGACGGGGCGGCGGACTCGACGGGGCGCGTCCCTCCCCAAAGCGGTGGAGAGTTAAATGGTTAAATCGCTTCGCTTTTAAAAAGTTAAATCAGGCTGATTTCAAGCCGCGTCAGCGGCGATTTAACCATTTAAAGCCGCATGGCGATTTAAAGCCGCATGGCGATTTAAAGCCGCATGGCGATTTAAAGCCGCATGGCGATTTAAAGCCGCATGGCGATTTAAAGCCGCATGGCGGCATCAGCCACGGTTACGATCCACCAGGGACCGCGCGAACGGCCAAGGATGGCGTGGAAGAACCAGGTGGGGACATCGGGGAAGGTTGTACCATCCGCGCAACGCACCTGTTCGCGGACGACGAGTGAGTCGCCAGCCCGCGTTGCCCGAAACACCGACCATACGCCATCGTCTCCCCGTTCCTGCGGATATGGATCGATACTCCATCCTGCCGCCCGCAGACAATACACCGAACCGTGTACTCGGTGCGTGGCGCGTGTGGTCCACAGGAGAATCACCTGGCGGTCTCCCGCCCGGAAGCGTCCGATCCTCCCCGGAAAATCTTTTGCGAATACCTGTTCCAGCTCGTTCTGCGATTCCTCGACTAGCGTCTCTCCGCCAAACGTCTTCGGCCACCCCGGAAACGACTCCGCACCTTTCGCCGTGTCGTCTTCCCGAACCGATGATGGATGCCAACCGATACAGACGACCGCCACCACAACAAAAACGGCCATCGCCGTAAACCGAAGTTTGGTGTTTCCGGCTGGCGTTACCAAACCGATGGAATCGTTCTTCCGCGCCTTTCCCAGACACGGCACGAGAGCCACAATCAACAACGCCAGCAGGAGCGCCAGACACCCCACCACTTCATGCGCCCATCCTTCCATCGGATGACCTGCCGCCGCCAACACCGTCAGAACCGCCACGCGGGCGGCGTTTGCCGCGCACACCGCCACGACCGCAAGTGTGCATACGTTCACCGTGCGCCAGAACCGAAGTCTCCCGATCTGCGCGAGAACGAGAGCCAGCACCACGCCTGTTCCCAGCATCTTCACACCCGCGCACGGCGCGTCCACCCACACCGGCACACCGCCCACCGCGATTTCCATGCCGTTCCGAACCACCGCCAGTCCCGTAAGACGCAGAAGCGCAGTTGCCGCCACCGTCGATACCCAACGAAGCGGCACGCCCAGGAACAAATCCAGAATCAGCAACGAGGGCAATCCCGCCACCGCCAATCCTGCCAGCGGTGTCGGCAGCTCGCCTTGGTCATGCGTTCTGGGAAGCAGGAGCGGCAACCCGCCCACTATGCCGAACACACCGCACAATGTAATCGGAAGAAAAGGACGTAGCGCACAAAAGGCCGCCAGTCCCGACGCCGCAATCAGGTATGCCTTTGCGGACGGTTCCACCGCCCGCCATCCATTGCGTCGCCAGGCGTCCACGAGAAACCACGCGAGCGCGCCCCATGCCACCATACCCGCATCGAGCGTCTCGACTGTCCGCGCAAACCACCACGTCCAAAGCGGCAGCAGGACCGCGCTCCAGGCGAGCACGGCCAGCGTTCTCTCCACGCCAGCCCGCACGTCAGGCACGAACCTTCCTCGCGCGGAACACCAGTGTCAGAACGAGTACCAGAAGCGCCAACAAGAGACAGCAGATTGAACCCGGCTCTGGCACGGTTGGCACAGATGGCTTGACCGTCGTGGGCACGGAGTCGGAATCGACAGGCTTCAAGTTGTTCTCCTTGTACTGTTCCTCCGTCTCCAGCACCACCGCGCCCGTGACAGGTGTCACGATCTGCCACGGCAGGGCGATCTTCTGCGCCTTCTCCAGACTCACAGGATCCCCCACTTGGTAGGTACGTACCGTTTCCTCCGCCGCCCACAGCCGCCCCAGATGGCGTCCGGCTTTCACGGCATCGGCGGGAACATCCGCGACCCCCATGTTCGTCCGCGTAGTCTGCCACGTCTCCTGACCCCATTTGGAGAACACGCCCGCCACGGCGGCATACGCCCCTCCGTTGAGCGCGGATGCCGAACAGGAGAAGACATTCGGACTGGACGCCAGCGAAGCCGTGATCTCGCAGGTACCGGGGGCGATCTGACAGAGGAATACGCGGACATGAGGCGCACCGCTGATCTTCGCGGAAAGCACGTCCGCCGTCTGCGAGACAACCGGCTGCGCGGCGTGAATCCACACCAGCGCGGCAGATCCAGCATCTTTCGCAAGGGAGTCGATCGCCCGCACAAGAGTGACGAGGTTGCATCGACCGCCAACGCAATCCTTCACATCCACAACCTTCCCAAACGAATCCCCCCGCCCCGGATCGTTCGCCAGCGAAGAGACGGTAGGCGTCGCGGGGGCCTCATCGCCGACAACCCACAGTTCCACGGGCAAGTCCTTGGGGATGGCGGAAAGGACAGATCCCGCATCCATCTTGAAGAAGCCTGCCATCCGTACGGAAGTGTCCAGCACGACGGCCACGCGCTTCGGTTTCCAGGCTGGGGCACGCACGGTGCGCTGTACCACCGCATGACCGTCCAACGGGGTGAACTCATCATCCTGATACACCGCAGTGGCGGCGGGCGGGGTTTCGAGCGCCTTGGTCTCCTCGGTCGGCATTCCGAGCAAGTCCTTTGGAATGCTGAAGTTCTTCGCCAGAATAGCCGGCGCGGGAAGGCATGCGGACTTGCCGTCATCCGACACCCTGAGCGGGACGGTCACGCCGAGACGAACCCTCATCTCGCCCTTCGGAGGCACAGGGAAACACTGCACCTGAACCTGGTCGGGGCCGCACACGTTCACCAGCACCGGGTCGCGCTGACGATGCACGACATTCTGGTATGCCTGACGCACCTGCCCCTTCGTGCCGAACGCGGCCTCACGCTCCTCGCCGTTGATCCAGAGCGTGAGGCGCGATACCACACCGCCCGGAGGCAACGCGATCCGCGCACGCGCCTCCTGGTTCCGGTCCGAATCGTTGGAAAAGACAAGCGTCCATTCCGCATACCCCACGCAACCGGGGGCATCGACAACCGTCGAGTAGCTCGACCCCTTGAGCGAAAGACTGTCCAGTTCCCCGCCCATCTTCTCACCGCCGACGAAGGCATCCCATGACAAGCGACGCCCGAAACCCCTGGCCCACATATCCAAGGTATCAGGATCGTCTCCCGTGACACGATAGTAGATGAGCCGACGCTTCTCCCACGAAATCTCCGACGGAAGGAATGTGGAGGTGAAATGCAACGGATTGATCCACCAAGGCGCATGACCGTAGCGATTCAACTCCTGCCAAAGTGTTATCTTATTAGTCGCACCGCGCAACATTCGAACACCTTTCGCGGAGACGGCGGAATCATCGGAGACAGCACACCTGATACCGTAGATCAAACCGACCAGATTCGCCACTGCAACGAGCCACACGAGTCCAGCCGCGGCAATTCCCCAGGCGAAACCTTTCACCCTCGGGCAACCTTCCGCCTCGGCACTGCGGTTGAGTCTCCGCCAGAAGCCCAATGCTGTCAGCGCCGCGAAAAGCGGGCCCGAAGGCAGAAGCCCCAAGAAGCCGATACCAAAGTACCAGAACGTCAGGCAGAAGCCGATCGCGCCGAAGATCGCGAGCGGCAGAAACGCGATGGCATACACCACCGCGATACCGAACGAGAATCCGCAGAGGACACGCAAGAACAGATTCTTCGTCCCCTTCCCCTTAAGTCGGCATAGCCAGACAATGAAGTTGCACACGGGAACCGCAGCCATCGCCAAGCATAGGAGAACACTACTCTGCAAGTTGCATTCGACCACCTCGGAACACATGCCCGTACACAGCTCCAGTGAAACCGCAGCTGCCGGCAACAAGACACCGAAAACGAACGTGGTCACAGGATGCGATACACATCCGCGCAGACGATTCAAAAATCCCGATTTACTTTCTGTTGTTTCCATACCATTGCCTCCTCTCTCAAAAACCGATCCGTACACGGCAACCGAAAACAATGCAAGCAGTATAGCATTTCAGAACATCCGAGGGAAAGGGGAAAATGAGGGGAGGCGGATAAGTGGCGGCTGCGCCGCCTAAGTGGCCCTGCGGCCTAAATGGGGCTGCCGCTCCAAGTTAAGGCTGATAAGTGGCGGTTGCGCCGCCTAAGTGGCCCTGCGGGTCTAAATGGGGCTGGTGCCCCCAAGTTAAGGCTGATATGTGGCGGCTGCGCCGCCTAAGTGGCCCTGCGGCCTAAATGGGGCTGGCGCCCCTAAGTTAAGGCTGATAAGTGGCGGCTGCGCCGCCTAAGTGGCCCTGCGGGCCTAAATGGGGCTGGCGCCCCCAAGTTAAGGCTGATATGTGGCGGCTGCGCCGCCTAAGTGGCCCTGCGGCCTAAATGGGGCTGGCGCCCCCAAGTTGACTTTGCCGTGAAGGAGGCACTTCGCGCCAGCTGAGATGGGGAGGCTCGCGCTTGCCTGTCCTCCGTAGCCTTACGTAGGAAGGATCGCGACCGCCGATGCCTCGCGCCTCCGCATGAGGCAAAAAACAACGACAATACCCAAAACAGCGGCAGGAGTGCCGCTTCCCCGAAGAGCGGGGAAAATTAAATCGCTTTTAAAAAATTAAATCGCTGCGCTTGAAATAGTGAAATGGTTAAATTGACGGGGCGGCGGACGCGACGGGGCGCGTCCCTCCCCCAAGCGGGGGAAAGTTAAATGGTTAAATCGCTGCGCTTTTAAAAAATTAAATCGCTTCGCTTGAAATAGTGAAATTGACCAGGCGGCGGACGCGACGGGGCGCGTCCCTCCCCAAAGCGGGGGAAAGTTAAATGGTTAAATCGCTTCGCTTTTAAAAAGTTAAATCAGGCTGATTTCAAGCCGCGTCAGCGGCGATTTAACCATTTAAACATTTAACCATCCATGCGACAGGGGTGTCGCTTCCCCGAATGCCGACGGCAAGGGCGCCGTCGCTACGCAGCGGACGCGTCTTTCCCGTGTCCCATACTTCTCTGCCTCTCAGCTTTTCAGCCTCTCAGCCGACGGCGTGTGGTCCAGGGGGCATCAAAGAGCCTCCAGCGAATCGGGATCGAGAAGAAAATCAACAAGGCCGATGTAGGCTATGCCATCATCATCGTATGTCCGGGTCTGGAACAGATCGTTCGTTATCACCACCTTCTTGAAAGAATCGCCGGTTTGGCGAAGCGAAAAGGTCTCCTGTTCACGCTTCGCAGCGGTCGGAATGGAGTACGCGGACTGGATATACACCTGCCTTGGACCGCGATTGACAACAAAGTCGATTTCATACTGATGTTTTTGATGGATTCCGGTTTTGCGATCGTCCAGCATCACCACGCCGATGTCAACCGGGTATCCGCGCCGGACAAGTTCACAGTAGATGACATTCTCCATCAGGTGCGTCGGTTCGGTCTGCCGGAAATTCATGCGCGCATTCCTGAGTCCCGGATCCACAGCGTAATACTTGACGGGATAGTCAAGATAATGCCGCCCCTTGACGTCATATCTCGCCGCTTCATGGAAAAGGAAAGCGTTTTTGAGGCACGCAAGATATTTGACAATGGTCGGTCTTGTTGCCTTTGCGTCAACCGTGGATTGTATCATGTTCGTGAGCTTTGTGGGATTGGTAAGCCCGGCGATGTTGCTCATCACGACATCGATCACCGCCTCAAGAAGCCCTGCATTTTGAATCTTGTTGCGTTCCACGATATCTTTGACGTAAATGGTACTGTAGAGATCGCGCAGATATCTTTCCTTTTCCTCGGAAGTGGGCTTGAGCACACATTCGGGGAGTCCTCCGTAGCGCATGTATTCCTGAAGGACGGCAAGGGGATTGGTTTCGGACGCACGAAAATCCCGGTATTCGATGAAGGAAAGGGGCATGGCCCGGATGATTTGTCCGCGTCCGCGAAATTCCGTAGCGACGTCGGAAATGAGAAGTTTGGAGTTGGAACCGGTCACGTACGTATCTATGTGTGGCGAAGTGCGTAGTCCGTTGAGCACGCTATAGAACGTGACATATGCCGATTCGCGGTCGTCAGGATGGATACGTGAAAGGTCGATACTGGGAGGAAGAACTTTTCTGCATCTTTGTATTTCGTCGATGAGAACATAGAACCTGCCGCGATTCTTCGGCGTCCTCTTGCGAATGTACTTTCCAAGTTCGATTGGGTCGGTGAGGAGTTCGTTTTCGTCCCTTTCAAGGTCTATCTCGATAATATGGTCTTTCTTCACACCTTCGGCGAGAAGATGCCGTTTGAATAGATTGAAGAGCAGAAAACTCTTCCCGCATCGCCTGATGCCGGTTATGATCTTCACAAAGTCGTTGTGCTTTGCGGCTATCAACTGGTTCAGCAATGCTTCGCGCCTGATTGTCATGTCATGTCTCCGGTTTTCAAGTTTATGGAACTTTCCAAAAAGATGAAACTGCGCGCATCCTATCATAAATCTGGGCCTGTGGCAATTCCACACTTTCAACTTTAAGGAATAATCCAAAAAGTTGAAAGCGACATCGCTACGCAGCGGACGCGCCCCATCCTGCGCAGGAAAATTAAATCGCTTCGCTTTTAAAAAGTTAAATCGCTGCACTTTAAATGATGAAATGGTTAAATTGACCGGGGCGACGAAAAGCGGGACGGGTCAGATCGATTTAAAGCCGCGTCAGCGGCGATTTAACCATTTCACCCTTTTAACGGAGATACGCCCTCGTTCAGAAAATCGAAAAACTCTCTCTTGAGGGATGAAGCCGAAAATGTTAGAATGATTATGCAAAATTTCCCTGTCGCCGGGAGCGTTTTTGAGGTGTCAGCAAATCGCGCGGCTTGCCTTGTCGACGACCGGGATGTTTCGAAGGTGCCTTTCAATGGCATTACAACAGCAAGCGAGGAAGCAACAGATGAAGAATGTCGGAAAATCCGTGGCAGGTGCCTTGGTGTTCATCACAGCCGGCGCGATGTGCGTCCAGGCGACGACGACGTATGATTGGAAGCCGGGGGCTACCGTGCAAAATGGTGAGGTGGTGCCTGTAACGAGCCAAACATTTACGCTTGTCAACCTTGGCGCGTCTTCTGCTCCGGTCGAATTCTCTGATCCCGCGAACTGGACCGTGGACGGAGCGGCGGCGACGATCTGCCCACAGGCAATCGATACGATTCTCTTCGGCACCTCCGACCAACAGTATTGGGCGCATCTTGCGCTTGATGGGGACTATGCCGTTTCCAATCTGACGCAGAAGTTTAACATTCCCTGTTTGTACAGGTCTGCGAACGCCTCTGCGGATATCGTCTCGCTTACCTTTACCGGGACCGTCGGCGGTAGCGGCTATCAGTACTATTACGCCAACAGCGGGACGAAACTGGTCTTTGCCGGCAGCTCGACGCTGAGATGTGCAACTGGCGACTGGAACGAATCTCGCGCCTATGCATCGCAAACCGGCGAGATCGATGTTCTCGGCGCCATTTCGTCGCGCCACATGAACTGGTATGTCTCCGACAGCGCGACGCTCTATTTCGCCCCGACCTCCTACACACAGACCAGCGACTCTTCCAGAATCAACGACAACTTTTCCATCACGGGAGGTTTCGTTATATTCTCGAACGGTCTGTCTGTTCTTGGAGGCAACAGTTCTTTCAACAACACGATTGCGCAGAGCGGCGGAACTGTGACTTTTGGCGGCGACTTCACGTCCGCCAACTCGCCTTGGACCTACACTTTCAGCGGCGGCACGCTTGAGACGACGGCGAACTGCGCTTTCGGCGGGAATGTCTCGCTTGTGATTCCCGCCTCGGCAAGCGTCACGCTTGATGTAGCTGCGGGCACGACATTCTCCGTTGCGAATTTCAACGCCGATTCCACGGCGACCCTCGTCAAGAACGGGGACGGAACATTTGCCTTTGCGCCGACAACGGCATCCATCACAGTCAATGCGGGCGCGATTGGCCTCTCGGCGGCCGCAGCCTACGACCTTTCCAACGTCTCGCTTGGTAGCGGAGCCTCTGCCGCCATTTCGCTCATCGCGCTTGGTGCTCGCGTGGACACGCTCCCCGCCGCGCTTGCCGGGGCCACGTTCTCTGCAAATCTCTCCGGAGCGACGGCCGGCACGGTTGTCTTTTACAGCGCGAACGCCGCGATTCTCGGAAAAGTCAAGAACGACCTCGCCTCCTCCGTTCCTGCCGGTTTTGAACTTGTTGCCAACGGCGAGGCGTTGTCGCTGGAGGTTGTCTCGGACTATGTGTTCAACACAAGCGGCGATCTGATTTCCGGCACGACATCCTGGAACACGGGGTCTCTGCCCGGCGATAATCTGGATGTCGCCATCTCCGGCGCCGGCGTCGTGGCCGAATACACGGGCGGGACGATCCCCGCCTGGACGGTGATCGAGGTGAAGAATGGCGCCACGCTGAAGATCTCCGCCGATTGCGCCCTGCCACCGATCACGCTGAACAAGAACGCCACGCTGGAAATAGCGTCCGGTTCCACGTTCCTGACCAACGGCCTCTTGGGGGTGGTTCTCGTAAACGGCGACAATGTGACGCTGCCGGTCCTTTCCGTCGCGTCGAACGCGACGCTGAACGTTCCGGGCGGAATGAAGTTCAAGAACGTAGATATATCTCTCCAAGGAACACTCACCAGGACCTCGAGCGGAAATCTTGTCTTCGGGCATGCCTTGAGCGGCGAAACGTCATACATTGGCCTTCATGCCAATGCTGCGAAGATTACGAACTACACCACATGGAGCTACGGAACGAGCATCTGCATCTGCTGCCCGGACGCAGGCGGCTCGGTCCATCCGGTCGGTCCCCTCGAGTTCAAGGATATGCCGACAAGCGGAACGTATCTTCCCGAAAGCGGCGACAACTATTGGAACGGACTGGCGCTTGGTGAGAACAATCCGTCCTCCATCCCGTTCGAGGTGGTCTTCGACAACACGAAGTGGAGCGCAAGCGGCATATCGAAGATCGCGGGTGCCGCGACTTTCCGCCTGAAGAACGGATCGCGCTTCGCGAACAAGGAGCATGACAACCTGTGGGGGAGGAAGTTCGACATTTCCGAATTGGGCAGGGTGGCATTGGAAGACGACTCCGAACTTTGCATCTACGCCATGGGCGACTGGGGCAGCCGCGTCGTCAACATCCAGTCGGGTGTCTCCGGAGGGGTGGCCGTCGAGGCCAGTGGCGGTTCGAGAGTGGAGTTCTACCGCACATCCGGCAACAACAACGCCGTCATGGCGGTCTCGAATTCGATCTATCGCATCTACAGACCCAGCATCTACCATGACAACAACGGGACGATCTACGACAGCAAGAACGAGCCGTTCAAGGGGTTGAGAAGCGTGACGTTGGCGGAGAACTCGACGCTGACCTTCTCCACGTGCAACGGCTACTATTTCAAGGATGACAGCGGCGACCGCGTCGTGGCGCTCGCCGACGTGCCGATTGCGGGCGGCGGATCGTTGACGATTTCCAACAACAACGTCAATGTGTTTGGCGTGATCGTGCGGAACGGTGCGAATGTCGCGACGGGTGCCGCGAGCGTGATGGCGCCAGAGAGTGGCAAGGGGGCTACCACCCTCTACTTCGCCGACGGCGCGAACTGGGCCGGGACCGTGGTCGCGGGGAATGTCGCGCTCACCAACCTGACGGACGGCTCGGCGGCGGCGACGACTGCGTTCGGCACCCTGAATCTCGCGGAGAATTTCCCGGTCAGGGTGTGGAGCGGCGCGACGCCCACGAATGATATGCTGAATGTCGGCGCATACCTGAACAACGGCGGCAGGCTTGTTCCGAGGATGATGACGGGCGGCGTGGAATTCGAACCGGGCGATGCGATTACCGTGGGAACCATTGCCAAGACCTCGCCTGATCCAGACGTTGACAAAGGCTGGAGTGTGAAGCGTCTCCCCATCGACGGTGATGACGCCAACGAGACGCTCGTCCTCAAGAAGGGTTTGGGGTTCTACATGATCGTCAAGTAGCGGGGAAAATTTAATCGCTTCGCGTTTAAAAAATTAAATCGCTTCGCTTTAAATGGTGAAATGGTTAAATTGGTGAGGCACCGAAAAGTGGGGCGGATCAGGCCGATTTCAAGCCTCCGAAGGAGGCGATTTAACCATTTACTCATTTAACCATTCTTTCGTGTCCCGCGACAGCGGGTTTTCGTGTCCTGACGCGATCCGAAGGATGGCGGGATGCGGCGACGGCGGGCGAAGGATGCGCCAGATGACTTCAAGCCCGTCCGGTGCCGCCTCACGCCGTGCGCCGTGAGGCGTACCGCGCGTCAGGCTTTCGTGATAAAATATAAACAGGCAGCCGAGAAGCGACAGGAGTGTCGCTTCCCCGAAAGCCGACGGCGAGGGCGCCGTCGCTACGCAGCGGACGCGACGGAGCGCG
>JAFSTA010000099.1 GCA_017450695.1 Kiritimatiellia bacterium | reverse complement strand
ATGGGAAACGTCGCGCGGTTGCGCGTCGATCGTAAGCGTGTTGTCTATCCGTTGTTTTGGTTGTCGTCTGATTGAAAAGAGCGGTCTGCGGGCTAAGTCAACTTAGGGGCGGCAGCCCCATTTAGGCCCGTAGGGCCACTTAGGCGGCAAAGCCGCCACTTAACTTTTTAAAGGCGCCCCGCGCCGATTGAAAGCCTCCGAAGGAGGCGATTGAACCACTATAACTTTTTAACCATCCGAAGGCGCGCCGCGCCTTCGGATGGTTAAAAAACGCCTGCTTTCGCGCGGATGGTGCGGACAAAGGTTTCGCCCGACGCGGAAAGCGAGATGCCCGCGCGGCGAACCAGCCCGACGCGGATCTGGTCTTCGAGCTTGAGCGGCTTCGCCACGATCTCACTCGAATACAGTTTGCTGTTCGCGCCCGACGAGACCGTATAGCCGTTGAGTCCGAGAATGAGTTTCGTCATCGTGGCTCGGTCGCGTACGCGGATGTTCTTCTTCCGGTCGATGGCGGGCATGACCTCCTCCGCAAAATAGAGCGCGTTTTCCGCACCCTGCTCGTAGGAGATGTAGGGGTAGGCATCGAGTTCCCGCGGCAGAATCGCAGAGGTCTTCTTCGCGAGGGGGTGTTTCCCGCCGAGGAAGACATGCGGTTTCGCGGTGAAGAGTTCCTCGAAGACAAGCTCTTCCTTGCGGAGAATTTTCGCGAGCACCTTTTCGTTCCGACGCGAGAGGTAGAGGATTCCGATCTCGCTACGGAGTCTGGCGACATCCTCGATAATCTCGCTGGTCACCGTTTCGCGTAAGGTGAAGTCGTAGGAATCCGCGCCGTTCTCCTTCACCACCTCCTGGAAGGCATCCACCGCGAACGCATAGTGCTGGCACGAGACGGCAAACTGGGGACGGCGTACCGCCTTGCCGCTGTACTTCTCCTGGATTCGCGCGGCGTCATCGAGAATCTGTCTCGCCGAGGCAAGGAACTCCTCGCCCTCGCGCGTGAGGGAAATTCCCTTCGAGGTGCGGTTGAAGATGGCGATACGAAGCTCCTCTTCGAGCGTTC
This sequence comes from Kiritimatiellia bacterium, assembly GCA_017450695.1. Classification (GTDB taxonomy): domain Bacteria; phylum Verrucomicrobiota; class Kiritimatiellia; order RFP12; family UBA1067; genus RGIG8368. The sequence goes on along the minus strand of JAFSTA010000099.1, from coordinate 5,621 downwards.
GGATCGCTTCGGTCAGGGTCGGTTGCGAAACGAACATCCGGCGCGCCGCTTCACTGATGGAACCGCATACCGCCACGGTATCGGCGTATTTCAATTGTTGTAAGGTCATGGCGTGTAGTATAGCAAATCAGACAGGCGATGAGAAGTGGGGAGGGGCGGCTTCGCGTCCGCTTGCGTAGCGACGGCGCCCTCGCCGTCGGTTTCCCTCGCGACTGATCCGCCCCGCTGTTTCGGTGTCTCGCCAATTTAACCATTTAAAGTGAAGCGATTTAATTTTTTTTCAAGCGAAGCGATTTAACTTCCCCTCGCGGGGCGCGCCCCTCCCGTTCTCGGCGTAGGATGGATCGCGAAGGGTTACTTGTGTGGCTTCCCGCGACGGCGGTAATCCTCATCGACGCGGCGTTTCCATTCCCCGCGCTCGTAACTCAACTTCCGTTCCTCGCAGGACATGGTGCGGGCCATCCTGACCGCCTCTTCCACCGACCCCCAGCTGGATTCCATGCCCGCCGAATCGGCCACGTAGTTCGAAGAACGGGAGGCGCGGATTCCCAACGCCCCGGCCACAGCGATCGCGTCGATATTCGCGCCCAGGAAGAGGAATTCCCAGTCGTACTCGCGGGTCTCCTTCTCCACCATCTCCTTGACCTGCTGCAAGGTGTACTCACGGCTCGCGTTTTCATATCCGTCGGTCATGATGACGAACACCACGTTCTTCGCGCGGCGTGCTTCCGGCGCGTGCCGCTGGAACCGCACGGCGTGGTTGATGCCGCGCCCGACCGCATCCAGCAGGGCGGTGCATCCCCGGGCATAATACTCCCTCTCCGTCAGCGGCGCGACCTGTTCCACGGGAACATGGTTGTGAAGCACCTCCACCTGATCGTCGAACAACACCGTCGAGACATACAGTTCGCCCGTCGCTTCCTGCCTGTGCTTGGTGAGCGTGCTGTTGAAGCCGTCAATCGTCGCCTTCGCCATCTGCGACATCGAACCGCTACGGTCCAGAATAAAGTAGAGTTCGGTGATACCACCCTCCGCAGACTTTCTCGCCGCATCGAGTTCCTTGCGGACCGCCTCCAGTTCCCGCGTGACCGTCTCGGTCATCGGCACCGGAACCATCGCGAAGATCGGCGCCGCCTCGGCGAGGTAACCGCGCGCCTTCTTCACATCCCCCAGTTCGAGGAATCCCCGCGTGTTGCAGATCCGGTCCGCGCTCTTCACGAGCAGTTCCACGCTTCCGCCCTTGCGGGCGATGTGGCGCAGCCATTCCTTCTTGTCCGGGAAAGCGGCCTTGTCCCAGCTGAGCATACGGATCGCATCGAGAATCCGCGCACCCTTGTCCGTCCCGCCCGCCTGCCGAATCTCCTCCTCCCGAACGGAAGTGTCTTCCAGCAAATCGTGCCCCCATGCGACCGCCAGCGTCACCTCGTCGGTCACACCCCATTTCGTCAGCAACTCGACAACCGCGCGCGGGTGTTCGACATACGGCGTCTTCCCATCCTTCCTGAACTGCCCCTGATGGCCCTTTTCTGCAAGCTTCTTCAATTCGTCCACGCAATTCATATCCATTCTTCCTTTCTTTTTTGGAGCCAATCGCAAAAACGATCGGCTTTCCGTTTTTTCATCCACGGAATACACAGAACATTGTCGGTTCCGTACTCGTTCCGGGAATTCCGTAACCCTTCCCCTACTTGGGTTTCTTGAACGGGAAGGATTTTGGCAAAAATTTACAAACTTGTCAATATAGAAATTCATAAAAATTTGGTTTGATTGTCAATTTACTTTTTTGATAGAATAGACGGCATGAAAACACCCATGAAAGACGAAAACGAGGACCGCGAAACGCCCATCGGCAACACGATCCGCGCGCTTCGCGAACAGCGCCTGATGCGGCAGAGCGATTTGGCGAAGAAAACCGGGATGTCCGCCGCGCAGCTCTGCCACATTGAGAAGGATCGCAACGTGCCGTCGGTGCGAACCTTGCGACGGATCGCGGACGCGTTGGGGGTGCCGCTCTCGGATTTGGCCTGGGATGGCCTGGGGGCGTCGTCGGTCGAGGAGTGCGCGTTGCCGTCGCCAACTTCGTTTGCCCCCTCGTGTTGTTGCGAATGTGCGGACGCGGACTACGAGGCTGGCAACCGTGTGCAGATGCCATCTCCTTCGTCACCTCCCTCTCCCGTCCGAAGCTCGGGGTATCGCCGTCCCGACAGGGAGACGCGGTCCGTTCTGTCCGCGCCGCCGGATTCCTCCCGGTTCGTCGAATCGCTTTCACCGGTGGGCGAGTTTTCGCTGGACTCCCTTCCCGTCTCCACCCGGCGGCAAGTCTGCCAACGGATCAACGAGTACCGTGACCTGGAGATTCGCGCGGGAATTCCCGTTTTGCCGTCGCTCCCCCTGAATTACCCCGTGGAAATCCAGATGCAGGACGCGGACGCCCTGGCGCGGGCGGTTCGGCACGCGGGGGGGATTGCCGACGCGGTACTGTTCGACACGATTGCGTTTCTGGAGGGAAAGGGGTTGCGCGTGGTGATGGCGGACCTGCCGGAGAAGGTGGAATCCTTTACGTTCTGGGATGCTGGCGCACGTAACGTGTGGATGGTCTTGCGCAAGGCATCGACGGATGAACGGCAGCAGTTCCGCTCCGCATGTGAGCTGGCGAACGTAATCTTGTTCGTCACCGACGGCGCACGTGCGCCCGTCGCCGACACGCCGAACAACCGGCGGTTCGCCCGCGAGTTCGCCTCCTCGTTCCTGATGCCGGGGGCCGCCCTGCAGGAGATGTGCTACCGGCTGGGACTGACCGACGAGTCGTGGACGTGGGACCTCCTGTTGCGTGAGAAGCAACGCTACAGCGTTTCGGCAGAGGCGTTCGTGTACCGTCTTGAAGCCCTCTCCCTCCTCAAGCCCTCGCTACGCCAGAGTCTCCTGCGCCGCATCCGCGAATGGTACGAGACAAACGGCAACAAGGAACCGAACCCTTCCTATCGCAACGCCCTGCGCCACTCCCGTTTCAGCGATCTGAAAATGCTGGTGGCCGCGCGGGACGCCGCCCTCGAAGGGTAGGTGGGGGCGGTTAGCTCGCCATGCACCGTCTAGAATGGTTAGAGGCTCTAGAACCTCTAGCCTTGCAACAGGCACCTATCGCTGCAATCCCTTTTCTTTTATCGCGTTGATCCCTTTACCTAGATTCCTCGTTTGGGTTCTCACGCAGAGCCGCTGAGGCCGCAGAGTACGCAGAGAAAGTGCCGAAAAGCGGCAAGCGCGTCGCTTCACGGGGCGGGACGCGCTCCGTCTCGTCCGCTTGCTTACCCGGATTGTCCGGCTTACCACGCCTACCTAAAGGCGGGGATTGGGAAACAACAGAGACAACATCGAGAGCAACCTGAAATCGGGTCGGCTCGCAACCGCGAGCCGAATGAGAAACGTCGCGCGGTTGCGCGACGACCGCTGGCGAGTTGTCTATCCGTTGTCCAAGTTGTCGTCCTTACAAACATTGCGGACGCGACGGGGCGCGTCCCGTTCTCCGGGACTCATACCTTCTTCCCCACCCGGCGGACGAATCGCTCACCCCGACAACCCGCACCTTTTTTCTCGACAAAACGGAGTAATATCATAAAATAGGCTTTTTGATTCACATCGGCAGAATCAATGGAAAATCGATGGGGAAAGGATTGTGTGGGTATGAGAGGAAGAGATTTGCTTTGTGTGGTTTTCGCGTTTTTTTCCGGGATCGCCTCCGCCATTACGTACACGTGGACGGGCGGCGCGGGGGATTGTCTGTTCTCCACGGGCGGCAACTGGGATGGCGGCGTGGCGCCTACGGCGGCAACGGCGATCGACACGCTGGAGTTTACGACAGGCGGCGTCGCATCGAACGACATCGCGAACTTGACTGTCGGTGACATTGCGGTGACGCTGGCAACGGGCGTAGAGCTGACCCTCGCCGGCGGGAAGTTCGGCGGAAGCGGTACGCTCACGAAGGACGGCGCGGGTACGCTCGTGTTCGACGCGACGGGCGGACTCGACGAGCAGCCCATCGTCATCGACGGCGGCATCTTCAAGGTCGGCGAGTCGCTCACCGGCTCCGCGCTCGGCTCCGCCGCCGATACGGCGCCGATCCGCGTCCACGCGGGCGGCACGCTCGATGTGAACTACACGTCCACGACGATCGACTACGACCGCTGCCAGGTCACGCACGACAAGCTGATCTACATCGCCGGAACCGGCGCGGAGGGCGCGGGCGGCGCGATCATCAACAGCAACATCTCCGGCTCGCAGTGGCCGCCGCAGCTGGGCGACATCGTCCTCACGGCGGACGCGACGATCGGTCCGGGACGGACGGACGTCGGCACACTCGTCAACGGATCGACGGAGTACGGCGCGCGCGCAAACAACGCCAGCATCACCGGCGACTACGTCCTCACGTTTACGGACTCAGACCCCGGAAATGCAATGTACCATGGCGTGCGGAGATGCACGATCAACGTGAAGTCGATCACGATCACCAACGGCGCGGACTTGCTCATCGGCGTGGATGCGGCAATCACGCTCTCAGACGGTATCCTCAGGCTGGTTAACGGCGGGAAACTCTGCTGCTCCGGCCAGAGCCCGAGCCTCCATTTCCTCTATCCGATCTCCGTCGAGGGCAGTAACAACCGCATCAAGTGTACGAGCGGAACGGGTTACTTCGACGGGCCGATCACCATCCCTGCGGATGCGGTTCTGACGCTCTTGCAGGGCAACCTCTACTTCTACGGGAAAGTCACCGGAAACCCGCTCGTCTCCTACAACGACGACAGTTACTGCAACGCCTATTTCAAGGGCGGGTTAGACGGCATCGCGACGTTCAAGGGGGCTTCCGGAAAGGCGTCCGGAAGGCCGATCTTCGACACGACCAATTCATGCTTCTACGGAGCCTTTCTCACGACAGGAGAGGCGACGATTAACGGCAACACAGGTACGATCACACGGAAAAGCGGCAACCTCTTTACCGGATACCCGTTCGACAAAGCATACGGAATCACGGTGAGCAACCAGAATAACTTAGGCGCCTATGGAACCGAAACCACCGACATCGTGCTGATTACGAATTCGACGATTTCCGTGTCCGGCAACTTCACGGCCGGGCGGCTCAGCACTCGGTCGGCCGGAAACAAGGTGACGGCGCGCCTTGGCGAAGGAACGACCGTGACGGCCGCCAATGTCTATACCGGAAACAATGCCTGGCCGAACCACGGCGCGATCGAGATCCTGTCCGGTGCGACGGTGAATGTCAACAACTGCCTCTGCGTGGGATTCCACGATGGCAACGCCGTTCCGCCCAAGGGCCCGACGAACGAATGTCTGACCGTCGATGGCGGCACGCTGAATGCTCCGAATAGCGTGATCGGCTGCGGATACCGGGGATCGCAGAGCCGCATCTACCTGAAGAGCGGTACGATGAACGTGAAGGGCATCTGCATGCAAGGGTACTACGCGAAAAACGATGATAGTTTTAAGAAGGGAGACGTTCGTTTGGGCGGCACCAACACCTACCAGTTCGTCATGACGGGCGGCACGCTCAATCTCGGCGAATGGGGATTCAAGCAGTACGGTCGCGAGGAAAACATCGAGGCCAGCGTCGT
>JAFSTA010000098.1 GCA_017450695.1 Kiritimatiellia bacterium | reverse complement strand
CGGCTCTGCGTGAGAACCCAAACGAGGAATCTAGGATGATTCCTTCCTTAGCGAACGTGGCGGACTTTGCGTGAGGTTGAATCTCCGCGTTCGATATCGCAGGCATCTACCTGGATCACGGTGAAAAACGCAGATGCGCCCTGTGAGTTGGGGTGGTTGAGTGGTTCGGTGGTTGGGTGGTTAGGTGGTTCGGTGGTTGAATGGAAAGAACTTATCAAGATAAACATTCCCGCGTCGGCGCGGGCGGGGCGGCTGACGCCGCCAGCTGGGAGGCGGCTACGCAGCCAGCTGAGAAGCTGAAAAGCTGAGAGGCTGAAATGTAAGGGACGCCTAACCAGCTTAATCAGCTTATCCGGCTTGCCCCGCCTATTTGTCCAAGACGAGGGCGCGTTCGGTCAGGAGACAGGGGGAATCATAGACCGGAACGTCGAGGAAGATGACGCCGGCGGGAATGACAATCTGTTTCTGCTTGGGGAACCTGTACACGGCACCGGTGAAGAGATCTACCCACACCGGTTCGTTGAACGGCTGTCCTTCGGGGTACTTCAACACGGCGGGGCGCGTCTGGAAGGAGTCGCCCGGTCGCTGGTACTTGCCCGGATTGTCCCCATGCGTCCAGAACGCGAAGATCCGATGTCCGTCCGCCTTCTTGTACTCATACGTGGAGAGGGTCGAGTCCTTCGTTCCGAACCGGGAGTTCCTCACGCGCTCCAGCGTGTCGTCGAAAACACTCACCACGTTTTGGACGGCGTAGTAGGCGCGTTTGACGGCGATGACCTCCTTGCTCCAGTTTGCGCGAAGCAACCCCTTCAGGTTGATCTCGCGACCGGTGTGATTGAAGTCGCAGATGGTGAAGACGCTGGACTCCACATCGTGGCCGAGGTCGCCCAGCATCCGACGCATATCCCACTTTGCCTGCGAGTACTCACTCCACGGGATGCCGCTCAGAGCGAACTTCGTTGCCATCTCGCTGGGGCATCCGTTCTCGCCCTGGCGCAGTTTCGCCGCCGGGTTGTACTTCGCGAGCACCTGCTTCTGTTCTTCGACATTTGCGTAAGAGGATTCCGGCGACGGCGCATAGCCGTGGTAGATGATCCAGTCGAAGAGCTTGACGTCATCCCCCATCGGTTGGAGGCATTTCTCCAGAAACTCGGCACTGTTGTGCGCGAGGGAGAGTCCCGCGATACGCGCGTCGGGAATGTTGCGCTTGACGATTTTCGCCGTCCGCACGTTGAACGCGGCGATTTCTTCGGGTGTCTTGCTCTTGCCGATGTCCGGCTCGTTCCACATGGCCCAGTCGCGGACGCGGTCCTTGAAGTGCTTCGACATCGCATCGACCCAGGCGTCCCACGCGGCGAGTCCTTCCTCCGAATTCGGGAATCCCGCACCGAGATCCCATCCGCCCCCGCCGTTGTAGATCGGATTGCCGTAACCGGTCTCCAGAAGGATGTTCACCCCCTGCCCGCGGGCGTAGTCGATAATCCGGTCAAGCCAAGAAAAGTCGTACTTGCCTTTCTCCTTCTCGCATTTTGCCCAGCCACCCTGAAGCCGGATCGTCTTGATGCCGAGCGGTGCGATGTGTTCCTTGTACTCCTCGAAGTTTGCGAAGTCGCGGTCCAGCACCTCGCAGCCGAGCGTCCAGTTCGAGCCGTGTATCTCCTTGACCGAACGGGGACGGATCGTGCCGATCCGCTCCATGTTGACGGAGAGCGGCGATTCGACGCGATTGTCCGAGGTGTCCAGTTTCACACCATGGACTCCGGCTTGCGCCGCGAGCGTGAGCGAGAGTGAGGAGAGCAAAAGAAAGCGATTCATGTTTCCGTTCCGTTTCATGTTCGTTTGTTCCTTTTTTTGAGCGGCTGACACCGCCAGTTCAGTGTGTTACCACTTCAGTTCCTTCCGTGCGTAGTCCGTGAACCAGTTCCAATCGTCGTGCGTGATGGCGTGATGCCCTTTCTTCACGCGCCAACCGATCGATTTGCCGAAGAGTTTGAAAACGGGCGACGCCCCGCGCACCAGCGCCTTGCCGATCTGGGGACGGGGATTGGGCGATTCGGATGCGGCCGAGACCGCCAGTGCGCGCGGCGCGATACAGGCGGCAAGGGAAGCCTGGTCATACGGCGGATCCGGCCGGGTTCCCGCCCGGTTCACCAGATCTTCCGGAGTCAACTCGGATTTGTCGGACTCCGCGTACCGCTTCAGCTTTTCCGAGAACCAGTACGGATAACGGAGGTTCGGAAGAACCTTGATAGACTTCATGCCTCCGCAGTTTGCGCAAACGAGCGCGAAACGCGGATCGTGGGCACCCGCCAAGATGGCGGTCTTTGCCATCCGGCTGTGACCGACAATCGCGACTTTCTGCTGGTTGATGGTTGGCATGGTTTCCAGCAAGTCGCGGACACGCATCGCGCCCCACGCCCACGCCGGATGGGCCAGTTTCTCTTTCGGGAGTTTTTCCTTCGGGAAGAGTTTCCACACGGAATCGGCGGCACCATCCTTATCGGGCGGGAAGTCGGGATAGAGTGCGCCGAAACAGAAGGTTGCGAATGCGAAACCCTTCCGGACGATCTGTTCGATCGGCGCACGGCCACGGAATTCGCCCCGCCCCGCACGTTTTCCGGCGAAGGGATAACCTGTGTATTCCCGGACGGCGGGATCATCCGAAAGGGTATGGTTGCCGCTGAAATTCGGATAGACGAAAGCGGGGATGGTTCCTTCCATCGTCTTGGGCAGATAGATGAGGACGTCAAACGAGATCGATCCGGCGGCATCCCCACTCCGCACGACATACTGTCGGCGCGTCGCGTTCCCGCCGAACGCCTCTCCCTCCTCCACCAGCTCCCAATCGAGCTTGGCCGGCTTCGGCGGAATCTCACCGTAAACCTCCTCGCTGAAGAAGCGGAGGACTTTCGGTTTCACCTGATTCCACTCTTCGGCGGTGGTGACGCGGGAACCGTCAGGCAGACGCAGCGTGTCCGTCGGGAGTGCGGCAATCGCCTGTCGCAACGCGGAGGAGTGCGCGGAGTAGGGATAGATAATGTCCCGGTCGTACCACCGTTTCCACCGCCCCGCGTTGTAGCGTCGATCCAGGCGATCCCGCGTCGCGGAGAGGTCGAGGGCGGTCAGCGCATGACGTTTCGCGGCCACGGAATCCCCCATGCTTTTCGCTTCCACCGCGAAGGCCAGTTCCGAGTAGCAGTCGGAGGAGAGACTCAGGAATTCGGCGGGGTAACCGAACCGTTCGAAGAGTTGGAGACGTTGCGCCTCGTCCATCCCCGCGTACGCGCGTTCGACCTGTTCCAGACAACGCCGGAATGCGGCGGCCTGTGTGCGGGCGAGCAGTCCGCTGCGCATCGGATTTTGGAAATACGGCCACATATCCTGATTGACCCTCACGTGTAGATCGTTGGGGATCACAGTCAGCAGATTCGGATCTTTCAGGTACTGCGAGACTACGGGAGCTGGGGAGGGCGGGGCATCCGATCGGAGGCGATGGATGAGATCCAGCGTCGCGGAACAAAGGATTCCGTCGTTCAGGATGGCCAGCGGCGCACGTTCGCGAGGGGAACCGTAGGAAGACTTGGCGTCACGGGAATAGACCGTTTCGTAGGCGGCGAAGAAGAGGTCGATCGCGCGCGCCACCGCAGGTGCCTGTCGGCCGAAGCGGGTTGCCGCCCAGCTGTCGCGGAAACGCGCCGCGTCAAAGCCGGCAAGGTCGCGTGTCATCTTCCCCGCCGATTCGAGGGTGTAGAGGAACGGGCGGATGTTCGAGACGTTGAAGAGTACCAGTTCGCGCGCGCCCTTCTGCCAAGCGTCGTTCAATATCTGGTGGGTTCGGAGTGGAGGTACCAGTTCACAGCGGTGGTTGCCGTGAACGATCGCCAGGTGATAGTAGAGACCGAAGGGGGTGGAGAGGTCGAGCGACTTCACGCCGCCGATGTCGCTTTGGAACTTGAGACCCGGACAGTTGTCCGAGAAGATGACGATCGTTCCTTGCGGAATGGTGAGGAATCCGCGCCGATAGTACTCCGCGCCCTCCATCCAGAGCTGGGTCGCGAAATGCGGGGGACGGTGGCCGAGTGCCGTCTCGATCATCGCGAGTTGTTCCGCCATTGCGCGGGAGATCAGCCCCGCGCGGCGACGGTCTTCGCTTTCGGATACGTCCGGCGAATTCCATTGATTGCCACCCATCCAAAACGGTCTGTCGCCGCGTCCGCGCAGTCCCAGCTGCCAGATGACATCCGGCACCTTGGCCCATTCCTCCACGTACCGCTTCCACGCCTTTCGCCACAGGTCGGGATGCGAGGCGTAGGAGGTTTCCTTGATCTCCGGGAAATGCAAGTCGAGCTGCCGCGCCCCCGCGCCGACGGGTTCCTGATGGTGCGTCGTGATGTAAAGGCCGCGAGATGAGGCGATGTCGATGAGGCGTTTCTCATCGGGGTTGAGGATGTCCACATAACTCGCGCAGATTACCGCGTTGAATCCGGCACGGACTGCGGTTTCATAAATCTCGTTCGCAAGGGATGGCCCGAAGCAGACGTGGTAGCGCGGATAGGCGATCTCGCGTTTCCCGTTCTCTTCGGGACGAAAGCCGTTGATGAAGTCCTCGTCATTGATGAACCAGGCGCGGAACTTGAAGGATGGATCCCCCTGGCGGATGGTGATGGAGTCCCATGTCCTGCTCTCCGCTTTCGCGGGTTCGCGTCCGCTCCAATGGTAGAAGGGATCGATGCCCAGGCACTCTGCGGTAAAGCGGTAAAGACCGAACATGGCGCCTCGGTCATCGGAACCCGTAATCGTGAGCACGTTTCCGGTTTTGGACTCGATGGCGTAGTTCTCCCATCCTTCGCCGCCCTTGACAACAAGGATCGCGTCTGCCGTCGCCACCGATCCGGTCGTCACGGCAGGACGCACACCGAAGATTTTTTCCAGATCCCCGGCGAGATCGGATGCGGCGCGCGAGACGAAGGGGCGCATCCCTTCAGCAAGGACGATTTTGGGCATGTGTCCGCGTTCGATACGGAACGCATCTGCGGCGGAGCAGGAAACTGCCGCCAGAAGAACGGTCAGAGATAGGAATCGGAGCAGGGATTGATTCGGGATTGTTGTTTTCATGGTTGGTTCCTTGGTAGGACGAAAGGAAAACACATGCTCGGTTACCTCTGCGCGAGGGATGGCGCAGGAAGCGTCCAGCTGGGGTTGTAGATTATTCATGATGCGCGGTGTCCTTTCCATCGAAAATCGCTTTCGCGTTTTGGTAACAGACATTTTCCAACATCGGCTTCAGCAGGGACTCGTCATCCGGGAAATCACCTGAGCCGACTTTTTCAGCGACCCAGCGGCAGAAGAGGCGACGGAAGTAATCGTGACGCACGAACGAGAGCAACGAACGCGAATCGGTTGTCATGCCGATGAACGTGGAAAGGACACCGTAAGCGGCTTGTTTTTCCAGTACGTCGCAGATGCCTTCGGCGTGGTCGCACCACCACCAGGCGGGACCGAGCTGCACTTTTCCAGGCATGCCTTCTTCCACGAAGGAGCCGGCGAGGACCGCCAGTTGGGCGTGGGACGATGGATTGAGCGTAAGCAGGATCGTGCGCGGCAGGATGTTATCGCACTCCAGCCGATTCAGGAAGTTGGCAACCGGCGCGGGATCGACGGGGGTGCGCATTCCCGCGAACCCGCCGGCAGGACCTGCCGCCTCGCGAAGGCGCGTGGAGGTTTCGCGGAGTGCGCCGAGGTGCAGAAGCATCGTCCAGCCGTGCGAGGAGGCAAAGGCGGCCAGAGCGGACATCTGATCCAGGCAACCCGTCAGTTCCGAGACATCGTCCACCGAGACATCCACGACGCGGCATCCGGCCGAATGGAAACGCCGCTGCGTCTCTCCCGATATCGTTTCCCCCACATTGATCCGAAGGGATGGCACGATGCGAATGCCGCTTCCATTCTCTGGCGGGCGATCGCTTTCTGCTGCGATTGCATCCTTGCCCATGCAGGGACTCAGGTACTCGACGCCGAACCGACTCAGCATCTTCGACGGCGTCCAGTCGGAGAGCGACACGTTTTCGCTCCCATCGATTCCCAGAAAGTCTAGCTCCATTTGCGCCCAGGCGAAGAGGGGATTGCCGACGAGTTTCGGCAGGGTACGGCGCCAAGCCTCCCACTTTTCCGCTTCCGGCGCGTTGCCCGTAATCACACGTTCCGGTTCGCCGCAGATGCGCATGGCGCGGTGCTTGTAGGGGTCGGATTTCACCCAAACATCATAGAGGGAATCGAGCGGCATGTCCGCTGCCAGCGTCTGGAGGTCAAGGTGATTATGCCAATCGATAATCGGCAACTCCCGCACCCATGAATAGAGCGTGTCGAAGGTGATCATTTCGTCGCCTCTCCCTTCTCCTCCAGCTGGGCGAAGAGGGCGTCACGTCCCTCACGCTCGTGTACCGACGTCCGCAGGAATCCGCCCGCCCAGTACGCCGCCAGACAGACGCCCACCTGCGCCAGCGTGGCGAACTCCCACTTCAACCCCAGCACATTTTTGAAGATCAGTCCGCCCACGACACCGGTCACGATACAGGCATACACGCCAATCCGATTCGGGCGTTTCCACAGGATGCCGAAAACGCTGGGAATCACGATGGGAACACCGAAGAGAGCCATCAGGAGCTTGTTCGCCTCGAACGCGCCACCCAGCTGCGAGACGAAGAGCGCTCCGAATGCGATCAGCGCGGCGATGCCGAGTACGGAAAGCCGTGCCACGAGCAAGGTCTCGCGCTCGCCCGCTTGGCGTCGGAATACGCGGCGGTAGATGTCCGTCGTGAAGACCGAACTGGTCACGTTGAACTCCGCCGCGAGGGTTGAAAGGGAAGCGGCCATCATCGCCGCCACCATCAGCCCAAGCATTCCCGGCGGCAACAGGCGGGTACACATCTCGATGTAACTACGCTCGTGCATCTCCGGCGGCAGGTCGGGCAGATAGACCCGCGCCGCCACTGCAGGCAGCACCGCGAGAATCGGGAAGGCGAAAAAGATCGCCGCGGAAAGAAGCCCCATCTTCACGGCGTCGCGTTCGTTCGGGACGGAGGCGAGCCGTTGGACGAACGACCAGCTGCCGTTGTACTTGATGAAGACGATGAGGTAGTAGGCGGCGAGAAACCACAGCGTACCGCGATGCCCGTGGAAGAGCGAGAAGTGTTCCGGCACGGCTTGGTAGAGCGCGCCCAGTCCGCCGACGGCACAGAGCGAAAGGGGCAGGACGGTGAGCGCCACGGCCATCAGCACGGTCCCCTGGATGATGTCCGTCACCAGTACACTCCACAGTCCACCCGTGAGGGTATAGAGCAGGACAATCACGGTTCCCAACGCGATACCGTAGGAAAGCGGGATGCCGAGGAACTGCGAGGTGATGATGCCGAGCGTGTAGAGGCGAACCGTGTTGTCGAGGATGCGGAAGACGACGCCGCACCACGAGATGACCTGGCGCACGCCCGGACCGTATCGGCGTTCCAGATATTCGACAGGTGTGGCGAGTTTCGCGCGCTGCCACCGTCGCGCAAAGAGAAAGGTTCCGAGCAGGATAGCGAAGGCCGTTGACCAGAATACCGTCAGGCCGACCAGACCGTCCTCATAGCCGATCTGCGCGTAGGCGATAAAAACGAAGCAGCTGATCATCGCCATGTACGAGCTGATCGCCCCCATCCACCACGGCACCTTCTTGCCACCGGAGAAGAAATCGCCGCTCGACTTCACGAAACGTCCCATGAAAAGTCCCGCACCGATCAGCACGAGCGCATACAAGCCAAGCACCGCGAAATCGAGTCCGGAAAGTGTAGTCTCAATTTTCATGCGGATAGTATAGCAAATCTGAACCACATCCGCATCCCATTTCAGAATGAAATATCATCCTTATTGAGAATACGAACGAAACGAACTGCGGCGCCTGCACGACTTGAAAATCCGTCTTGCATTCCGTTTTGGTTTTCGGTAAAGTCAAACCGAAAGGAGGTCCGTGATCGAACGGTTCGCGCAACGGGTCAGGCTTGCGAGGGGAAACCTCCAGATTCCAGATTTTTGCAAGCGGCTGGGAGCGGGTTCTGTACGACGGGGCAACGCCATTTCCGAACTCGGTTACACAAGGACTTCCATGCTTTTCAGGCATTACCGCGTGCTCGCCCAAGCCGGGCGCGGGCAACGGTACTTTCAATCTGCCCGGCGAAGGAATAGGAGATGCGAGCTGAACGAGCAAAACAAGACCGCCACGCACGAAAACTGCGCACGATCTTCAGCTCATAGTCAGCGGCCCGCATCACGACAATTCCAGGAAAGAGTTTATGTTGCCTTCGATACAACCATGCAAACGGACGAAATGGGTGAGACCGGAGATCGGTTCGGGCGGAGATGGGCATACATTCCCGGGAGCGGCGTATCCGTTCGGGCTTGTGCAGCCGTCTCCGGACACGGGGCGAGAGGGATACCGTTACTGCGCCGGATACCGCTACGAGGATGACCGGATTCTCGGTTTTTCGCAAACGCATCTGAGCGGTACGGGATGCGGGGACCTCGGCGACATTCGGCTCATGCCGTTCGCGGGAGAGGCCTCGCCCGGCGTGTCGTCCGTGTTCCGCAAAGAGACGCAGACCTGTCAACCGGGTTACTACGCTGTCACTCTCGACGACTGTGATGTATGCGTGGAGATTACCGCCGCCGCGCATACGGCGGTTTATCGGTTCACCGGCGCGGGATTGAAGGCGATGAACCTGCTCTTGGACTGCCAGTGGGGCATCGGCGGAAAGGATCTCGCAAAGACAATCCTGGCAAGCGACGTGCGCGTAGCGGGGAAGCGGATTGTGTCAGGAACCAACGTACGCAAACACTGGGTCGAACGTCGCTACTCGTTTGTCATCGAGTTCAGCCGCGAATTTGCGAAAGCCGTGACGCTCGAACCGCTCTCCGCGAACGAGAAGGCTCCGCGAATGGCGCTTTCCTTTGTGGAGGATGGCGGGGAACCGCTTGTGGTCAAGATTGGGTATTCGTTGGTCGATGAGGAAGGAGCCGGGCGCAACATGGACGCGGAGTGTCCGGGATTCGATTTCGACGCTGTGCGCGCGGCGGCGGAGTCCGAATGGGAACGGCAGCTCTCGCGGATGGACGCCGATGGTACGGATGACGAAAAGACGAATTTCTACTCTGCGCTGTACAGGTTACTCATCCAGCCAGCCAACATCGCGGATGTCGATGGGCGCTATCGCGGTGCGGATGGCGAGGTGCATGTCGCGTCGGGCGGGGCCTACTACTCGACGCTGTCTCTCTGGGACACGTTCCGTGCGGCGCATCCGCTCCATACCCTGATTTCCGCCGAGATGGGAGACGGTTTTATCGAAACGATGCTGGAGCACCAGAAGGCCGCCGGATTCCTGCCTATTTGGCCGCTTATGGGCCGCGACAACCAGTGTATGATCGGCACGCATTCCGTCCCGGTTATCGTCGATTGGTTCCTGAAGACCGAGGCGATCTCGCGTCCTGCCGCGCCCGGCGATGCGGATGCCTTGTCGCGTCATTCGCGCGACCGCGCATTCTGGGAGACCGCATTCGCGGCGATCAAAGATTCCCTGACCCATCTTCACAAGGGACGTATCCTCGAAGACTGGCCGGCGCTCGACAAGTATGGATACTACCCGAACGACATCGTGACGAGCGAGTCCGTCTCACGGCTTTTGGAATGTTGTTATGACGACTGGTGCGCGGCGAGGATGGCGGAGAGACTTGGCTTTGCGGAAGATGCGGCGTTCTTTCGGAACCGTTCGCGCAACTGGCGGCATGTAGTGGATCCGGAGACGCATTTCGTGCGCGGGCGCGACACCGGGGGGAACTGGACGACTCCGTTCAATCCGCTCGCGCTCGGACGCAACGCCGGGACCGGAAGCGACTTTACGGAGGGTAATGCGTGGCAGTGGACATGGCACGTTCTGCACGAACCGGAGGCGATTGTCGAAGCCGTCGGGGGTAGGGAAGTTGCCGGCGAAAGGCTTTGCCGTCTTTTCACACTGGAGGCGGATGAATCCGAGACGGGCACGTGCGACGATGTCACCGGCCTCATGGGGCAGTACTGTCACGGCAACGAGCCGAGTCACCATGTCCTCTACCTCCTGCGATACGCCGGACGCGAGGCGCGGCAGGCGGAACTCATCCGGGACGTGTTCGAGAAGTTTTACGTGAACAGGCCGGACGGGCTTTGCGGAAATGACGACTGCGGACAGATGAGCGCATGGTACCTCTTCTCCGCGATGGGTTTCTATCCGATGAACCCAGCGAGCGGCGAGTATGTGCTCGGTGTACCGCAGTTGCCGAAGATCATGCTTCACCTGTCTCCTTTCGGTTGCCGTGCGCCGGGTTCCCAAGACCGAACCTTCACCGTCCTCGCGAAAAACCTCTCCGACCAGAACAAGTACGTCAAGTCGGTCTCGCTCAACGGCGTACCGCTCGAAGGTTTCAAAATCCGCCACGAGGATATCCTGAAGGGAGGCGAACTCGTCTTTGAAATGACGGAGGGGCGTGAGCTGGTAGCTCGCAGCCAACCGTCCGCGTTACGTACGGGAATGGAAAGGATCAGTTCCTATCCTTCAACCACCTAACTACCTAACCACCTAACCACCTAACTACCTAACCACCCACCCAACCTCGGGTGATTTATGGATGCGCACGTTTGTTTCGTTTGTTATACTATTTCGCCAAGGAGAAAAGAAATGGATTGCAAAAAGATTCTTACGGTGGCGGTGGCCTACGCGGCGGTGATTGCGTATGCGGATGGGGAACTTTCGAAATGGTTCAATGACCTTCCTGAGGGGACGGATCCCGCAACGATCTCGCGGCGCGTGACGGATCAGTTCAGAACTACGCGCCCAGAGAACTATAAGCCTGCTGGATACCACGGCAACAGCGGCTACGGCTGGAACCGCATCGTTCAGTATTCCGTTGTGTCGCTTTGGATGAACGCGATCGAGTGTGCGCGGTTGACGGGCGACGAATGGCGCATGGAAAGGCTGATCCGCCTGTTCGACGACTTCCTGCCGGGAGGTTCGAAGAACGGTGTCTGTTCGCGTCCGCGTCACGTCGATGACGCGATTTTCGGTTCGGTCCCGCTGGAAATCTATCTGCAGAACCAGGATAAGCGTTGTCTTGACATGGGGCTGATGTATGCCGACACACAGTGGTGCGCACCATGCGAGGACTCGTTTAAGGAACGGGAGAGTGCTCCCCCGCATGTGCAGCGTGAATACTATGCAAAGGGGCTTTCCGTACAGACGCGCCTGTGGATCGACGATATGTACATGATCACGGCGCTCCAGAGCCAGGCATACCGTGCGACGGGTGACCGCAAGTATATTGATCGCGCCGCTGCGGAAATGGTGTTCTACCTCGACCAGCTCCAGCTCAAGGACGGTCCGGCGAAAGGACTCTTCTACCATGCGCCGGACGTGCCGTTCGTCTGGGGGCGTGGCGATGGATGGATGGCGGCAGGCATGGCGCTCCTCCTTGAACATCTGCCACAGGACAGCCCATGCCGCGCGCGCATCATGGAAAGTTATCGGCAGATGATGGCGACGTTGCTCCAGTTCCAGCGCAAGGACGGACTCTGGAGCCAGCTCGTTGACCGTCCGGAGGATCCGCGAAACTGGGGCGAGACATCCTGTACAGCGATGTTCGCGTATGCGTACCTCGTTGGCGTGAGACGCGGATGGTTGGACGGCGAGAGGTACGGTCCTGCCGCCCGCCGCGCCTATCTCGCGCTCTGCTCGCGTATGGACAAGTGGGGCAACATCTCCGGCGTGTGCGTGGGTACTGGCAAGCGTAACGACCTCGAATACTACTTCGCTCGCACGAAGGTGAACGGCGATCCCCATGCTCAGGCTCCGATGCTGTGGATCGCCTCGACGTTACTTGCGGATGGTGCGGGTGCGGTGGGGGGCGTGAAGACACCCGCCACGTCTAAGCTCTTCGAGACTCGCGTGGACCCCGAAAGCGGAGTCGTCTCGTACGCGCTTCTCTACGGTGCGCCGGACGATAACCGTCAGTCGCTTTACTTCATCACCAAGTCGATGACTGCGGATGGACGGTTCCTCCTTTTCAATTACACGATCGGGAATGAAAGAAAGGAGAAACGAAGCCCGAAGATGCTGATGGTGGCAGACCTGCTGGAAGAGCGCGTGAAGCCGGTCGCGAAGGCGAAGAAGACAAGCCAAGGAAAGATGGAGAGGGTCGCGCCATTCGTGGGAGATCCGTTTGTGGAGTGCCGAGAGAACTACATCGTCTTTGGAAGTCCGAAGGCTGGCGGATTCTTCCGTTGCGATCTCGCGGAACCCTCGAAGGTACACAAGCTCTGCGGGCTTCCGAAGGGACTTGACGACGGCGTGTTCAAGGCGGAACGCTACTATTCGCACCTGACATTGACGAGCGACAGGAAGTATGCGTTCCTCGATGCCTCTCTGGTCAACGAGACGGGAGGGCGACGCTGGGTGCAGGGAATGCTTGACCTCGTGACGGGAGAGTTCGACAAGTGGGGTGAGACGCCGTTCTGCTGCAATCACGGACAGGTCAATCCAGTCCGTAATGACTTGGCCATGTGTGCGTGGGAGTCGTGCTGGGAGAAGGAAGGCCAGGAGTACAAGAAAAAGACGGGGTGGTATCCGCGTATGTGGTTGATGAAGAAGGGATGGCGCGAGATGGTACCCGCAAAGGACCGCAACTTTGCCTCGCATGAAATCTGGGATGAGGACGGTAGGGGATTCTCCTGGTGCGGCCGTCCCGGCGACTACGTGTACCACCACGACCTGGCGACAGGGAAGCAGGAACGGTGGTGCGGAATCAGCGGCGCGAGGCACAACAACGTCTCGCCAGACAAGAAGTACGTCGTGTGCGACGAGGCGCCGGGAAGATGGTGGCGCGGGTGCGAGTGGCGCGTCGGTTTCTGGAACCGCGAGACGGGCAAGCGTGTGTGGCTCTACTCCACGCGCCCTGCGCTCATGCCATACAACAAACAGAGCAAGATGCACCCTGATCCGCATCCGCACTTCGTGATGAACGCGAAGTACGTGGTATGTACGGCGAGTAATGCCGACGGGCACATGGACCTGTACGTTACGCCCGTCGCACCGATGATTGAGATGACCAAGTAGGGGATGGTGACGAAACCTAGAACTGGCGACAGACACAGCCGGTTCCGACTTCCGCGTTCTTGCCTATAAGTTGGCTGGTTAAGCGTGTTAAGCCTGGGAAGCGTGTTAAGCCCTCCGCCCGTTCTTCGCACTGGAATGGAAAATGAGGGGGGCATCGCGCCAGCTGAGAAGAAGGCAGTAGGGAATAATCGTTAGCTATCGAAGGTGATCGACTGCAATCGATTGCCCAACCACCTAACCTCCCAACCACCTATCCGTAATATCTCGTTGCAGACGGTTGTGGAACTTTGCTATAATGAACCTTGATGGATGACCACTTATGAACGTAATCCTGTACTTTCAACCTTCCTCGAAGACGAGCGCTCCCGGAAAACTTGCCGGGGTTCAGGAAATAGCCGAAAAGAACGGCTGGCATGTGCAGTCGATCGACGGCTTCCCTCCTGCCGGTAACATTCGGAAACTGGTGAATTTCTGGAAACCGATCGGCGCGATTGCCGAATGCGGAAATGAGCATACCGAGATTGATACGCGTATCTTCGGAGAGATTCCCGTGGTCTTCTTCTCGCACAATCCGAAGACGCTTCCCGCAAGTTGCTTTTCGGTTTCGCACGATTCGATCGCGACGGCGCAGTTGGCGGCGAAAGAACTCCTCATGACCGGATTCGAGAATTTCGCCTTTATTCCGTATGCGGAACGGCGTTACTGGAGTGAGGAACGTCAGCGCGGATTCTGCGATGCGCTGACGTTGAACGGGAAGCACTGTACCGTGTTCAAGTGTAAGGCAGACACTACGGATGTCACGGGACGCCAAGAGGCGTTGCGTCATTTCCTGACCAGGCTTCCCAAGCCTTGCGCCGTCTTTGCGGCGAACGACAAGACGGCTGCCGAGACCGTCACGGCGGCGCGGTTCGAAGGACTTGCCGTTCCCGACGAAATTGCCGTTCTCGGTGTGGATAACTACGCGCAAATTTGCGAACACACCGTTCCGCCGCTCTCCTCCATCGAGTTGGATTTCCGCCGTGGCGGAAACCTGGCCGCCATGCTTCTGCTCGCCATCGCGCACGGTAAGGACGGTGTTCAAGGGGGAATGCATCACCTGACCTTCGGTCCTTTGCGCGTGGTTCGGCGCGCTTCGACGAGGTTGCTTTCTGCACCGGACCGTGTAGTTCGAGAGGCGTTGGAGTTGATCAACCGCGAGGCTTGCCAGGGACTGCGTTCTGCAAAGGTGGCCTCGCTCTTTCCCTGCTCGCGGCGGCAGGCGGATATCCGTTTCCGGAATGCGACCGGACATTCGATTCTGGAAGAGATCCACGCTGTCCAGCTGGAATGCGCGAAGCAAATGCTGGAGGATTCAAACGTGCAGTTGAAAACGATCTCTGACTTTTGCGGATTCGCGCACCCGAACTCGCTGCGTAAATTCTTCCGCGCCCAAACGGGCATGACCATGCGCGAGTGGCGTCGCCGCGTGAACCGCTAGGAGTGGGGCGCTTCGCGCCAGCTGAAAAGTTGAGAAGCGGGGAAGCTGAGAAGCGAGGAGAAGCGGGGAAGCGACATTCAAATTCAGACATTCAAATTCAGCTTGTTTTCCCCATGTCGAAATCCTATAATTTAAAACTGCTTTACGGAATTTTCCAACGATAGGGGAATGCTCATGAAGGTGATTGATTTTTCGCGGTATCACGACGTCTTGAAAAAGACGCGTCGGGCTTGGCATAAGAATTACTATGCGATGTATTCATCGGTTTTGGATTGCGTCGTTACGGATCCGCTGATGATGCAGGTTCCAGTTGATGATCATCTGGTGCATCGTGGGGACGGTGTGTTTGATATGTTCAAATGTGTCCAGCGAGGCGCGTTCCAGATGGAGGCGCATCTGGAGCGGTTGATCAACTCCGCCCATGCGATCGGACTGGAATGGAGATCTGGGCTTGACTCTGTCCGTTCGGTGGTGATGGACGTCTTGCGTACCGTGAATAAGGACGACTGTTCGGTTAAGCTGATGATTTCCCGTGGTCCGGGAAGTTTCACCGCCAATCCGTTTGATTGTCCTCAAGCGCAACTGTACATACTCGTCTATGCGTTGGCGCTTCCGTTCATGAAGCGTCATCCGCAAGGTGCCGTAGTGCGCCGCAGTTCCATTCAGGTGAAGGAACCGCGTTTCGCCACGACGAAGACGTGCAACTATCTGCCCAACGCGATGATGAAGTACGAGGCGCACGAGATGGGCGTTGATTTTGTGGTCGCATTCGATACGGACGGACACATGGCAGAAGGCGGTACGGAAAATTTCGGAATCATCTCCAAGGACGGAGACCTGCTTTTCCCGAAACTGGACAGGATTCTCCGTGGCATTACGATGACTCGTGTCATGGAGCTGGCGAAACAACTGGTCGCCGAAGGCAAATTACGTTCGGTCGGATTTCACGACATCACGCAGAAAGACATCGACAAGGCGCGCGAGATGATCATCACCGGTACAACGATCGATGTTGTCTCCGTCCGCCGTTACGAAGAAAAAGAGTTTCCCGCCTGTACAAAAGACTCGATCGCCCCCCAGCTGAATCAGATGCTGGAGCACGACATCTATAACGACTCCTCTCTCCGTACCGCCTATTGATGGCGGGGTGAATCGACTGTATTCGATTGCTCCCGATTGCGGTCGATGGCATTCGATAGCTCCCGAATATTGGATGCCGTGACTGGCGCTTTTTTCGCCGCCGACTTTACACGCTACTTACGCGGCGGGCGGTGGTTCCAGTAGTTGGCAATGATGGAACCGGAGAAGTTCATCCAAATGGAGAAGATGTTGGCGGGCAAGGCGGCGACGGGGCTGTTCAGCACGGTGATCGCCAAGGCACCCGCCATGCCTCCGTTCTGCATCGCGACTTCGATGGCGACGGTACGCGCGTCGGAATCGGTGAAGGGGAGAACTTTGGCGAGCAGTCGTGTTCCCCAGTACCCGCTGAGGTAACCGAAGGTGTTGTGCGCGACGGCGGCAAGGATGATCAGGACTCCCGCCTGACGAAAAGTCTCGCTGCTTTTGGCTGTGAGGACGAGAATTGTGAAGCAGATGCCTCCCATTGAAATAATGGAGAGGACTCGGTCGATAAAACGTTTGTGTTTTTCGAATTGCTGCTTGAGCAGGGTGTGTGCGATGCCGCCTGCGATGACCGGGATCAGGACGATTTTCAGGATTTCGATCATCATCTTGACCGCGTCGATCTCGATGAATTTACCCGCAAGTACTTTCATCAAGATCGGGGTGATGAAGGGGGAGAGTAGCGTGGAGCAGCAGGTCATGGTGACGGAAAGCGCGACATTCGCTTTCGCAAGGTAGGCGATTACGTTGGAGGCGGTTCCTCCCGCTACGGAACCGATTAGGACGCATCCTGCGGCAAGCTCTCCGTCAAATCCTAATGTTTTCGCCAGCAGGAAACCGAAGAGCGGCATGATGAGGAATTGCAGGAAGACGCCGACGGCGACTGCCCACGGGCATTTGGCGACGCGGATGAAGTCCTGGGGCGAAAGGGTCGTACCCATGCCGAACATGATCAGCTGGATCGCAGGACTGATGAGAGTCAGCAATTTCACGCCGAACCATTCTTGGAACGCGGCGGGGTAGAAGAAGGAGATCGCCGCACACGCAAGGATTGCAATCCCAAACATATTGTTGCTTACGAACCAGAACAACTTTTTCATCCTAAACTCCTCTGCTGAAAATCACGGAATACACGGAACTCACGGAATGAGCAGGTGTGTGAACGCTTTTTTCCCGTGACTTCCGTATCGAAAAAATACTGCAATGTGGTTGATTCCTGTCGGTTACGCCGCTCTCCGCTTGGGTGAATGGCTTGCCCGTTCTCCCTTCGCGCATCTTGTTTCGAAAAGCCCCTGTTTTCGACACTTTCTCTGCGGCACTGCGTGCGAATTCAAACGAGGAATTGAAGTTCATTGTTTCCTTTCCTTCCTTCAGTCGCTTCCTGTTGCGGACGGCCCCCCGGTTCTCTCCAGGTAATGCGGCGGTACGTGATTGGTCAGCCACACCGCGTTTTCCGAGAGGAAGAACGCATACCCGTCCGCCGCCATTTCGCCGCTCCGTACACGGAAGACGACAGGTGTGCCGTGTCTCGTACCCACGTTCACTGCCGTTTCGTACTCGCGGGAGAGATGGACATGGAGTCTGGACATCGGCTTCAGCCCTTCTGCTTCGATGGAGGCGCGTGATTTCTCTCCCGTTCCGTGCCAGAGGAATGACGGCGGTTCGCACGGGGTGAGTTCCACATCCACAGCCACGGAGTGTCCTTGGTTCGCACGGATCCGCCCTCCGTTCTCGTCGAAGGAATACCGCTGTTTCGCGTCTGTTCGGACGATCTCGTCCAGCAAGGTCCGGTCGATTCGATAACGTCCGCCCGCGTTGATGCCATCGAGCAGCGCTTGGACGTTTGCCCAGCCATGTTCGTCCAGGCTGATCCCTGCCACCTCCGGTTTGTGTCGCAGGATGAGGCTGATAAACCGACTGAGACTGTTCCTGCTATTCCTGTTTTGTCGCGCCAATTGCTAAACCTCTCTGATTCTGTTTAGTCAACCACGGGATACATGGAAGTGTGCGCGGTTCCGGAGATGCTCATTCCGGGAAATGCGTGGATTCCATAGTTTGGAAAATACTCTCGCGTCGGGTACATCGTGCTTCGTGGTCCCTGTTCCCGCATACGCGCAAGCCTCGTGAGGCGTACGGCTAGCGGGTCTCGATGTAACGTCGGAAGGCACGGGCGATATCGCCGCCGAACTCGCGGCAACTTTCGCGGGTTACGACCTTACCGTTGGCGGTCGCGAAGGGAATCTCGAAGGAACTGACGAATTCGCACTGCAACTCGTCCATCGCCCATGCCTTCACGGCGCGTCCCGCCGTGTAGTTCTTGTCCGAATTCCAGCCGACGCCCCAGCGGATGTCGTCCTTTTCGCGGTAGGCCATCGCCCCGCGCTGCACTCCCTCCAAAATCTTACCGAAGCGACTGGTTTTCTCGGCGTTTTCTTTGCGCTTCTCATGGACCTGGTAAACGAATTCGTTGAAATTCCCGTAGAGCCAGGGGCAGTGGAAGTCGAAGAAAATGTCGAGCTTGTTGTTTGCGCGTTGCGCGATCCAGTCGCGGATGCCGCGCGTTTCGGGGTAGATGAAATCGGTATAGTCGCGGTTGTGGTCGTGCGGCTTGCGGTTCTTCCCCTGGTCGCCCTCCTCGCAACCGTCCTTGTCCATGAAGGGAACCGCCATGATTTCGACGTTCTCTCGGTACCAGGCACCGGTCTCATCCTGCGCGAAGACGCTCTCCAACACTCCCTCCAACACGAAGCTCGCCATCGTCTCGCTGCAGTGGCGGCGGGCGGAGAGGAAGATGCGGTACTTCGGTTTCCCGGAGAGGTTCCCGAAGACAGCCCGCTCCACATCCCGTCCCTTGCGGGATTTGCAGAGAACGCCCGTTTCGAAGACTTTTCCGCGATCCGCCTCGTGGCGTTTGAGGAAGGCGTTCCAGTCGGTCTGAAGGTAGGGGATGGTCTCGTAGAACCAGACCTCGACCGCGTCCGCCGGGAAGGTGTAGGTAAAGAAGTTGCGCGTGGCGTTCTTCTCGGCGGCGTAGCTCCAGGTTTTGCCCTTGTCAAGCGAGACACACGGGCCGCGCGTTCCGACGGCGACAGACTTCGTGAAGCGGAAGTCGAGCTTGCGTCCCTGCGCACCGGTCACGCGGAAAGCCCAGTAGAACCACGCGCTGGAAGTGTCGCGTAACTCCTGATGGACATACACCGTGTTGCCCTCAATCCGATCCAGCTCGATGTTTCCCGCCGGCACGTTTTTATCGACCGTGAACGGCTTCGTTTCCACGGCGGGCACGGAGGCGGCGGTCAACGGGTACTCCGCACAGACGCCGAGCTTGTCGAAGTCGATTCCACTGAACGCTTTCGCGATCTGGATCAGGTCGGCACGGAGTTTCTGGCGCGTTTCGTGGTCGGTCTGCCGGATGTAGTAGTCGGCAACCGGAACGACACGGATTCGTCCCTTTTCCGCCGCCTTGATTGTCTTCAGGACGCTGAAGGTTGTCTTCGCGACATACGGTGTTCCGTCCGCTTTTCGATCTAGGTAAAGGTGCCAAGCGATCGAGTAGTCACCCATCTTGTCGAACGGTGTCTCCCACACACCGTTCAAACCGCAGAAATTCCCGAGCGAGTAGGTGGTGAGGCGCCCTTCGGTGATTTTCGAGAAGTCGCCGCCGTGTACGACATGTTCGTGCGATCCGGCGATCCAATCGACGCCGCATCCTCGAATGAATTCAGCCAGCTCCTTGGTGTACTTCGTGGCGACGGGGTTGTACTGACCGCCCGCGTGCATTCCCATCACGATGAAATCGGGCTTCGCCGCCTTCATCCGGGCGACGTCAGCCTGCAACTCCTTCCGCTCGCGTTCATGCGGCTCTTGACGTTCATAGACGGGGAGAGTCAGGTTTTCGGGACGGTTCTTCTTCTCGTACTCCACATAGCGCTTGCCCTCTTCCGAATTCCGGTTCCGCGACCAGGCGCGGGCGAGGGGATTCGCGAGCTCCTGCTCCTGAAAGAGGTTCACCAGGAACCGGTTTGTCTCGGAGAGGTACTGATTGTTGGCGAAGGCGTTTGATCCGTAGGTGTAGGAAAGCACCCCGATCCGAAATCCCTTCACATCCACGATGGCGGGCTTTGCCGCGTCTTGCGCGGTGGCGAAGGTGCCGGTGTGCGGCAGACCGATTTTGTCAAGTGCCTCGATTGTGCGGGGAATCCCCGTCGGGCTACGGTCGAGGCAGTGGTTATTCGCGGTGAAGACGAAATCGATTCCAGCGGCTTTTGCGGCTTCCGCGAATTCGTGCGGCGAACAGAATGCGTAACGCTCGTGCGTCAGGTTTTGGTTGTCCGGCGCGATCGGCGTCTCCAAGTTGGCGAAAACGTAATCTGACTCCGAGAGAAGTCCTTTCACACAGGAGAAGATCTCCGAGAAATCGTATTTGCCATTGGCGGTCGAATAGGGTTTCAGCATCGGTCCCTGGCACATCACGTCACCCAGAAAGGTAATTTTGACGGGACCTTCCGCCCGTGCGAAAAAGGCCAGTGCCAGTATGGATGTTACCGCGAGTAGTCGTTTCATGTCGTTTATCCTTCCTGTTTGTCCTGTTGCCACGCAATTCCGTGGCTTCTGCGGTTCCAGACGACAGCATGAAAAACCACCGCAGAAATCAAGAACATACCTGATTAAACTCGGTGTTTGTATCCTACCAAATACTCCTTCCTGACTCAAGTGAGAAATGATGCGTAGCTGGTTGGGTGGTTGGGTGGTTGAGTGGTTGGGTGGTTAGGTGGGTCAGCGTTACGGACGCGATCCATCCTGCGCAAGGCTACGAAGGACAGGCAAGCGCGTCCCGTTTTCGTGTTCTTGCGTGAGAAAAGCGCTTACCCTCTTGTGCGCTTGCGCAACCGACTGGAATCCATCTCCTTGCAGCCACTTTTGAAAACAGGTGCCACGCAAAAGAAGCGTTTTTGCGCCCGTTCGTTCCGTGTATTATGTGGTTTTCAAACTGCCCGGCAGAGAAGTATTGGGAAAGTTAAATAGTTTCGCGTTCAATGGTTAAATAGTTCAATTGACGAGCCGTAGAAAAGCGACAAGAGTGTCGCTTCCCCGAAAAGAGGATGGTCAATTGAAAGCCGTGTCAACGGCGATTTAACCATGTAACCATCCGTGGTACAGAAATTACAAATCCCCGATTTGTCGCGATAACCGGCGGGCGGATTCGCGCCGTCGGCACCGGGTCGGGGGCGCGGGGGGCGCTCCCGCCCCGAAAAAATTTTTTCGCATTTTTTCGCGTTTCCCCCTTGACTTTCGGCAAAATAGTCGGTATAATTACCGACTATGAAAAAAAAGAAAGACCTGGCCGGGTACAAGGCGACGGTCTCGCGGCTGCGGACGCTCCTGCTGCGCGAGAGGGTTGTGTCGGGGACGCTCAACGTGCAGGCGGTGGGCAACGCCAGGCGCTACACGCTGACGGACAAGGT
>JAFSTA010000097.1 GCA_017450695.1 Kiritimatiellia bacterium | reverse complement strand
CACCCCGCGAAGGCGAAGCCGGAGCGCGTGAAGCGGCAGGCCGGGAGGGTGTAGCGCGTGCTGTTCGCGCAGAGGTCGGCGTTGACGTTCACGTTCGCCATCGAGCCGGACCCGCCGCCCGCGTAGAAGCGGATCGTGATGCCGTAGGCGCAGTCCGACTGCCTGTAGTGCTCGATCGCGCGCCCCTGCCACTTCTGCGGCAGGACGCGGGAGGTCGCGACGCCGTCCCATCCCTTCGACCCCTCCAGCACGAAGTGCGTCAGGTCGGCGGGCGAGGAGGAGAAGGCGTCTCCGGCGCACGATGGCGCCTGCTGGCAGAGGTAATAGACCGCGTAAATCGAGGAGCCGCTGAACGCCGCCGAGCCGATGCTCGTCACGCTCGTCGGAACCCCCAGCGTCGTGAGGGAGGTGCAGTTCTTAAAGGCGTTCGCGCCGATGGACGTGATCCCGGAGGGGAGCGTCACCGTTTCAAGGGCGGCGCAGCCGGAGAACATGTTGTCCGCCACCGAGGTCGGCCCGGCGGGGACCGCCACCGATTCCAGCTTCGCGTAGGCGGCGGGGAAGAGTGACGGCATCGTCCACCGTGACGGGACGCTCACCTCCGTCAGACCGCTGCACCCGCTGAACGCATATGAACCGATGGACGTGACGCTTCCCGGCAGGTTGACCGAGACCATCCGCCAGTCGCCGTTGAAAGCGTACGAGCCGATTGAAGTCAGCGCGTTGCCGGGGAAGGACACGCGCCGCAGCGAGGAACAACCTTCAAACGCGGAATTCCCCACCGTCTTCACGCCTGTGCCGATTGAGAGGTTCTGGATGTAGGAACACCCGTAAAAGGCGGAATCACCGATCTCCGTCACCGAGTCCGGAATCACCACGTTGTCCAGGTAGTCGCACGACCGGAACGCGCCGTCCCCGATCCTCGTCACCGTTGACGGGATCGTCACCCGCTCCAGATCATGGCAGTCCCTGAACGCGTTGTCCCCGATTTCCACGGTGTAGCCGTTCAGCGTTCCAGGGATCGTCACGTTCCCCGTCGTGTGGGTCGGGGCGGTGATGGTCGCTTTTCCGCCCGATACCGTGCACTTCCATTCCTTATAGACCGTAACCGTATAGACCTCGGACTGGACCGTACCGTTGATGTAGGTGGTATAGGTCAATGTGTGCGGCCCGACAGTCGAAGGTGTCCAGGTGAACTGCCCCGTCCCTGTCGCGCGTTTCACCTCCGTCCCGTTGTCCTTGATCACGACCGTCGCATTCGCGTTTCCGCCTATCCAAGCGGCACCCCACCACAACGACAACGTCATGCTTTCAACAAGCGGACTTGTTACCAAGTTCGCTATGGTAACCGTGTCAATCATCACAGGCGTACTCTCCCCGCGCACCGCCCCGAACACCGTCGGCGTGGCAGCACTGCACAACACCGCAAACAGCATCATCATCGTCTTCTTCATTTCGTTTCTCCTTTCACGATTTGGAATCTGTTATGGATGATTTGTTCCATGTTGTCGACAAGCTTCTTGAGAGATCGTATCCAATATTCGACATCTTTTCGCAAAATTGGTTGAAGTGCATTTTTCCCGTCATAATCGCAGTTGTGTACGATCTCGTTGCGACGCTCAAGCATTTTCCCAACGCGATTTTTCAATGTCTTGGCACCCGATTTTTCACAAGCATTGTCTATTATTTTCGGAAGACCATAGTACTTGTAAAGTCTTTCAATCTGTGAAAACGATTGCATCGAGTTTCGCGACAAATAATCGTCCAGAAGTTTCCGCAACCGTTTGTAAGGCTTCTTCGGCGTTTCCTTAAGCACTCCAAGTACCTCCTTAATCCCGACACCAATCTCCGTAAAGAAATCGACATCCTCTTTCGACGGTGTCTTTCTCTTTAATTCCGGAACAAACTCTTCCGCGAACCTGTCCGCCGCATACATATCCAACGCGGAAACTGCCAGTACCACCGCCGCTCGCAAGATGTCATCACACACGGAACTACCTTGGCTCTGCGCGACCAAACTGTCGCACCGATCCATCACATCGTCAAACCTCTGTTTCGCCGTAGTAGCCATCTTTTACTCCTTTCACCAAACACAACCAAAAACTGGCTGTAAACAAACGCGATCTTGACACGCGGTTCATCATCATGGTTCCATCCCTCGCCGCCGCCCTGTGCGAGAAGTCGCATTCGCTCCAGACGCGGCAGGGATAACTTCCTTCGTTCATTTTTGACTCGTATCTGCATGATCCCGGTTTTTCGCGGAGGCGCTCGGGCGGTTACCGCCTCGCCCCTTCGCGCGTCCTTTCGCTTCCGCACGTTAGTTGGACAGGGTTTTGGCCAGGCGAATGCCACCGTAAAGGCTATTCACGACAGACGAGGTAAGAGCGCCACGATTATGCGAAGTACAGTCTGTTGTTCTGCCGTGGTTCCAGCTGCCGCCGCGAATCACCCGTTTCAACCCCGAGGAAGCCCCCTTCGGATCCGTCCCGTACGCCAGCGTCCCGTACCAGTCCAAGCACCATTCACACTCGTTCCCGTGCATGTCATACAGTCCCCACGCGTTCGGCTGATAGGAACCGACCGTCGTGTGCTGCGAATACCCGCCCTTCCCGTCGGATCTGTTGCCGTCATACCGCCCCAGCAACTTCAGGTCATTCCCCGCGCTACCGCCGTTGTTATAGGCACTCGTCGTACCCGCACGACAAGCGTACTCCCACTGCGCCTCCGTCGGCAGGTCAAACTCCAACCCCGTCCGTGCGCGGAGCCTGCCGAGGAACGAGTCCGAATCGACGGCGGAGAACGACGGCCATTTCGCCCCCTCCGAGGAACCGCGGATCATATCATACGAGACTTGTTCCACGGGGCGCATGTTGCCTTTGTAGTAAGACGGATTGCTCCCCATCACCAATTGATACTGCTTTTGTGTCACCTCGAAAATGCCGATGTAGAACGGCTGACTCAGCATCACACGGTGGAACTCGTTCGTCTGGTCATCGCCCATGATGAATATTCCAGCGGAAATCTTCCGCAGTACTAGTTTTGTTGTCTTGTACGCATCAATGTTAAACCCGCCGCTCGGCTCCGCGTCAAGATATGTCACCGGATAACTCAACGTGGACGTTCCGCCGGAGAGATCGATCACAAGATAGAGAGGATTGTATTCAACGGAAATAACAGCACTCTGCGACCGCAGTTCAATCCCCTGCGCGGTGAGATCCCAAACAGCCTTGTGGACACCCACCCCAGTCCCTGTGTCGCCCGAAAGGGAGGACGCAAGAGCCGGATACACTTGCCCCGTCGACTTGTCCGTCATGCTGATCTCGACCGACGAAACCGACGAGATAGTTCCGACCACCTCATACGAGATATCGACCTTCCCGTTCCACGGAAACCGCTGCCTCGCCGTCACGTTCTTGATCTGCTGGGCATCCGCCGTCCACGCGCCGACCACGACAGCCGCCGCGACCGCCATACCAGCCACTCTCCTCATCCAATCACTCGTTCTCATTTCCGTTGTTCTCCTTTGTTCGTTCACGAATTATCACCCGCAGAATCGCAAGTCTCGCAGTATTTCCCAAAGAAATCCCAGTTGCATTTGATGTAACGGATTCCCTGCTCTGATACCCGCACACGACCGTCTGAAGATTTATTCCAGAACTCAGCACACTCCACATAATCATCCGGTATCTTGACGGTAGTGGGACCTCCAGAACTAAATCCAGGCGGTAAGTTCCACTTGGAAAACATCCAGCCAGAGTCGTCTAGCGATTTACCATCTTTTAAGTCTTTCTCGTAAGCGAGATACCTCATAAACAGAGCAGCAGCTTGACTGGGGGTCATCCCCCGTTTGTCGGACAATGCACCAAATCCTCGAAAAAAGTCTTCCAGTTCTCCCCGATTTCCCATCTCGCTAATCCTTTTCGCCTTTGTCATCATGGATCACGATGCCACGGTAATCCGCCATCTTTTCGAAAATCTCTTGCATTTCACCATAATCCTTTCCTCGCGTTTCGTATGGATCCTCCGCATCAGGATTCGCATTTGCCTCGTCCGTGCGCGTCCGCATCGTTGTCAGAATCGTTCGAATGTCATCATCCGAGTACGCTTCATCAGGAAAACGTTTGATGGGGATGTTGATTATCTGTCTCAAGAGTTCACTCCAAGAACTGCATTCTTCAATTTCGGTCATAACTTCAATTCCTCACTTTCTTTTTCCATCCACATCTGGCAGATGCGAACAAAATCGCACCTTCTCCCCCACGTTCCGGGAAAGAGAAAGCGGATCTCTTCCCGTGTCATTCCGTTATCACGGTCGCGTCGAAAGGCGCGCGGCGCGGAACGGAAGAGCGAATCGTGTGGATGGAATCTTTCAAGATTACCCCCCCCGCATATTGTCAAGAGCAAAGTTTGGATTTTTTGGCGGCGCTTTGCGCCGCCTAGGCATGGCGCGAAGCGCCATTCGCGAAGTTTTCATTCTGCGTGAGGGAAACCGACGGAAGGCGGCATTCTCCATGCCAGCGCATGAGATAAGTTTAGCGGGTAGTTGTTGGTGGGTGGCTTGTAGCCGTCCCCGAAACGGACGCGATCCTTTCTACGCAAGGCTACGGAGGACAAGCAAGCGCGTCCGCTACGCCCATCTTGACAGACGGCTCCCCCGGAGGAGGGTTCGCCCCACCTGCACCTCCTCTGGCGCGAAGCGCCTCCCCCGCATAAGGGAAAATTTATGCCACAGTTAACGGATTGTTCTTGACGGACAGAACAGAATTTTGCACAATATGCCGTGTCAAGCCCAATGGAGGATGAATGATGCCAGAAGTTTGTGATCTGCCGATTCGCCGCTGCCGTCCGTCCGAGGATGTCGTACCGTTCTCGGAGTGCCGCAACAACCTTTCCTCGTACATCAACCGCGTCCGCGAGACGCACCGCCCCATCCTCATCACCCAAAACGGCCGCGCAGCCTCCTACCTCGTCGATGCCGAGTCGATGGACGCGCTCTTCGACCGGATGGAACTCTCCCGCGACATCGAAATCTCCCGTCGCGAATTCGCCGAAGGCAAGGGGATACCGCATGAGCAAGTCATGCGCGAGATGGACGAGATGATTCAAGGGTGGATGCGCGATGAAGAATGCCATGACGCTCAAGTGGTCGCCGCACGCTAGGATCCTCCTCGCAAATGTTCTCAACACGGTAAGGATCGAAGTTTCGTCGCTGGATGCCGCTCGCTGGAAAACAAAAATAGACAGCCATGCCAGTCGGCTTGCCACATTTCCCAATCTTGGCACCGTCATTCCCGTGGTCTGTTTCCAGTCCATCCCCGCGAACGCCGACCGCCTTCGGCAACTGATCTGCTCACCATACCGAATCGTGTACGAGTCCGTAGGAGACGAGGTGCATATCCTCTCCATCCGCCACGCGAGGATGCTCGTCGCCGAAAACGACACCTTCTGGAATTGAGCGGATGCAGACGGCTCACCCGATCGGGAGGGACGCGCCCCGCGGGGAAAAATTAAATCGCTACGCTTTAAACGGTGAAATGGTTAAATTGACGAGGCAGCGAAAAAAACGGACGCGACGGAGCGCGTCCCTCCCGCAGGGAAAAATTAAATCGCTGCGCTTTTAATGGTGAAATGGTTAAATTGACGAGGCAACGAAAAAAATGGACGCGGCAAGAGCGTCCCTCCCCCGCGGGGGAAAAAATAAATCGCTACGCTTTAAATGGTGAAATGGTTAAATTGACGAGGCAGCGAAAAAAACGGACGCGACGGAGCGCGTCTCACGGATTGACTGTCGTGTATGCTTTTGCTATGCTGATCCCTGATTTCGAAAGCGGGAGCGATGCCCCCTTAAGAAAGTATGGGAGGAAGGTCGAAATGAAATGGATTTGTCTCGCGGTCGCCACCATCGCGTGCAGCGCATTCGGAGAGTGGAGCGAATATCTGGACGCGCCGCCCGGGTACGCGGCGTTTCCTCGCCGCGTTGAGAAACTGGGCGTTTACCGGTGCGACGGCTTCGACGTGGAGGAGTACCGGCAGGCGAACGGTCCCGGCACCTCGCAACGTGTGTTGCTGGCAGTCCCCCGTCAAGGTAAAGCACCCCTCCCCGCAGTCGCAGCCCCGTTCTATTTCCCGGAGGCGATGTTGGGATTCGATCCGAAAACCGGCGGGAATGGAACTTCGTCCGGTTCCGCCGAGACGAACCTGACGCGCTATGCGGAAATCGCGTACATGGCCGCGCTGGCGCGTCGCGGTTATGTCACCGCATCGGCGGAGGCTTACCACTTGACCTATCGTCCCGATGACGCGCCGCAGGACGCCTGGAAGAAATGGCGGCACGTCGGGGAAAGACTGCGGCGTGATTGGCCGGGATGGACGGGCATCGGCAAGCTGACCTTTGACACGCGACTGCTCATCGACCTGCTGGCCGCGGATCCGCGCGTCGATACGAATCGCATTGGTATCATCGGGCATTCGCTCGGCGGCAAGATGGCCTTCTATGCGGGATGTCTCGACCCGCGCATCCGTGTCATCGTGGCCAGCGATTTCGGAATCGGGTGGGATCAGACGAACTGGAGCGATCCGTGGTACTGGGGACAAACACTGGAGACGGTTCGGGCGCGCGGGATGGATCACGCGGGACTGCTGTCCCTTGCGGGCGGCAAGCCGTTCTGCCTGATCGCGGGCAAGTATGATGACGAATCAAGCGGCGCCATGATGCGACGTGCCGCCGGATACGAAGGGCATCCCGAACGGTTATTGCTCGTGAACCACGCATCGGGACACCGCCCGCCTCCGGACGCAACCGAAACCGGTTACCGTTTCCTCGACCGATTTCTCGGTCCGTAGCGGATAGCCCGCCGTTCCTGTTCTGTGCCGCGTCGGGAACGGCGCGATTCTCCCTGTCGCTCCCATTTTCCCCTTTTCTTTCTCCTCGAAAAAGGTTATACTGTTTTTGTTTTTTGCGATTGTGTTTCCGAACTCGTAGAAGGATCTTCGCGACATGAACAAGATTATTTTGGGTTGTTTTTCTATCATCGCCGTCTGTCTCGTGTTGACCGGGTGCGGATCGGGTCAGTCCGGTCAGCAGTGTCTTTCGGACGGAATCGCGGCGTACAAAGTCCGGAACTTTTCGGAAGCTGCCGCCAAGCTCGCGAAAGCGAGCGAACTGATTCCGAACTCGGTCGAAGCCTGCACCCTGCTCGGAAGCTCCTACCTGCAGTTGGGGGAACTTGCGAAGGCGACGGATGCCTACAAGGAAGCGTTGAGCTACAAACCCGGACACGGCGAAGCCCTTGCCGGGTTGGGGGAGATCGCTTTCCATGAACAGAAGTTCGACGAGGCGCAGCGTTACTTCCGGCAGGCGTACAATACGAATCTCGCCACGCCCGAATCCCGCGCGGCGGTGCTGAACGGAATCGCACGAGTCGAGTATTCGAAGCACAATTTTCCCCAGTACCGGCTGCACCTGCTGAACGCGCAGAAGATCGATCCCAAATATGCCCCGACCTATTACAACCTCGGGACACTCTACCGTGACCAATACCGGCTCTACGAAGAGGCGTTGGATCAGTTCAAACTCTTCACCCACCTTTGCGACCAGAACGATCCCCACTACGGGAAGGCGGAACAGAAAATCAAGCAGCTGGAGGGCGTGATCGCCCGGAACGCCCGTCCCGTCGAAAAGCCGGACGCCGCCGCGAAGGCGAAGGCTGAAAAGCTGATCGAGCTGGGAAGTGAAGCTCTCGCCACGCGCAAGTACAACGAGGCGATCAAGCATTTCAAGGGCGCGATCAACCAGTACGCCGGAGCGTTCACTGCACAGTTCGGTCTGGGTGTCGCCTACACCCGTCAAGGACTGAAGGCGGAGGCGCTGGAGTCTTTCCGGCGCGCTTCGCGACTGCAGCCCACCCACCAGGACTGCTATCTGCGATCCGCGACGCTGGCGATCCAGCTGAAACGGTACGAGGAGGCGGAAGCGATTCTGAACACGGCCATCGCCCGCTCTCCGTTCAGTCCGGAAACGCTGAAGCAGATCTCCTCCCTTTACCATCTGCAAAAAAAAATTCCGGAGGCGCGCGCATACGGGAACTTCTACCTTTCCCTGCTCAAGTCCGGATCGAAGGACGAAACCTTCGAGAAATGGTTGAAATCTCTCTAATCGGGCCGGGCTTACATGGACACATTCTTGCATTCGCTACAGGGGCTTGACTATCTGATTCTCGGCGGAATCCTCGTGCTGATCGTGCTGGGATTCAAGCACGGTTGTTCCGGCGAGATCGGACGTCTGCTGGGATTGGGCGCTGCCGCCCTGACCGCCTATTTCGGTTCCGCGCCCCTCTCCACGTGGGCGCAGGAAAGCCAGTTGCTTGGGGCGTCTCAGTTCGCGAACCAGCTCGCGGGGTTCGTGCTGATCACCGTGGCTTGTATCTCGGTCGGGATCCTGACGAGCCATATTCTGCGCAAGATCATCCGCTTCGTCGTTCCCCAGCCGTTCGACGCGATTCTGGGCGGCGTGATCGGCGGGGCGAAAGCATTGGTCATTCTCTCGATCCTCTGCTCGCTGGGATGGATCACCCCGCACCAGCCCGTCACCGGAACGATCGCGAACACCTCCTCTCTCCTCGATACCATTTCCCAATGGGTCAAACCGCTGGAGAACCATCCCGCGCTCCGGAAGCAACCATGACGCGAGACGCAGATCCTGCCATCTCCGACGAGGACCTGATGGTGCGCGTTCGCGAACAGAACGACCAGGATGCCTTCGCGGTACTGGTTTCCCGTCATCAGCAAAACCTCTTGAACTATTTCGTCCGTTCCGGCGTTCAATACGACGGAGAGGATTTGGTGCAGCAAACCTTCTTGCGGATTTTCCGGTATCGCAACCGGTATGTGGTCTCCGCCAAGTTCACGACGTTCCTGTTGCTTGTCGCCCGGCAGGTCTGGCTCGACGAGTTGCGAAAACGGAAACGTCGGGAACGGGGTGAAGTACCCATGCCGGAGGAACCGATCGACGCGCCGGTACAGCAGGATGTCTCCGACACCCAGCATGTGGAAAATCGGCAGGACGTGTTGCGTTTGCTGGAAACACTCCCCGACGGATTGCGGCAGGTCGTCGTGCTGGGCGTCTTCGAGGAACGCCCCTACGCGGAGATCGGGCGCATTCTGGGAATCCCGGAGGGAACCGTGAAATCGCGCATGTTTCACGCCCTCGGGAGAATGCGGGAGTTTTTAAAGAACGACGAATCCGGCACTCCGGTGAAAGGAAAGAAGAAATGACGATCAGCGAACACCTGAATGAGTTTTCCCCTTGCGACAGAGAGGATTTCCTCTCCCTCGTCGCCCGCCTTCGCTCGCTTCCCCTACCCGCCGCATCGCCGCAACTGACCGACCGGATCCTTGCCGCCGTGAAGGTCGAAGCGGAGCGTGACGTGACGCCTTCTCGCAGTTTCCTTCCCTCCGCGTTCAGTTCGTACCGGTTTCGGAAATGGATGTCCCGCGCGGCCATTCTCCTCCTTCTCCTCGGATTGGCCGCATCGCTTCTCTGGAAGTCCGCAGATCGGACTCCCGCGGTTTCAAATGACCTCGATTGGATCGCATCCCTTCAGGAACAGGACGGCAGCTGGTCGCCGGTTCGCGCCGGCGGGTACGAGGCATACCGTCCAGCCCTGACCGCCCTGGCCGCATTGGCGCTCGCCTCCCGCGACCCGTCGTCCGACTCCGTTCACGCGGCGTGCCGCGCCCTCGTTTCGATGCAGCAGGAGGACGGCTCGTTCGGGCAGAAAGGTCGTGTGCAGTCCTATAACCAGTCCATCACGGCGTTCGCCCTCGCCGCGCTGTTGCCGACGCATGACGGTCTGCGCCCCGCGCTCGAAAAGGCGGTCACCCGAATCGCGGACGAACAGACGCAGTCTGGCGGATGGGATTACGAGGACGGGTCGCAAGGGAACACGGCCTTGACCGCATGGAACGTCCGCGCACTTTCCCTCGCCGAGAGACAGGGCGTCGCCGCGGCCCGCCTCCCGCTGCGAAAGGGACTGCGCTGGCTCCGCGATGTCATGCACGACAACGGCACGGTGGTCTATCATCGCGGCGGACAAATTTCCCGTTCCGAGAGTCTGCGCGCGCTGACCGCGCACGCGCTCCTGACCGCAGGCGCCTCCTTTGACGGACTTCCCCTGCTGGGCAAGCGGATCATCCGAGAACTCTCCTCCGCGAACGGCGAAGGAAAGCCAGCGGACAGTTACCGCGACTACGCGAAGGTCATCGCCTTCCGCGCCGCAGGGGAAGGGAGAGAAGCCGACACCGTCCGCAAGTTCTGGCATCCGAACGCCAAGGAAGACACCTGGGGTGAAATCGGCGGCAGACTCTACTCCGCCTCCCTGTTCGCACTTGCCGACGCGCGTTAGAGCGAAGAAAAGCGGCAGGAGTGCCGCTTCACAGAATCAGTCACGCATGGGGCACATTCTGTTGTGCGGCATCGTATGCCGCGCAACGAGACAGCCGCCCGCCGCTACTGGACGATGCTCTGCATGAGACGCACTTGGCGAATCTGCTTGTCCGGAGCAAACGCGCGGACGGACGTTTCGATCACGCGCAGGTATTTCCGGCGGATCTCAAACAGCTTGGTCGATGACTGGACATACAGATAGAGGATGCGGCGCTCGCTGTCCCATTTGCCGGGCGTCGCAAACTGCGAGACTTCGGGCGGCACCAGCGTATTCCACTTCTCCAGCAATTGATCGAGCCAGGGGCTTTGCCGGATACCTAGACGCCGAAGCAAATCCTCCACACAATTCGACATGGTTTGCGGTTCCGTCCTCGTCTCGGATGGATCCGCGTCGATTGGCAATCCGGGAATGCGGGCGGAGAAAAGTTTCTCCACGCCTTGATTCCGCGCCACGTCTCTCGGCGTCAACGGAATCGCATGGCCGCTTCCATCGCGTCTCATTTCAGGCTCGATACTGTACGATGTCTGATCCGGTTCCGAATCCTGTATCACATCTTCGTCGGCGTCTTCTTCCGTCTGTCGCTTGTCGGTCTGTTTCATGGCTTGTAGTGTACCGTTATTTTTCGTTGTTCGCAACCACCAATCTCAAACGCCCCTCGCCAATGCAACGCCCCAGACGGTGTCGGCGCCCGCTTGTTTGAGTGCCTGCGCACAGGCGTGAAGCGTGGCTCCTGTCGTCATCACGTCATCCACCACGAGAACGGTTCGGTGGCGAACCCATGCAGGACGAGCCACGGCAAAAGCGCCCATCATGTTCTTCCGCCGCTCGGCGGCGTGAAAGTGCGTTTGCGTTTCGGTCTGCCGAATCCGTTCCAGGACATCGGGATCGTAACGCCGATCAATCCGTAGCGAAAGTTCCTGCGCCAAAACCGCCGACTGGTTGTAGGACCGTTCGCGGAAACGCAACGAATGCAAGGGAACCGGAATAACAAAGTCAACCTGCTCGGGATCGAAATGCGCGGAGAGACATCCGTCGAGCAGATCCACCAAATCACGTTTCAAATAAAGCGCGTGACGATACTTGAAGGAATGGATGAGCGTACGCAACCCCTGCTCGTAACGTCCCGCCGCACGGGCTCGGTCAAAGGCCGGTTTTACGTGCTGGCACGTACTGCAAACGAACCGGTGCTGTACGTGGCTCTCGGCGAAATGTCCACAGATGTCGCACAGACTGTCACGATACAAGTCGACAGACGAAAAGCAATCCCAACAGATATGGCGGTCAGGCCGGTCTGCGGGTTTGCCGCAGATGGGACAGATTCGCGGGTAAACCGCATCGACCAGCTTCTGGATGAATGCCAACATACGTCGGCATTTTCTCATGTTTCAAGCCTACGGGCAATAGAATTTTTGCTGGTAGCGGGTAGCGAGTAGGTGGTAGCGGGTGGCTGGTAGCTAGTAGCGGGTAGCTCGTCTATAACTTCAACCATAACTTCCAAAATATCAACCTAGATTCCTCGTTTGGGTTCTCACGCAGAGCCGCTGGGCCGCAGAGTACGCGGAGAAAGTGCCGAAAACACAGACTGTTTGATCCCCCCCCCACACGTTACGACAGAAAACGGATTCACCCAAATGGTGAAAGCATGAAAAATTCCCAAGCACCCTGATTCATTTCAAAGTGTCCAACAGAGGAATTTAGGAAAAGTTAAATCGCTTCGCTTTAAATGGTTAAATTGACGCGCCGGAGAAAAGCGGGGGGATCAGGTCGATTTAAAGCCGCGTCAGCGGCGATTTAACCATTTCATCTTTTAACCATCTTTTCGTGTCCCGCGCCAGCGGGTTTTCGTGTCCTGGCGCGATCCGAAGGATGGCGGGAGGTGGCGGCGGCGGGTGAAGGACGCATAGCGGACTTCGAGCCCGTCCGGTGCCGACTCACGCCGTGCGCGGTATAACCGCGCCGCGTCAGGCTTTCGTGGTCGCGCGAAGCGCCCTCGCCGACAGATTCCGTGTATTCCGTGTGTTCCGTGGTTTATTCAAAGTGTCCAACAGAGGAATGTGGGATCAATGAAGTCATCCGAATTGAATCACTCACGCAACGCGTGAGCGGGGGGGGTAGTAGCTGATAGCAATGGCTAATGGCTAATAGCTAGTAGCCTACGCTGCGCGTAGGAATACACACGAGGGAAAGTTTGGCTCGCGCCAAGTCCGCATTCCTGAACCCGATTAACCAGCCTACTACGTGGGCGGCATCAGCCGGTGACGATCTTGAGGAAGTTGCGGAGGATGCGCTTGCCGACCGGCGTCATGATTGATTCGGGATGGAATTGCATTCCATACACGGGGAACTCGCGGTGGCTGATACCCATAATCTCCCCGTCCTCGGAGGTCGCCGTCACCTCCAGGCAGTCGGGAAGCGTCGCCTGGTCAACCGCCAGCGAGTGATAGCGCATCGCCTTGAACGGACGGTCACCCAGACCTTTGAAAATCCCCTCGCCGTTACAGGTCACATCGCTGACCTTCCCGTGCATAAGGCGCTTGGCGTGGATGATCGTACCTCCGAAAGAGAGGGCGATCGCCTGATGCCCGAGGCAGACACCGAGAATCGGAACCTTGCCCGCAAAGGCGCGAATCGCCTCACAGGAGACACCCGCATCTTCCGGACGTCCGGGACCGGGCGAGACCACGATTCCGGCGGGAGCGGCCTCGCGGATCCCGTCGATGTCAATCGCGTCATTGCGGACGACACGAATCTCCGCCGTCAGTTCGCGGAAGTATTGAACCAGGTTGTACGTGAAAGAATCGTAGTTGTCAATCATCAGAATCATCTTCACATCCTCCCGTTACGCAACGCTTCCCTGTTCCCGCTGCGCGGTCCGCAGCAACTCGACCGAACGTGCCATCGCCCCGGCCTTGTTCACCGTTTCCCGATATTCGTAGTCGGGATCGGAATCGGCCACCACACCCGCGCCGGCACGAATCGTCATGCGGCCGTGTTCGGCAATCGCGGTACGGATGCAGATCGCGAAGTCCATGTTCCCGTCGAAGGAGAAGTAGCCGACCGCACCGCCGTAAGGGCCACGCGGCCCGTCCTCCAACTCGGCGATGATTTCCATGGCGCGAATCTTCGGCGCCCCCGTCAACGTTCCCGCGGGGAACGATGAGGCGAAGAGATCGAAGGCGTCGTAGCAGGGCTCCAGATTCGAGGTGATGTTCGAAACCAAGTGCATCACGTGGGAATAGCGCTCCACCACCATGAGGTCTGTCACTTGAACGGTTCCCGGCAGAGAGACGCGACCGAGTTCATTGCGTCCCAAATCGACCAGCATCAAATGTTCGGCCCGCTCTTTCTCGTCATTGAGCATGAGATCCGCCAATTTGCGGTCCTCCTGCTCCGTCTTCCCGCGCGGCTTCGTCCCGGCGATCGGGCGCAATGTCGCCGTGCGGTTGTCCAGCCGGATCATCGTTTCAGGCGACGAACCGATCAGCGTGCAACTGTTCGCCTTCAGGAAGAAGAGGTAGGGAGAGGGGTTGACATAACGCTGGGCTCGGTAGAGACTCACCAAGTCATCCGGTGCCGGTGCGACAAAGCTCTGCGACGGGACGCACTGGATCAGGTCGCCATCGTAGATATGCTTCTTGACCTCTTCGACAATTCCCTTGAAATACGTCGGATCGTGCGTCGGCAGCGGCAACGTGATCTCGCGCCCGTTCAGGCGCAGGCAAGTGTCAGCGGGCATCTCGATCACCCGAAGGATATCACGCACGCGATCCATCGCCTTCTGGAAAAGCGTCTCCGCGTCGCCATCTTCGCGGAACGCGAGCGCGACGACCGTCAGCGTGTGCGCGATGTTATCAAAGACCAGCATCGCGTCGGGAATCATGAACTCCGCCAACGGACACTCGGGCGGCAGCTTGTTCGGAACGCGAGGCTCGAAGAAGTGCGCCATCTCGTACGCCACGTACCCGACCAGCCCGCCGCTGAAACGCGGCGTGTCGGGAATCTCCGCCACCTTGTACGGCGCCAGAAGTTCGCGCAGCACCTGAAACGGCTTGTCACCGTGCGGGATTCGCTTCTCCTTGATTCCCTGCCGCACGACGACGTCGCGACTGTAAACCGTCACATTCGCCCGCGCGGAAATTCCCATGAAGCTGTAGCGTCCCCAATGCTCGCCACCCTCGGCAGACTCCAACAGGAACACGTCGGAACTGGAATTCGCGAAACGCGCCAGCATGGTGACCGGCGTCTCCGTGTCGGCAAGGACCTTCGCGCCAACCGGAACGACCGTCGAATCGTTCAGCATGAGCTTGAACTCATCGCGGGCAGGAAATGTTTGCAGTATCATGTTTCTCCTTCCGCAACCCCGTGGTTGCCTCAAACGGTGTACTGTTATATAGAAACATCCGACAAAAGTCAAGCGCAATCTTTGAATCGAAATTCCTCTGCTGGTCACGTTGAAAGACCACGGAATACACGGAATCGCCGTTCCAAGAAACGGATATTTTCCATGTATTCCATGTGTTTATTCATGGTGCTTTAGGGTTTTGCGGTCTTTCACCATTTGGCTGAATCGTCACTTTCTCTGCGTACTCTGCGGCCTCAGCGGCTCTGCGTGAGAACCCCAAAGAGGAATTTCGGTTGAAAGTTTGCAGCTAGCAAGTAGCGCGGGCAGATGGTGCAGAACGCGGCGTTGATTGGCGCGTTTTGTTGTGCGGCATAGTATGCCGCACCGCATGATAAACACCGAACCACCCCAACCACCTGCCCCCCTAACCACCCAACCATGTTTAGGTTTGACTCGACAAACACCGCTGGAAAAGTCTATACTAGACGCCGTTTTCTTTTGGGAGTTGTTGATGAGTACGAAAACTTTTCCGTTGACCGCAAGTCAACTTGAGGATCTGGCGAAACAGGTTCCGACGCCGTTTTACGTCTATGACGAGGTATCCATACGAAACACGATCCGCCGTCTAAAATCCGCCTTCTCCTGGAATTCGGGATTCCACGAATACTTTGCGGTCAAGGCAACACCCAACCCGTTCATTCTGAAAGTCGCGAAGTCCGAAGGGTGCGGCATGGATTGCTCCTCCCTGCCCGAGTTGTTGCTGTGCGAAAAAATCGGCGTGACCGGCAAGGATATCATGTTCACCTCCAACGACACCCCCGCCGAGGAATTCCGCAAGGCGAAAGAGTTGGGCGCCAACATCAACCTCGATGACATTTCACACATCGACTTTCTGGAAAAGGTGTGCGGACTTCCCGATTTGGTCTGTTTCCGCTGGAACCCCGGTCCCCTGAAAGGCGGCAACTCGATCATCGGAAAACCGGAAGAGGCGAAATACGGTTTCACGACCGACCAGCTCTTCGAGGGATACAAGATTCTGCGCGACAAGGGAATCAAGCGGTTCGGAATCCACACGATGGTGGCGTCGAACGAACTGAACCCGCAGTACTTCATCGACACGGCCGTCCTCTTGTTCGACCTGATGCGGGATATCTCCTCGAAACTCGGTATCACCTTCGAGTTCGCCAACATCGGCGGAGGCGTGGGCATCCCCTACCGCCTTGACCAAGAACCCGTTGATCTCGCCCGCGTCGGCGCGGGGATCCATGCCGTCTATGCTGAGCAGATCGCGAAGGGACTTGCCCCCTTCCGGCTGTACATGGAATGTGGACGCGTCATCACCGGCCCGTACGGATGGCTGATCTCGCGTGTCCGCCACATCAAAAAAACCTACCGTACCTATGTCGGATTGGACGCCTGCATGGCGAACCTGATGCGACCGGCGCTTTACGGCGCCTACCACCACATCTCCGTTCCCGCGAAGGAAGGGGAACCGGAAACTATGGTGTGCGACGTGACCGGATCGCTCTGCGAGAACAACGACAAGTTCGCGATCCAGCGGAGTCTGCCGGCTCTCACGCCGGGCGATCTGGTTGTCATTCACGACGCCGGCGCCCACGGTCACGCAATGGGCTTCCAGTACAACGGCAAACTGCGGTGCGCCGAACTGTTGTTACGAGAGGGCGGAGCCATCATCCCGATCCGCCGCGCGGAGACTGTGGATGACTACTTCGCGACATTGGACTTCAATGCCGTTCAGGATTTTCACGCATAAGGAGCTGACAGATGGATTGCACAAGTGAAATTCGAGTTTTAGTAACGGGCGGTAGCGGTTTTCTCGGAATCAACCTGATCCGCTTCCTGCTGGCAAAAGGAATCAAGGACATCCGTTCCATTGACCTCGTGGAGTTCGACTACCCGGAGAAAGACCGCGTTGATGCCGTGGTCGGCGACATCCGCGACAAAGAGGCTTTGGCTAAGGTGATGGAAGGTCGCAACTGGGTCATCCACACGGCTGCCGCCTTGCCGCTCTATTCCAAAGAGGACATCTTCTCGACGGACATCCAAGGAACCGCCAATGTACTGGAGGCAGCCCACAAGGTCGGAGTCGATCGATTTGTCATGATCTCCTCGACCGCCGTGTACGGTGTTCCCAAGCACCATCCCCTCTACGAGACCGATCCCCTGATCGGCGTGGGGCCTTACGGCCACGCGAAAATCGCCGCCGAAGAGGAATGCCTGAAGGCGCGTGAACGGGGACAGACCGTCAGCATCATCCGGCCCAAGTCTTTCATCGGCCCGGAACGTCTCGGAGTCTTCGCGCTCTTCTATGACTGGGCGTACACGGGACACGGATTCCCCATGATCGGAAGCGGAAAGAACCGCTATCAGCTCATGGACGTAGAGGATCTATGCCAAGCGATCTACCTTTGCCTGACGCTCCCGAAAGAAACGGTCAACGACACGTTCAACATCGGCGCGGAGGAATTCACGACCATGCGCGAGGATTACCAGGCCGTGTTGGATGAGGCGGGTTTCAACAAGAAGATTCGCGGCCTTCCCGCGTTGCCGATCATTTGGATCTTGACCATTCTGGAATGGCTTCATCTCTCCCCGCTTTACCCCTGGGTTTACCGCACGGCCTGCGAGGACTCCTTCGTCAGTATCGACAAGGCGAAAAAGATTCTGGGCTTC
Organism: Kiritimatiellia bacterium; assembly: GCA_017450695.1. Taxonomy (GTDB): domain Bacteria; phylum Verrucomicrobiota; class Kiritimatiellia; order RFP12; family UBA1067; genus RGIG8368. Next base: position 24,776 of record JAFSTA010000097.1, on the reverse strand, counting down.
GCCCCGAAATACTCCAACAAGGACGCGCTGGTGCGCAACTACCGCTGGTACGTGAAGAATATCGATTCCTTCAAGGGTAAATCAGGCGTCTCCCACCGCGTTCCCTGGAAGCAAGGAATCCTCGGCCTCGCCAAACATTTCTTCTAAGAAAGCACAGGGAAAGGGCGGACGTGACGCGCGTCCGCTCAGCCCCGAGGACGGCGCGTATCTTCATCCGTCGTGGCATACGTAGGCTGGAAGGGATAGAAAGCGATACACGGGATCAAAACGATGACAGGTGTGTGCTGTGCCTCGCGTCTGCCTTGCCTATAAGCCTAAAGCCTTCTATTGAGATTTTGTTGAGCCACAAAGGACACAAAAAAGTAGAACAGGAAGAATACCGGTACTCCGGAACAAGACGGTCTTTCACCATTCGGGTGAATCGCTTCTCTGTCGCCACGCGAGTACTTGTATGCGAAAAGCCTTTGTTTTGACACTTTCTCTACGTACTCTGCGACCTCAGTGGCTCTGCGTGAAAACCCAAACTTAGGTTCAAAGCGGCACGTTCGGGGAAGCGGCCGCTTCATTCGGTTCTGTTACCACGTAAAAGCGACAGGAGTGTCGCTTCCCCGATAGGGCGATGGATTTTCCCCGCATTCATTCTCCGCGACACTGCGTGAGGTAATCCGACCGCCTTCCTTTCGCTTCTCAGCTTCTCAGCCTCTCAGCTTCTCAGCCTCTCAGCCTCTCAGCTGGCGCGTACCCCCCCCCTTTCGTGGCCGCGCGAAGCGCCCCGTTCTCTGCGGGAGACAAAACTTACCCCCATCGCCGATTGCCTCTACTTGTGTTCCTGCGCATAACCGGGCGGTGTTAACCGCCGCAACCGAAGAATCGCGTCTCCAGTGCGATGCAGAGCGCGTGGTAGATCGGCAGGTGGAGTTCCTGGATCTGGAAAGTTTCCCGAGACGGAACCACGATGGCGACATCTGCGATCCGGGCAATCTGACCGCCGTCCCGGCCCGTCAACGCAACGGTGCGCATCCCGATTCCTTTGGCGACCTGCATGGCTGCAACGACGTTGGTTGCGTTGCCCGATGTGCTGATTCCGATCAACGCATCGTCCTCGCGACCAAGCCCCAGTACCTGCTGCGCAAAGACATACTCCGGATTCACATCGTTGCCGAACGCCGACCCAAGCGCGAGGCTTTCTCCCAAATCGATTGCGGGAAGCGCGCCCTGCAACTGATTGAGGATCGGCTCCGGCAAGCCGGGATTGCGTTCTTTCATGGACTGACGAAGCGCGGACGGCAAGGGCCGCTTCTGCAGGAAACCTTTCATCAGCTCGCCGACGATGTGCGCGGAGTCTGACGCGCTTCCTCCGTTGCCGCACAACAGGAGCTTCCCGCCGCGTTCAAACGTCGCGACGAGAAGGTCGAATGCCTGTTCGATCGAATCCACGCAGACTTCGAGTTGCGGGTAACGGGCGAGAAGGTCTTTCCAGACGGGATTCATTCGGAAGCACTCCCGTTGTTATTTGTCCGTCGTGTAAACAGCCGTAGTCACGGCCGCAAAGTCGCCCAGTTCCGCATCGAGCGCAGCGGGGACAATTTTACAGACCTTGCGGGAAAGAGGCAACGCCTCACGCTCAATCACCTTCATGCAGGAGGGAAGCAGCAGATTCTTCGCACGCTTGAAAACACTGCCAATGACAATCCGTTCCGGATTCAGGATGTCGATCAGAATGGAAAGCCCGCGCCCCAGATATTCGCCACTGAGACGATAGACTTCTTTCGCGGTCTTGTCCCCTTTCATCGCGGCCTCGGCAATCGTCTGGGCAGTAATCCCGACTGGAGCGGTCTTTGGATTGTAATACGCGGGCGTTTCCCCGTTCATAAAAGCCTGAAGGCCGAGCATGGCGCCAAGTTGCGCAATGCCACCGCCGCTGCAGAATCCCTCGAACGAGCCGACCTTGCCGTAACCGACAGGACCGTTTTCGGAAAGACGGATATGGCCGAATTCACCACCGTTGTCATTCGTGCCGCAGTACAGACGCCCGTCCAGAATCAATCCGGCACCCAGTCCCGTACCGAAGGTCAGAAACGCCATGTTGCGCGTTCCGCGTCCCGCGCCATACATCCATTCGGCGAGTGCACAGGCATTCGCGTCATTCTGCAAGCGCGCCGGGATTCCATACTTCTTGCTGAGGATGTCGCAAATGTGAATGTCATCCCACATGGGCAAGTTCGGCGGACGCTTGATCACACCCGTACGTGAATCCAGCGGTCCTCCACAGGAAATCCCGATTGCCTCCGCCGGCGTCTTCTTCGTAAACTGGTCGATGATGGAACAAAACTGATCGATGATCTCCATCGCGGGTTGCCGATTGTCCGTCGCGAACCGCTTCTTTTTCAAAATCGTGATTTTCTTTCCGTCCGTATTTGCCAACACGACGGCGCACTTCGTACCACCAATATCCAATCCGATCACATTCATCACAAACCTCCTAGCGGAAAAACACGAATTAGTCTATCAAAGTTAGGAAGAAAAGTCAAAGCAGAGAAAAACGCTGTTGGGCACTTCGTAGCTAAGTGTTCCTGGCGGAACTAAGTGCCCCTTCCCCGCTAAGTAAACTTAGGGGCGCCAGCCCCATTTAGGACCACTTAGGCGGTGCAACCGCCACTTATCCGCCTCTCAGCTTCTGTGTCGGCGCGAAGCGCCTGCCACTCGTGCTTGATTCTTGCCGGATGAAATGATAGAGTGTGTGGGTTGTTTGTTTTGTTGAAGGAAAATACACGGTCGTCGGATCGCTTTTTTCGCGGCGGCAACCAAGGAGTATTGCCATGTACACGTCACGCAGAATGTTTCTGGGCGGTTTGATCTCGTCCCTGTTTGTCTCTCACTCAGCCGTTCCCGTTCGGGGACAGGGCGAGGCACCCGCGCTTTTCACCAAAAAGCCTGAAGATTTCGATCCGAACCTGATCGTGTTCCTCTCCGACACGCATTGCAACCCGAAAGGTCTTTCCTATCAGCGGCAGCGCCTTCAGGCGGTCGTGGCGGAAATCTTGAAGCTGAATCCCCTGCCCGCACGTGTCGTCATCTTCGGCGACTTCGCCTACCTGAACGGGCGGCGGGAGGATTATGTCGCCGCCTCCCAAACGGTGAAGCCGTTGGCCGACGCGGGAATCAAACTCACCATCGGCATGGGCAACCACGATCGACGTGAGCCGTTCCTTGAATTTTATCCCGATTACGCGAAGACCAGCCCGGTTCCCGGACGGATCGTTTCCGTCGTGGAAACCCAGCACCTCGATCTGATCATGCTGGACAGTCTGCAACACGAACCGTCGGGCAAGGGAATCGGCGGCGGATTGATCGACCCCGAACAACGCAAATGGCTCGCTTTGACCCTCCAGAATTACAAGAAACCGGTCTTCGTCAGCGCGCACCACAGCATCAAAGAGCTAAAGCTCGACAAGCTTCTTGTGAATACGCCACAGGTCGCAGGATTCATCCACGGCCACCACCACCGCTGGACGAAGGGGTGGGTGAAAGCGGACTGGACCAATTCCAGAACCCTCCGTACGCTCTGCCTGCCCTCCACCGGACACTGGGGCGACATCGGCTATACGCTTTTCCGAATCCGTCCGGATCGTGCGGTCGCGGAACTGCGCCAGTCGGATTTCTACTTCCCGCATCCCCTGCCGAAGGAAAAGCGTCCCGAGGACTGGGACATCCATCTGGAAGAAAACCGGGGGCAGACCTGTACCTTCATCCTGCCGAAGGGAACTGCCGTCTGAAACACACGGGAACGCGACAACCGGACCATACGCCATGAGACGCCTGACATGGATCCTTTCTCTCTGCTGCCTTTGCTGGACGCACACCGGCCGGTGTGAAAAGCCAGCCGAGGCAGACGTATCCATCGTTCGGGAAATCACGGTGCCGCAACCGGAGATTGCAATCCGCCACGGGGAAGCAATCATCGAACTCCCTGGCGGCCAGCTCGATCCGCACCCCGGTAAACCGCTCCTGCCTGTCCTGCCCGTCACGCTGGAGATTCCGTCCGGATATTCCGTCACCGCCATCGACTGTAGGGAAGCAACGCCCTCGGACGAATCCCTGTCCGCCACCGTCCCGTGGGCGCAGTTGCCGACGGGCGCGGAACGGTTGCCCGATATTCCGGCGGATGCGACGGTCTATGGTGTTGACGCATTCTATCCACAGACGCTCGCGGGTGAGTGGCGAGTCGATCGGATCAACGGGAAAGACCGTCTTTCCATTCCGCTCTTCCCAATCCGCTGGAATCCCCGCCGCAACCTGCTCCGCTCCGCCCGCCGTATCACGATCACCGTCGCCCTCGCCAAAACGCCCGAAAAACCATCCGCGCCACGTCTTCTCGCCGATACGCCTTCCCCGCTCGATTCAACCGTGACGAACGATTACGTCATTCTCGCTCCGGCCGCGCTGGCGACCAACCGGACGGAAGAATGGAACTTTGATACCCTGCTGGAACAACGCCGCAGGGACGGTTTCCGTCCGGCAATCTACACAACGGAATGGGTGGCGGAACACTATCCGGGAACGAACCTTGCAATCCAAGTCCGCGCTTTTGCGCAAGACGCCCACGCGCGTTGCGGCTTGCGCTATCTGCTGATCGGCGGGACGCATCGACAGATTCCCTGCATACCTCTTTACACGCAGTACAACGCGATCATCAAGATTTACCGCGAATCGATTCCCGCTGACGCGATTTACTTCGGGTGCCTGGACGGCGAGTTCGACCACAACGGTAACGGCATCTACGGAGAACTGGGGGATGGGGATGGCGGCGGTGACGTCGATCTGACCGCAGAGGTGATGGTCGGCAGATTTCCCGTCGAGACACCCGCGGAAGTCGCCAACCTCGTGCGCAAAACCATCCTCTACGAGAACGCGCCCGCGTCCGCGTTTGACAATCATGCGTTCGCGGCAGAGGAGGTCAACTTCGGGACGATGGTCTATGCGGACGGGTTTATGGACGAGTTGCGATTCGGCAGCGACAAGAACTGGATTGACACCATCGGGTATGAAACCTCCATCTACTCCAACCGTTTCCTCTCCACCACGCTGTACGATTCCACCGCAGGCAACTGGACGCAGAACGACGCGCTCGCCCTGCTAGAGGGCAATTTCGCCACAATCAACCATCTGGGACACGGTAGGCCCAAGAGCTGCATGAAAATTACCATCTCGGACGCAACCTGCCGCAACCGCCTCCTCGCCATCTCAAACGACATCCCCTATTTCGTCTATTCCGGCGCATGCCAAGCCGGCGCCTACGACGTCAACGACTGCTTCGCGGAAGTGCTGGTGACCGCGACGAATCTCGCGGTCGGAACCGTCATGAGTTCACGCGACAGCTGGGAATACACCGGTTCGGTCGGAGGATTCAACCACAATTTCCACCGCGCCTTTTGGGACGCGGCCCTGCGCGGGACGGCAACCCGATTCGGCGAAATCAACGAGGCCTCGCGACTCGCGAACCTGCCGTTGATCTCCGCCACGCAATACACGCTCTGGCGTTGGGCGTACTACGAAGTCAATCTCTTCGGCGATCCCGCGCTTCCCTTTGCGAAGGCGATCAACCAGACGCCGCCCTCGTTCGAACACACGCCACTCATCAACACCTACGAAACCAACCTTCCCTACCGCATCTCCTGCGCTGTCGAACCGATCGGCATCTACGATCCGGCAAGCGTCACCCTGCTCTGGCGGAGCGACACGTCCGACGAAATCCACACGCAGCTCATGTCGCAGGTGGAGGGAAACCTGTACGAATCGTTCATCCCCGCCCACCCCGTCAACACACGAATCGACTACCAGTTGCGAGCGGTCAACGCGGCCGGAGTAACCGGTTACTTCCCCGCCGACGGAGAGACCTGCCGATTCTTCACAACGGAAAAACTCTCCCTCTCCATTCTAGGTTCCCCCGCGCAATACGGTGAGGTGACACCGGACTACGGACTCCACCACTCGGCTTCCGGACTTCCGATCACGCTTACCGCGCCCCTCCTCGTACCACTCTCCGACACACGGAGAATGCGATTCAACGGGGCGGTCGGCGGCGGTTCCGCCCCCGCGACAACCGACCTGACAACCAACCGGTTCGAGATCGCCGAAGACTCCTTCCACTGCTGGCGGTGGCAGCTCCAGTACCAGCTCGCGATTTCCTCCCGCCCCGACGGGATTGTCGCGACCAACATCTGGACGGACGACGGCGAATACTGCGAGTTTCCGGATATCCCGCTCGTCTATTCCGATGAAACCGGAACGAATCAAGTCTTCACATACTGGAGGCTGGACGGGGCGAAAATCCTTTCTCGGTCGGGAAGACCGCCGAGAACCTTGACCGGGCAGCCAATCACCGCCGCGCACACACTGGTCGCGTGTTACCAACCGGAAGAGCAAGATGAAGACGGCAACGGGATTCCCGACTGGTACGAGTACCGCTATTACGGAGAGATCGGCAACGCCCCGAACGGGGACGATGACGCGGACGGCTTCACGTTGGCGGAAGAGTACGCGGACCGTACGGATCCGCTGGATGCCACCTCCGTCCCCGCCGCTCCCGTGATCGAATTCACGCCACTCGATGAGGAACAGCTGCGGCCCGGACCTTTCACGCTGGAGGCGCGCCTTACTGACTCGTGCCGCATCTCCAACGCCTCCGTATTCTGGAATCGCAACGGCGGAGGCTGGCACGAAACCCGACTGTCTTGCGTGACGGGAGATCTTTACCGTGCGGAGTTCTCCAGCAAAACGCAACCTGCCGACCTCATCGAGTACTACATCCAGGCGAGCGACCCGGCGGGATACGTGGCGACCTCCGAAACCAATCTTCTCTTCACAGTTTATCCGCTCGCCGATTTCTCCTACCTCCTTCCGCATACGGTCACCGCCTACGCGAACGATCCCACCGTCACCTGGACCAACCGTCTGGTAAACCACGGGAACGACACGCTGACCGGTGTCGTCTCCTTCGCGCGCTGTGATGCCGTGACAGACCTAACGCCCACCTGGTCTGCGGAGTCCATCGGTCAACCGTGGACGATCACTACCAATGAGTGCGCCTCCGCCCCCTACTCCTTGCACGCGCAACTCGACTCCGCACTCGGGAACGGCGAGTCCGTCCACGCGACGATCACCTTCCCCGCCTGCCGCATCGGGAGGAACGCACGGCTCACCTTCCTGCACAAGATCCTTGCGGAGACCGACCGCAACAGTCCCCACCGCGCCTACGACGCCGGCATCGTCGAATACGCCACCGGAACGAACGAGACCTTCCGGCTGTTGCCCGGCCCCTACACGCATGAAATGTACGGCTGGCAAAAATCGCCGTGGGAAGATGGGATTCCCTGCTTCTCAGGAATCCAGACCGCAGAGTGGCAGCGCGTCACCTTCGACCTCGCGGAACTCCTTCCGGATGCGGACGGGCTTTTCGGAGAGGACGTCCGGTTCCGCTTCCATTTTGGCGGCGACAACAACACCGACTTGGAGGGATGGTATATCGATGACATCGCCGTCTATCCCCTGCTCTCGCGTCCCGCGTTCAACACGCCGTCCGGTCCAAACTTCCCGTTTGAAATCGCGGCAGGCAGACGAAAGGCGTTCTCTTGGTACAACACCCCGACGACGGCGCCGCTCGATGACGACACGGTGACAATCCTCGTGCAGAGCAATGATCCTTATACGCCGTTCTATGCCTTTGACTGGCGTCTCCTGATCGCCTATCCCGAAACATTCCTGCAAGGCGTACAAACCACCGGCAACCGTTTCGGATTCTCGTGGCAAACGGAAGCGGGATACCGCTACACGGTCGAGACCACCACCAATCTGATCTCCGCAGTCTGGACACCGGTCGAAGGCGCGGTGGAACTCGACGGAACGGGACTCCCCTTCACCTGGTCCGTTCCCATCACCAATGCTCCCGCCCAATTCTTCCGCCTCCGCATCACACGGTGAGAGGAAAGCGGCAGGACGCTACGCGCCAATTCGAAGTTCTGAGCAGTCGTCGGAGCCAACGTGACCGCAAAAGAGGTGGCTAGTGTCGATTACTTTTGATTGCTTTCGATTGCTTTCGATTCCTGTCGATTGCTTTCGATAATTCACTACCGCCTCAACGTTCCCCATCTACATTCCCGTGCGCCAATGTGGGCCACGGACTAACCACCCAACCACCTACCATCTACACACTTCTCCCAAAATATGCTACAATGGAGGTGCTTTCCGCGTGGAAAGCGGAATGAAAGTGAAGGAGGATAGGATGCAGCATTTCTGGTATTGCCTTGGTGCCGCCACGGCGGCGACCATGATTTTCGCCGCCCAGCAGAACGGGAACCCGTACGGAATCTGTTCCCATGTGACGCGGGACGAGTTTCAGAACACGGACAAGTTTTTCCCGCAGTTGCAACAGGCGGGTATCACATGGGTCCGTTCCGATTTCGACTGGGTACACCTCGAAAACTCACCCGGAAAATGGAATTTCAAAAAGTACGATGAACTGATCCGTCGGATGGAAAACGCAAATATCCAGTTGCTTCCGATTCTGGGGTGTGCGCCGAAGTTCGCCTATCCCGCGCACCAGCACCTGGACCAGTGGGCGAATTTCGTGCGCACGGTGGTGGAGCGTTATCAGAATAACCTTCCCGTCTGGGAGGTGTGGAACGAGGAGAACATCGAGGGATTCTGGAAGAACCCGAACGCCGAGGATTATGCGAAGCTCCTGAAGAGAACCTACGAGACGATCAAAGCCGTCAACCCGAAACTGCGTGTGGCGTTCGGCGGTACGGCGGGCGTCCCCTACGAGTTCATCGAAAACGTGTACAAGGCAGGAGGGAAGGATTCTTTCGACATCATGAACATCCACCCCTATTCGCAACCCCATCCGCCGGAAAGCTCGCTGGAGGAGAAGATTGTGAAACTGCGTGAACTGATGGCGAAGTACGGGGACGAGAAAAAGCCCATCTGGATCACGGAGCTGGGGTGGCCCACACACGCCACGCCCTCCCCCTCCCTCCGGGGAATCGCCGCCGCAGGACTGCGCGTCGCGAATCCGGAGCGGAAACACTGGCGGATCGGGCTTCTGCAAGACGCCCGAATCGAGAGCTGCAAGGTTCCCGCCCGTTTCTTCGAGGCTGGTGAATGGCCGGCCAACTCCATCCTGAAGCCGATGGACGCGGATGAGTTGCGCGCCGAAATCCAAAAAATGGGTGTCGATGCCGTGATGCTGAGCGCCGGAGAGGCATTTCCCGCCGATCTGTTCGAGGATCTCTTCACCTTCGTCCAAAAGGGCGGTGTCTGGTTCCAGCCCGGCGGAATGCCGATCTGGACCGCCTATGTGCGCGACGAGAAACTGAACAAGTGGGTCAAGACCGACAAGATCGCCCCGCATGAATGCCGGCGGAGACTGCGCATCCAAGAGGAAGCCTGGTGGACGAACAAGAAGTTACCGGAGCAGCTGGACGTCAAACCGACAGAGGCCGGCAAGGGAATCGAACTCCCGCAAGAAAAAGCCCAGCGCTTTTTCCGTCCCTTCGCCAACGCGAAGGAAGGCGACCAGTTCATTCCCCTGTTGACGGGAGCCGCAAAAGATGGATACACGGCGACAGCCGCCGCCGTGTACAAGTATAACAGTGACCTGAAGGGAGCGTTCATCACCTGCGGTTTCATGAACATGAATGACCGCGCGATCAACGAAAAGCAACAGGGAGAGTTTCTGCCGCGAGCCTTGCTGATCGCCTTGCAGAACGGAGTGGAGCGTTTCTTCTGGTACGAGTTCCAGTCGCCGGAGTGGGACGACAGCGACGGCGAATCGCACTTCGGCATCGTCCACCGCGAATTCCAGCCGAAACCCGCCCTCGCCTCTTACTGGACGCTGACGAAATGCCGTCCCGCGAATTCCACGGTGATCGACGGCAACTGGAAGAACGAAGCCGCCAACTGTTACTGCCCGCACTGGAAACTGCCGGACGGGACAATCGCGGGCGCCGTCTGGACGCTTTCCGCAGCACGGGACTACCGACTCACCTTTTCCGACCGCGTCGCGTTTACCAACTACCAAGGACGCAAGCTGAACCCGAAATGGGATACGGAAAAGCGGCAGGTGGTCTTGCGCCTCGGCGAAGGGCTCATCTACTTCACCGGCGGCAAGCTGATCGCGGCAGAACCGTTGGAGTAAGCCGGGAAAGCGTGTCAAGCCGGGTAAGTTGGGATACTTGCCTTTTGCCTCGCGCATTGAACGGGAGGGACGCGCTCCGTCGCGTCCGCATGGTTGCATCAAATTCGCTGAAGGCTGTCAGTTCTCACGCGGAGTCGCTGAGGGCGCAGAGGGCAACGCGGATGCCGCCTGTTAAGAAGCGGCACTGGGACTCGTCTCATGTCTCGTGCCACACCGTATGTCACTCGTCGCATGTCGCACTCCTTTTCCCTCGCGTCCGAATGGGAGGGACGCGCTCCGTCGCGTCCGCTTCGTCAGAGCGCATCTTGCTTTCGCTACGGGGAGTCTCGGAGTTTCGGAGATAGTGGGTGCAAAGAATGGGAGGGACGCGACTCGTCGCGTCCAATCCATCGTGACGGGAAGGATTGGGAAACAACAGGGACAACATCGAGAACAACCCTGTAGAAGGTGCGTGGGCTAACCCGCCCGTGTGATTCCTCTCGCAAAACCAGCGTTCCGTTCAGCCGCCATCCTGATTTTGGAATGGGCGCGGGTAGGTTGGCCCGCATGTCCAATGACAGTTGTCCTTGAAGTTGTCTCCGTTGTTTCCTTTCTACCTTAGCTGTTGGCTTGTAGCGGGTAGCTTGTTAGCCCGCGTTGTACGCGGGAATGGAAATGAAGGTAAATTTGTCTCGCGCAAAATCCGCAAAGTACGCGAAGGGAAACAGCTCGCAAAATCGGGGAAGCGGCACTCCTTGTCGCTTTCCGTCGGCTCGTCAATTGAACCATTTCACCATTTAAAGCGAAGCGATTTAATTTTCTTGCGTGGTCGCGCCCCGTCGCATCCGCAATGAAAGGTACGAAGGTACCGTCGATCTTTTTTCCTCACGCAGAGGCGCGGAGGACGCAGAGGTTTTGCCGCCGTGGCTAAAAGTGTCGCGCATCGCCCAACGTCGCTCCGCAGCCCAACCAACTTAGGGGCGCCGACCCCATTTCGGCGTAAGGCCACTTAAGCGGCGCAGCCGCCACGTATCCCATCCCCGGCCTCTCACGCTTCTCAGCCTCTCGGCTGGCGCTTCGCGTCCTGCTGAACACGCCTATCCTGCGAAACGTTACAGCTCCATAATCTCGCCGACGGTTAGACCGGTATATTTCGCGATTGTTTCCGCAATCATGCCATCGGCTTTCATCTGCCGGGCGGTCTGAATCTTCGCTTCCCGTAGTCCCGCCTCTTTGCCTTCCCGTAACCCCGCCTTGTAACTGCGTTCGGGAGCGGCGGCAAGTGCCTTGTCCACGCGCACGTAGTCCCAGAACTTGTCGTAGCCCCTCAGTTGTTCTCGCGTATATCCAGACTCCTCGACGAGTTCGACGGCCTGGCGGGTCTCCGGGGTTTCCAAGAACTCCGGCGGCACCTCGTCCGGTGTCTTGTACACCTCGGTGAGAAAGCGGAGCCAGAGCACGGCCATCTTCCGTTCGGCGATACTCTGCGGGTTGAACTTGGGCAGTTCGACAAAGACGAGGTGGACCCCATCGATGACCTTGTCTGTATATTTCTCGTGTACCATCTGGTAGTGGTGGATAAAGTCGGGCACGTCCTTCTCAAACACCTCATCGACCAGGTTCAGCGAATAGACGGGGCGCAGGAGCGAGAAGGCGTCGCCATGCTCCAGCTGATCGACGTACACCTTGGCGGAATTGAAAAGGACCCTGTCCTTGAAGTCCGCCGTCCAGAACATCTGCATCTCCACAATGAACTGTCGTCCGTCCCGAGTCTTGCACAGGACGTCAACGATACTGTTCATGCCGAAGTTCGTGCGCGGCACACTCTCTGACGACATGTATTCGATGTCGGCAATCTCCTCCCCCGCCGGAAGCGGCAAGAGGGAATTCAAGAGGCTTGCGACAAGATTCGCGTGTTCACCGAATACCCTTTTGAATGTCAGATCTGCCTTGGGATCGAGATATTTAGCCATATCCGTTCCTTCGTCCCGTTCACGGGTTCACCGCCCTAACGGAAACGGGAGCATAGCATTTCGGAATGAATGCATTCAAGAGAAAATTGTGGCTAAAAATTGTGGCTACGCCGAAATTTGCCAGGTGGGTTGCAGGAGATTCGCCTGAACTCGTGGATGAAACACCCAAGCCGCATGAATCGAGCCACTTCAATCACAAGATAAGCGTCATACAGCGAGAAAACTAATACCGGCCTTTCGCGGCTCTGCGTGAGGCGCGCGCGACTTAATCTCTTTTGCATTCCCGTGCGGGCGCGGGTTACGGGGCTAACAAAAAACTGTCCCAACGCGCCCCGTTCCCACGGTTTAGATTTCGCCCGACACGAAAGCCGCATAGTTGTTGGTCGAGATAGAATGCCATTGGGCATCCGGATAGGCGGTTGAAAACCGTTTCGAAGGTCTTGCCTTCGTTGCTTTTGCGGGATTCCATTTGAACTCGTAGGCGGCGATTCCACCATTTGCCGACACCTCGATGTAATCTACCTCTCCGTCTCCAGGAACCATGGTACGCCAAAAATAAGGCATGACGTCCTTTCTCTTCACATTGTTATTCTTCATCCGTTCGCAGATAAGATAGTTCTCGAAGAGGTGCCCCGTGTCGTCACGGCAGTCAAGCGGCAAAAAATTTCCGAGAACGGCGTTTCGGACTCCCACGTCGCAAAAATAAATCTTTCGCGACTTCTTCAGTTCGTTCCGTAGATTTCGGGAGAACGCCGGCAATCTGAACAAGACAAAAGCCTTTTCGAGTCTTTCCACATAAGATTGTACGGTCTCATTGTCGATGCCGACGATGTCACCGACTTCCTTGTACGAAACTTCGTTCCCGATTTGTAGCGCAAGGGCGCGAAGGAGCTTGGACAGCATTTCGGAATGTTTTACATTCTGCCACTTGAGGACATCTTTGAAAAGATAGGACTCGCAAAGCTGACCGAGGTTCTCGATTGCATCCGCTTCCGTCACGGAGACCGCTATCTCCGGATAGGAACCGAGTCGTAGTCGGGTAGGAAGCGCAGAAATCTCAGTAGCGTTCGAAGTCGCAGCGGCCAATTCCGTGAAGGATAACGGCGGCAGGACATAACTAGCCATGCGTCCTGTAAGGGGTTCTCCAACCTCTTCGGAGAGTTCAAACGAAGAAGATCCCGTCGCCACGATGCGGAGATTCTTGATCTTGTCATGGATGATTTTGAGCGTAATCCCAATATCAAGAATCTTCTGTGCCTCGTCGATAAAAAGGGTTTTGGCTGTTCCGATGATTGACCGGGCGCGTTCGGGCGTCATGGACTCGTAAGAAAGCATGTCACGGTGAGCTTTCACATCGCCATCCAGTATAACCACTCCTGCATCTTGAATATCTTGATCCTCCAGGATTCTCTCGATAACGGTAGTCTTTCCCGTCTGGCGCGAGCCATAGACAATCAAGACTTTGCGCGAACGAATCGTCTTGGCGAAGAGGTTCTCGAAATCTCGTCTGATATACATAGAATGCTCCTTTGCCCATACGATACCAGAAATAATTTGCGGATGCAACCGCAAAAAATATAGAATATTTTGCGGAAATCAAAAATCTTGGGAAAACCGAAATACGTTCGACGGGCGTTTCCGTACCGTGCTGGGGAATATTCATCCTAAAGTTTTCTGTTGGACAATTTGAAAACCACGGGATAAGAGGCGCCACGCGCGGCAGCTAAGAAGCTGAAAAGCGTGAAAGCTGAAAAAGAAGGGACATGAGACGTGTGCGTATCGGAAGGTTGGAATGTCACTGCATCAGTTCGAGTTCGAAGTTCAGAGTTCTGAACGGGGCGCACCCCTCCCGCATCTTACCTAGACGTTCTAGAATCCCTAGAACCACTAGCCACCACCTAGCAGCTAACAACTAAAAGCTAACAGCTACCCGACCAACCTACCGGCAAGATTTCGGACGGGAGCCGTTCGTCATCCCCATCACGAGCCGGTACACTTTTTCCGTGGCGAGGGCGGCTTTCTTCCAGGAGAAGAGAGACGCCTTTTTGTAACCAGCCTCCACCTTCTCGCGGCGGATGTCGGGATGGTCGAGCAACGCGCTGACCGCCGTTGCGATGGAGGTGTGGTCGCTCGGTTCGCACAGCACGGCGGCCTTGCCGCAAATGTCCAGCGCCGCGCCGCCGCTGCAGACGACCGGGCATCCGCACGCCATCGCCTCCAGCGGCGGCAGCCCGAATCCTTCGTCGTGCGAGGGAAAAACGAACGCCTGCGCCAGAGAATACAGGACGGGCAGGTCGGTCTGGTTGACATAGCCGATCGACCGGACGCGATGCCGGATATCGTGCTGGCGCGTGAACCGTTCGATCGACGCCAATACCTCCGGCGTGTTCGCGCCCGCCAGAACCAGATGAAGATCGGGACGTTCGCCCTGGATAATCACGAACGCGCTGAGCAAGCCGCTGATGTTCTTGCGCGAGGTCATGTCCCCGACAAACAGCAGAAACGAGGTCGGCAAACGATACTTCTGCTTCACCCGCTGGAGGTTTGCGAAATCGGTACAGCGACAGAACGCCTCCGACAAACCGGGCGGGATCACATGAATCCTCTCCGCGACCTGCGGAAAACGGTTCAACACGGTCTGCTTCGTGTAACGGGAAAAGACGATGACGGCGGCAGCTTTCCGCACGGATTGCGGAATCATCAGGTTGAAATAGAGCCGGTTCCGTTTTTGGCAGAACTGCGGATGGGTCATCACATGAAGATCGTGAATCGTCACCACGGTCGGGCATGGCGTCAACAACGGCGAGACATAGGCGGGATTGTGCAGCAGCGAGGCATGGTTCCGCCACAACAGCACGGGGAGGACGGTCTGTTCCCAGAGAATCCGCATCATGCGCGACCGCGCGGTTTTCTCCGAGGCGTAGATCAAGCGGAAGTCACCCTTCGCGGGAACGGGTATCTCCCGCTGCCCTCTCGGAATGCAACAGCGAATCGGGAAAGAACCGAACTGCGCGAGCGAACAGGCGAGCTGGTGAACCGTCACCTCCACGCCAGAGTACGGTTCACGCAGAACCATCGCATTGTAAAAAACCTCTTTCGCAGACATGACCAAACCTTGCCTTGCCCATCACTCCATTGTTCACAAATGCCACCACTACAAATGGGCAGTTGCGATTGGTGGACAATTGTGCCAATGGAGATTGGTGAACAATCAAACAGTTATCCTCATTTCCATTCCCCAGTAAGCGCGAGCAGCGGACTCGCTTCCAGCTTTTCGCCCCACCCTTGTCCACACGGACGCGACGGGGCGCGTCCCTCCCCACTGCCTACTCCCTTCTTCTCAGCTTCTCAGCCTCTCAGCTGGCGGCGTCAGCCGCCCTCGTCACTCCCGAATCACCTCCACCTCGTCCGAGTTGGCGTTGACGGAAATCGACTGCCCGATCATTTCCACGTTGAGGATGACGCGCATCTTTTTCTTCACCTGTTCCACGATCCCCACGATCCCCATGAAGGGACCGGAGACAATCCTCACGTGACATCCCTTCACGAGAGGAGGTTCGGGAGAGACATCCGGGTTCAGGCGAAGCGCCTTGCGGATCATCACCAGCTCTTTCGCCAACCGCATGTTGTGACCGGGGTCGATGATCCTCACGACGTGCTGGCTTTGCAGGATCGACAGCTTGTACTGTTCCGTCTTGAACTCGGCGAAAACGTACCCCGGAAAGAGCGGCAACTCCACAAAGACCTTGCGACGCTGCACGATCCGCTTCTTCTGGCAGAGCGGCAGATAACACGGAACGTGCAGGTTCGTACACCAGGTCACGAGCTTCTTCTCGCAACGCGGCTTCACATGCAAAACTTTCCAATCGAACGCGGACATCTCAAACACCTGCAACCGGGCAAGGGAAAGCCCCTCCCCTCACTTCTCGGCATTTCAGCTTGCGCATAGCGCCCAGCCAAACACGCGTAACCAACATGACCGCCCCGTCCTACCTCACCGGGAAGAGACGAATCAGCGAGCAACCGTGCGCCAGCAACGTGGTCTGGTACGCGTTTTCGGAGATGCCGATGTCCTGCTGCCGCCAGAGGTCGCGCATCCGGTACTTGCCGGAAAGCCCCGCGTCCGCAAAGTTGAACTTCGCGGGAACCTCGTCGTAACTGCGGTTGACCAGGCAGGCGACGGTCGAACCGTCGGACATCCGCTTCGTCCAAATCTCGAAATCCTCGTCGCGGTAGATGCGGCTGGCGGCGTTCCCCAACGGATCCTGGTTGGTCTCCAGCACCTCGTCGTTCGTCAGCAGGTTCAGCGTGAATTCATCCAGCTGCGTCATGTCGCACCCGATCAAGAGCGGAGAACAAAAGATACACCAGAGCGAAATGTGGGTGTACTGCTCGTTGTGCGTCAGCTTGCTGTCGTGGAGATGCCCCCAACCGACCTTGCCGACAACCAGCATGTCGGGATCGTTCCAGTTGCCGGGCTTGACGAAGACTTCCAGGCCGTCCTGCTTGTCCGCCAGCGAGCGCATGCTGTCATAGGTGTCCCGGATGTCGCCCGTCGTTCGCCAGGTGTTCCCGCCAACGCGGTCGCCCCACGCCGAAACATTCCCCATGCCGTACTGGCAAAGGCTGTACACGATGTCGCGCTTTTGCGCACGCAGACACTTGCCCATCAACGTGTAGGGCTTCATCACATACAGGAGGTTGCTGTCCTCGTTCTTCGCGACCTTGCCGTAGGAGCACCAGTCGTACTTCAGGTAATCGTATCCCCACTCGGCGTAGGACTGCGCATCCTGCATCTCGTGTTGCCAGCTGCCGTAGCAATGGCCGCAGGTGAGGGGGCCTGGCGAGGAGTACAGCCCGATTTTCAAACCGAGTCCATGCACATAATCGGCGAGAGCCTTCATGTCCGGGAACCGCTTGTTGGGCACGATACGTCCCCGCTCGTCACGGGCAGGCCCCTTCAGCGTCTCGTCATTCTTCGGGTTCTCGTGGTTCTGCCAATAGTCGTCGATGTTGATGTAGGAGAAACCGTGGTCGGCAAGGCCGCTCTCCACCATCGCGCGCGCCGCGCTCTTGATCTTCTCCTCGGAGACGGCGCCAGCAAAGCAGTTCCACGAGTTCCACCCCATCGGCGGCGTCAGGGCGATGGTCTCGCCCACCTGCAGAGTGAAAGGCGCGGTGACGGTTCCCTTCGCGTTCTTCGCGGAAACCGAGATCTCGTAGGCGCCTTTCTCGTTGACGGAACCGGAGAGGATTCCCGTCTTTTCATCCAGCGAGACACCCTTGGGCAGATGGTTCGCTGTGAAGGTTAGCGGACGAACTCCCGTGGCGGAGAAACGGAAGAGGATCGGGCTTCCCGGACGGACACCGAAAACTTTGGGACCGACCAGACGCGGCTCGGCGGGCGCTGGCGGAGTCAAGACGCCGAGTTGCTTGGTTTCCGGCTGAGCGATCGCCTTGACCTTGCCGCCGTCCGCCACGGTGAAGTAAGCGTTGCCCCAGTCCGCGTGATCGAAGTTGTCGCCGTCGCCCGCCTCCGACACTTCAAGCGCGATGAGCTTCACGCCTTTCAGATCCGCGTGAATCGGAACGGGTCCCTTCCGCTTGGTGAGGACACCGGTGTCGGCCAGCACGGTCTTACCCGACATCACGCGGAAGCGCACGGACCCATCGCCGGAGTTCAAGACCTCCGCGTCTATTCCGACCTGCGCGTCAAATGCGATCGCATCGGAGAGTTCGACAAGCAGACGGCTACGCGCATGGGTACCGACGCCTCGTTCCATGTTCGTGCGGAAGATGCGGAGCGGGGCGCCCTCGACGCTCTTGTTGCGCTGCGGACGTTTCCATGCGCAAGACATCAGCCCCAAGTCCATCTCGTCCAGCCAAACCTTCTGATCCGCAACCGCCATGCACGCGATTCCGCAAACCAGTCCCCAAGAAAGAATCAACCGTTTCATCTGTGACCTCCGTATGAATGAAAGACGAAACCCATTCTAGCACAATTCCTCTCCCTTTCAAACACCGGAATTCGCGCAACTGGAACCCTGCGCCAGCTGAGAAGCAGGCAAGCTGAAAAGCTGTGAGGACGGGACGGGGTACGCCCTTCCCGCTCAAAACTCGAAAACGGCGCACTTGGTGCCGTCTCTAGACAATCAGACCGTTTTTTCGAACTGTTGCTTAAGCCGCTGGTCGGCATCAAAGGCGTGGAGGGAATCCAAGAGTTCCTTCATGTCGCCTTCCATCATACGGTCGAGAGAATAAAGCGTCAGGTTGATTCGGTGATCCGTCATCCGATTCTGCGGGAAATTGTAGGTGCGAATCCGTTGCGAACGGTCGCCAGACCCGCGCAAGCTGAGCCGGTTCTGTCCCAACTCCGCCTCTTCCTTCTGACGCTGCATATCGAGGATACGCGATTTCAACACCGCCATCGCCTTTTCCTTGTTGCGGTGCTGACTCCGCTCGTCCTGGCACTGCGCGACCAAGCCGGTCGGCAGGTGCGTGATGCGTACTGCGGAATAGGTCGTGTTCACGCCTTGTCCGCCATGTCCGCCCGCGCAGAAAATATCGATCCGAAGTTCAGACTCCGGGATTTGAATATCGTCCTCTTCGTCTGCCTCGGGAAAGACCACGACGGTGGCGGCGGAAGTATGAATCCGCCCCTGCGCCTCCGTAACGGGAACGCGCTGGACACGGTGGCCCCCGCTCTCGAAACGGAACGCGCCGTACGATCCCTCGCCGACGACGGTGAAAACGATTTCCTTGTACCCGCCCATGTCCGTCGAACTGGAATCCATGACATTGATCTTCCATCCGACCGATTCGCAGTAGCGGGAATACATGCGGAAGAGGTCAGCGGCAAAAAGCGCCGCCTCTTCCCCGCCGGTTCCGGCGCGCACCTCGAATACCGCGTTCCGGGAATCCACCGCGTCCTGCGGCAACAGCGAGACCAGAACCTCGCGCTCCGCCTGCGGCAAAGCCTCCTCGATCTTCGCGATCTCCTCCTGAGCCATCTGCGCCATCTCCGCATCCGACTCCTCGGCGAGCAGCACGCGATTCCCCTCCAGATCGTCCAGCAGCTTGAAATAATTCTGCGCGGAGCTCTCCAGTTTCTTCAAGGAAGCGTGTTCGCGAACTTTTTCGCGGTACAGCTTGGGATTCCCCAGCACGCCCGGATCCGACAAATCCGCTTCACAGGATTTGATCTTCTCCAGGACGCGCTGTATTTGTTCCTTCGGTATCATCGAGCGAACGTGGGGTTATTTCTTCGCCTTCGCGGAAAGGTTGAAATTCGCGTAACGCTTACGGAACGCATCGACGCGGCCTTCCGTGTCAACCATCGTCTGCGCGCCCGTGAAATAAGGGTGGCAAGCGGCGCAGGTGTTGACGTTCATCGTCTTGCGCGTGGAACGGGTATGGATCACATTCCCGCAAGCGCAGGTAATGGTCGCATCTTGATACTCAGGGTGAATTCCTTCTTTCATCTTCTTTCTCCTTCCTTTGTGAGGCGGCTCCTACCGTCTCGGCGATCGCCGAAATCCTCCGGCAACCACAAACAAAAGGGTAATTATACCGAATCCCACCGGCAGAATCAAGACAGAATGAATACGAAATTCGCTTTTGGGCGGGATTCATCATTGACGGGTGTGGTATGGTTTGCTAAAGTGGTTTTTTCATGTGGTTCGACAGATTTCCCCGCCGATTCTTGGCACTTCCGGATGAGAATCGACACCAAGAAATCAGGAGAGTTGGAGATGAAGCATTGGATGTTTTGGGGCATGAGCACGTTGTGCGCGTGGGCAGCGATGGGCTCGGAGATGGGAATGAAGAACAAGGTGGGTAATCTGTTCCCCGCCGACGTGAAGACGGTCGGTATCGTGTCGATATCAAGCATTCTCCCGAAAGAGAAATTCGATTGCGGAACAAACCTGATCGTCTCCGCCGGATACCGCGTGAAGGTCATGCCGAACGTGCAAGGTCCGAAGGTCGCACCAGCCGAGACGCGCGCACGGCTTTTCGAGAAGGCCTGGCTCGATCCGGAAATCGACCTCCTCCTCTTTTCACGCGGCGGCAAGGGCGCGGCGGATGTCATCGGGCTGATCGACTGGGAGAAACTGCGTTCGCGCAACATGCGGGTCATCGGGTTCAGCGACGTCACGCTGCTCGTCAACACAATGCTCGCAAAACAGATCGGGCATCCCTATACCGGACCGATGCTCTCCTCGTTCGGGAGCTGGACAGCCAAGGCACGCAACTGGTTCGGAAAGATGCTAGCCGGTGCGCCGCTTCCAACACTCCAGGTCAAGGTACTCAAGTCGGGGACGGCAAAAGGACTTCCGATGGGTGGGCACGTGACACGGATGCACCATCTCTTCCAAAAGGGAATCGCCCCTTCGACGGCGGGGCGCATTGTCTTTTTCGAGTGTACCGCCAACTATCCCGTTGACCAGCTCAAGTCGCAACTTCTGGAGATGCGCGACGCGGGTTTTCTGAAGGACGCGGCAGCGGTGGTCTTCGCCGATTTCCGTCATACGGGAGAGGACCACACCAATTTGAACCAATTCTTCGAGACATTCGCAACCTCGCTCCCCTGCCCCGTCTTCGCGGATTATCCCTACGGCCATTGTTCCGGAAGCCTCCTGATCGACTTCCAGCGTGAAGCGGAAATCTCCGCCGACGGTACCTTCACCTGGCGGTAGCCGGCAACACCGAAGACGAACCCATGCCGATGCGTTCAAAGTTCGAGAGGGGAGGGGCGCACCCCGTCGCGACCGCAATGCTGATCCGGTTTTTCCGGCCTATCCGGCTTACACGGTTTTCCCGGCTTAACACGCCTACCACGCTTCTCATCTTCTCAGCTGGCGCGAAGCACCCCGCTTCTCAGCTGGCGCGAAGCGCCTCGCTTCCCAAGCCAACTTACTGGTAAGGCAAGAGGAATGTTCGTTTAACAAAATGAAAGGAAACACACGATGAATCAGATTCTCACAATCGTTTGCGTTGGGCTTTGCGCCACGGCATCCATCCTTCCCGCGCTGGCGGGACAACCCTTGGTGATGCGTAACATTGCGCATCGAGGTATGTGGGACAAGGATGTGCCACAAAACACCGTCGAGGCCATCAGTCGCGCATACCAATCGGGAGCGACGTGGGTCGAGACCGACTTCCATCACACGAAAGCCGGACAAATGGTCTGCATCCATGCCGAAGGCGAGCTGAAGAAATACACCGGATGCAAAAAAAAGATCGCGGATCTGACGAAAGAAGAGGTCGCGACTCTAAACCTTGGGACAACAGACGGATTACCGAAAACCTACCGCATTCCCCTACTCGACCAGGTTCTGGCTGTCGTGCCGAAGCACGGCGTATTGCAGGCGGAAATCAAAGGGTACTCACCGCAGTACGCAGACCTCTTCGAAGCGGCGGTTCAAAGAGCCGGACTATCGGAGACGAACATCGTCGTTTCCTCGTTCCACTACACCGCGCTGAAGGATTTCAAGTCGCGTTATCCGAAATACCGCACGGTCTGGCTGGTGGGACTGAAACGAGGAACGACTTTCCAGGCAACGGAATACGCGGCGAAATGCAAAGCCGCCGGAATTGAGGTGTTCTGCCCGGGATGCGGATCGACCTACGGCGTGATGACGCGCGCGGATGCCGACGCCATCCGCGCCGCCGGTCTGGAGTTCCGCCTCTACGGCGTCAACTCGAAGAAAGACCTAGAACAAGCCAAGATGCTCGGCGCGGTCGGCTTCACCTGCAATTTCTGGAAACAGGCGTTCGACTGGGCCAAGGAAATCGGCGGCATCCAGCTCCTCCCCTGACCTGACCATTAGCTATTGGGGAGGCTGCCAGCTTTGAAGTTAGTCGGGGAAGCCGGGCAAGCGTGGTAAGCCGGACAAATCGGATTTTCCTGACATTCCGGATATGCCGGAAACGCAATGCGGTCGCGACGGGGCGCGACCCTCCCCTTGCGGCTCCGCGTCTCTGCGCGAGGCAAATCCTTCTGACTGCCCATTGCTTTCGCTTCGGGGAGTCTCGGAGTTTCGGAGAGGGAAGGAAATAGGACGACAACTCAAACAACGGATCGACAACTCGCCGGCGGTCGTCGCGCAACCGCGCGACGGTTCCCATCCGGCTCGCGGTTGCGAGCCGTCCCGATTCAAGTTGTTCTCGATGTTGTTTCTGTTGTTTCCATGTCCCCGTCTTGCCTTTAACCGGGCAAGCGTGGTAAGCGTGCTAAGCTGGGTAAGTCGGGTAAGCCGGATTTTCCGGAAATGCTACACGCGGGCCACGAGACGAATCCCAGTGCCGTTTCTTCTCTAAGTCAACTTAGGGGCGCCAGCCCCATTTAGGCCGTAAGGTCACTTAGGCGGCGCAGCCGCTACTTATCTCTCGCCTCCCAGCTTCTCAGCTGGCGCGTAGCGCGCGCCCCCGCGTAGCGCCTTCTTTTTCCCTTGAATTTTTTAGGCAAATCCCTATACTGGATTGCGTTTTCGAACTGATTGAAAGGAGTGCCATGTCTTTTCTAGAGAGAATTCTTTCCAACCCGCAGGAATACACGCTGGATGTCGAGAAACTGGGGGAATGCAAAATCCCCTCGCCGATCCGCAACCGCAGCGATTTCATCGAAGATCACGAACGGATCATCGTGACGGAAAACCAGAAGTTCCTGCACTTCCTGACGAAGAAATTCGGAGAAGAACCTTCCTTTGAGCGTGCGGGACCTCACCAGAAGATTTTTCACGACCCCGCCTGGAGCCGTGTCGCGATTGTCACCGCCGGCGGGTTGTGTCCCGGACTGAACCACGTAATCAAGGGACTCGTGGAAATCCTGACATTCGATTACAACATCCGTACCATCTATGGAATCCGCTACGGATACGCCGGACTGGTTTCCCGCTACGGGTATGAACCGATCATGCTGAATCCGGACAGCGTCGATACGATCCACGAGAAAGGCGGAACAGTGCTGGGTTCCTCCCGGGGGCAACAGGACACGGGCGAGATTGTCGATACGCTTGTCCGCATGAACATCAACCTGCTGTTCTGCGTGGGCGGGGATGGTTCTCTCCGTTGCGCGCACGACATCGCGATGGAGTGCAAAGAGCGGAAACTGAACATCAGCGTGGTGGGCATCCCCAAGACAATCGACAACGACCTGCAGTTCGTCGGCCGCTCGTTCGGGTTCGAGACGGCGGTGCTGGAGGCGACCAACATCATCCGCGCCGCGCACACCGAGGCGAAAGGCACGTTCAACGGGATCGGCCTGGTCAAGCTGATGGGGCGCGATTCCGGGTTCATCGCGGCCTACGCGACGCTGGCGAATCCCGTCGTCAACTTCTGCCTGATTCCCGAACTGGACTTCGAGCTGGACGGCAAACACGGACTGCTGGAAGCGCTCAACCGCCGTTTCCGCTCGGGCAAAGACCACTGCGTGATTGTCGTGGCGGAAGGTGCGGGACAGAAGCTGATCGCCGACGAACCGATCCGCAAGGATGCATCCGGAAACATCCTGAAGAAGGACATCGGCGAATTCCTGAAAAACCGCATCACCACGTATTTTCAGGAAACGAATCAGATCGCGTCCGTCAAGTACTTTGATCCGAGTTACACGATCCGTAGCGTTCCCGCGCGCGGAACCGACGCCATCCGCTGCTACATGCTCGCGAGAAACGCCGTACACGCCGCGATGGCGGGACGGACCGACTGCGTGGTCGGCAACCAGAACGACTGGTACACGCTCGTGCCGATCAAGCTCGCCACGCTGGAGCGGCAGAAAGTCAGCCTTTCCAGCGACCTCTGGCGCGCCCTGATGGACGCGACCGGACAGGCCGTCTATTTCAACGGGCATACAAAGGTCGCCGACGCGGTCCTGCCCTAACGCATCATCACACGGATTCCGGCGACGATACCGGAATCCGGCAACACCGCACAAGAAAGGAAACACATGAATCGCAGATCATTTCTCGCCACCCTCGGAGCTGCCACCGTCGCCACGGTTGCCGTCTCCGCCGAAAAACCGGTTGCCAACGACAAGGTTCTCCTCGTGTCATCCGATCCCTCCGGTCTGCCGCTGAAGGATTCCATCGTCGAGCATCTTCGCGCGACCGGATATACGGTCGTGGATCTCGGCACGAAAAAGGGCGGCGAGACCGTCCCCTACTACGAAGCCGCCACCCGCGCATGCAAGGCCATCCAACGCGGGGAAGCGACCCGCGCAATCCTCTTCTGCGGAACCGGGATGGGCGTGGCGATCACGGCGAACCACTTCAAGGGAATCCGCGCGTCCGTCGTCGAGTCGGTGGAATCCACGAAAGCCTGCCGCACCATCAACAACGCGAATGTCCTCTGCATGGGTAACCGGTATTGGGGTGACCGCCAAAAGGCGAACGAGGCCGTGGACGCATTCCTCTCCACGCCCTTCGCGGAAAACAACGACTTCCTGCGCGAAGCCGCCCAGAAAGTCGAAGAACTCCGCGACTGAAAGCGGCGGGGCGTCTCGCGCCAGCTAAAAAGCGGTCGCACTCCGTCGCGTGACGTTCTCGAAAGCACTCGATAGCTATCGACAGCTATCGAGCGCTTTCGATTTCACAACAACCAAGCCACACGCTACCCGCCACCCGTCCGCCGCT
>JAFSTA010000096.1 GCA_017450695.1 Kiritimatiellia bacterium | reverse complement strand
GCGAAGAACGGGAGGGTCGCGCCCCGACGCGACCGCGTAGGCAGGACGGATATTACTTTCGTTATGGGGTGTCTTGGAGTTTTGGAGACAGGGTGGTGCGAAGAACGGGAGGGTCGCGCCCCGTCGCGACCGCGTAGGCAGGGCGGATATTACTTACGTTATGGGGTGTCTTAGAGTTTTGGAGACAGGGACACTGTTCTCCAAGCCTCCCAAACTCCCAGCAATGAAAGTAATGTTGAGGCAATTTCAAATCCACGGAATACACGGAACACACGGAATAGCAGGGTTGCGAAACACACGATTTTTCCGTGTATTCCGTGTGTTCCGTGGTTGAACAATCGATAGGCGGGAGGTTTTGCAATTGGCTCATGTTGATTTGTGGCATTGTTGGCATTTGTGAACAAGGAAGTGATAGGCATGGCGTACGAAGCCGGTGGCGCGTGTTCGCAATGCGGACACGACGGAGCGTGTCCCTCCCCGGCGCACGAGGAAAAAGACAAGCGACATGCAACACGCGACATGCGGGACGCAAGACATGAGACGAGACCCGGTGCCGCTTCCCGTTCAGTCAACTTAGGGGCACCAGCCCCATTGAGGCCCGCAGGACCACTTAAGCGGCGCAGCCGCCACTTATCAGCCTCTGCGCTTACCCAGCTTCCCCGAAACCGACGGCGAGGGCGCCGTCGCTACGCACGTCTTGTCTTCTCAGCTGGCGACGTAGCCACCCTCCGATATTTTTCTTTCCGTTTTTGCTGGACGAGGTGTATTTTTTTTGGTATAGTGACTTTAGTCTTTTTGACACCGTCTAGGCCGGAGTGGCGAAATGGCAGACGCAGCAGACTCAAAATCTGCCGCCCGCGAGGGTGTGTGGGTTCGACTCCCACCTCCGGCACCAGCTTCTTTTCATTCATGATCGTCTTTGCCTTTTCCCTTCTGTAGGTTCGATATGAGTGCTTGTGATTTTACCTCCCTCGGTGCCGTACTTGGACTGGCAGTTGCGGTCATCCTGATTTTCAAGCGGGCGCATCCCGCCTACAGTCTGATTCTGGGCGCGCTCGCCGGCGGTCTTCTCGGCGGCGACGGTCTAACTTGTACCGTGAGCACGATGGTTCACGGCGCGCAGGATATGATGCCGACCGTCCTGCGCATTCTGACATCGGGGATTCTGGCCGGTGCGCTGATCCAAAGCGGCGCCGCGCAAAAGATCGCCCAGACGATTGTGGAGAAGCTGGGCGAGAGAATGGCGGTCGGGGCTATCGCGCTCGCGACGATGATCATCTGCGCGGCCGGTGTCTTCATCGACATTTCAGTCATCACGGTCGCGCCGATTGCCCTGGCTATCGGCAGGAAAGCAAACCTTTCCACCGAAAGCCTGTTGCTTGCGATGATCGGAGGCGGCAAGGCCGGGAATATCATTTCGCCCAACCCGAATACGATCGCGACTGCGGAAGCGTTCCATGTGGATCTCACCTCCCTGATGATGAAAAATTTCATTCCCGCGCTCTTCGCCCTGGGAATGACAATCCTCCTTGCCTCGCTCCTCGCGCGAAAGGCGAAACCACAGGGGAATGATCCACAATCCAGCCAAGCGGTGAATCCCTCCCCAGAGGAAAAACAAAGCGCCCCCGGATTGTTCCCCGCCTTGCTCGGACCGCTTGTCGTCATCACGTTGCTTGCCTTGCGCCCGCTCGCGGGAATCACGATCGACCCGCTGATCGCCCTTCCCGTGGGGGGACTCGTCTGTATCGCCGCCACGGGAAACATCCGCAAGACATTCTCCTTTACGGAATTCGGGCTGTCGAAGGTTGCAGGCGTCTCCATCCTCCTGATCAGTACCGGCACAATCGCTGGGGTTATCAAGGCATCGTCCCTGCAACACGAACTGATCACCCTGTTGAACATCCTCCACATGCCCGCATTCGTTCTGGCGCCGTTGACCGGCATCTTGATGGCTGCGGCAACCGCATCCACGACTGCGGGCGCCACCATCGCTTCGCAAACTTTCGCCCCCATCCTCACCGAAGCCGGGATCCCGGCATTGGGTGCCGGCGCGATGATCCACGCGGGCGCGACGGTTCTCGATTCGCTTCCGCATGGTTCTTTCTTCCATGCGACGGGCGGCTCCGTATTTCTGGGCATCCGGCAACGAATGAGACTCATTCCCTACGAAATCGGCATCGGACTGACCAGCACCATCCTCGCCACCATCCTCTACCTCGTGGGCAAATAGCGGGGCGGCTACGCCGCCAGCTGAGAGGCTGGGAAGCGGGGAAGCTGAGAAGCGGGGCAAATCGGATATTCCGGATATGTATTGCGGTCGCGATGGGGCGCATCCCTCCCGTTCTCTGCGGCTTCGCGTGAGAGATGAGGCGTGAGAGTGTCCCCAACGCCGCTTCTCAGCTGGTGCGAAGCGCCCGCCGCCTCCCCCGGACGCGACGAGGCGCGTCCCTCCCCTAGCGGCTCTGTCGCTTCTCCCGATCTTTTCACGCGGCCATGTAATTTTCCTGAAATCAGGCTTGTTTTTCGGGGAGGGAGGCGGTACACTTTCGGGTGTCGGATGTGGAATGAGAATTCTGGTTTTCATCCGGGAAAGGATCACACATGAAAGCAATACAGTCTAGTCGTTGGGCCATTTCTTTTCTGGGCGTCATGCTCGCACTTCTGGCGGGGGGATGCATCTCGTTCGAAAAGCATCTCGCCAATGCGAACGCGGGGAATCCGAAAGATCAGTACACCGTCGGGAAAACCTATCGCAGTGGCGACAAAGGTGTTTCTCGCGATCTCGCGAAAAGCGTCGCGTGGCTCACCCGTTCCGCCTCCGCCGGTTATACCCCGGCGATGCTGGAACTGGGCGACATCTACCTGACGGAACCATCCCAGCTGAATCCGAAGGCGGGTGTCGATTGGTACCAGAAGGCGAAACAGGCGGGGAACACGAAGGCGAACCGCGCCATGACGCTCGCCCTGCTCCGCAGCGAACGTATCGAGTTCTTCCCCGTGTTGAAACCCGCGTTCGAGGAAACGGTGGAAAGCGGGAACGTGTTCCGCGACCATGAGCTTGCCTCCGTCCTCTCCACGCACTTCCTCGGCTACATGCAGAAACTGTACACGGCCAAACGGAACGCCGATGTCGTCGATTGCTACAATCTCGCGCGCGACTTCATGATCCGCATGAAGGGCGGAACCGTCACCCAGACGTTCGATGACGTCAAGTCGATTGAGCGGCAACTGGAGGAGTGGAAGACCCTTCATCCGCAAATTAAATAACCCGCGTTCCGTTCGGGAATGGAAATGAGGATGACTTACTTGCCACCCAACTACCGAACCACCCAACCACCGAACCACTCAACCACCCAACTGACCGGCAAGTTCTGATGACCACCCTCACACTTGTAATCCCCCTCTACCGGGAAGCCCCGCGACTGGCCGATACGATCCGGCAGATTGCCGCTTTTTCCCTTTCGGATCCAGAGGTCGAGGTCGATACGATTTTCGTGAATGACGGTTCCCCCGACGATACGGAGACCGTCGTCACGAAACTGATCGCCGAATCGGGACTTTCCCGCACTCGAATGATTTCCTACGCGCAGAATCAGGGGAAAGGATATGCCGTCAAGACCGGCGTACTTGCCGCCATGGGCGAACTGATCCTGATGTCGGATTGCGACCTCTCCTCCCCGTTGACCGAGTGGCGGAAATTGAAACAGGCGATTGACGGCGGCGCCGATTTCGCCTGCGGATCGCGCGTGGTTCCCGGCGCGGATATCGGCAAACCGCAACCGATCCATCGACGGCTGCTGGGAAAACTCTTTCGTCTCTTCATCCATCTGGCGGGTGTGCGCGGCGTACACGACACGCAATGCGGATTCAAGCTCTTCAAGTCCGCCCCCGCCAAGGAGGTGTTCGGGAGGTTGCGGATTCGTCGTTTCGCGTTCGACGTCGAGATGATCGTCACCGCCCAAGATTTGGGGTACCGTGTCCAGGAGGTTCCCGTACACTGGGACTACAGCGGATTCTCGACCGTACGTGTCCTATCCAACGGGAGCAAGATGCTGTGGGACGTCTTCTGTCTCCTGATTCGCAGGACATTCCGAAAGGCGCACAGATGAGGATCGTGCGTTTCCCGTTCCGCCGCTTCCTCTCGCCCCGGTGGTGGTGCCGCCTAATTCTCCGCCGTCCTTTTTCCTCTTTGGGAACCCTTCTTCTGGCGTTTCTCGTCGGCAGCAACTGGTTCATGCACCGTCCCTTGGCGCAACGCGAAAATGTCCGCGTACGCAGTCCCCGCCTCTTTTCATTCCTGCAACTGTGGGGCAACGCGACGGCAGACCTGACCGACGCATGGGGACTTACGGGACATGACGCGACTTCCTCCGGCATTTCGTCTCTGGCCACCAACTCCTTTCTGGATGTGGGATTCCCTGCCGTGCAACAAGGCAACCCGCACGCCCCCAAAGACCTCGTGATCCTGCACAAGAAGGGATTCACGATCGGGTACTCCCCTTCCCTTCGCCATCCCGTCTGGGTCGCCTACCGTTCCTTCCCCTACCAAACCGCCGCCACCAATCCGGAAAACCGCCCGAAAGGATTCCGTCCCGATCCGGACGCCCCCAACTGTCCGCGTCCGAGCGACTACACGCGCAGCGGATACGACCGTGGACACATGGCGCCGAACCTCGCCATCGCATCCCGCTTCGGACAGTCGGCGCAGGAAGACACCTTTCTGCTTTCCAACATCTGTCCGCAGCGACCGGGACTGAATCAAGGACCGTGGTATGAGATGGAATATCGAATCGCCGAAATCTGGCCCGAACAACACGCGACGATCTGGGTCGTCGTCGGCGCCATCCCCGACACGCGCAAGAAACTGAAAGGAATCGATGTCCCCACCGGATTCTATCAGGTTCTGCTCTCCTCGAAACCGGACGGTACGCTACAGGCACTCGCCGTCCTGATGCCGCAAACCGCTTCGCGGCACACATACGCACGCTCCTTCTTGATTTCGATCCGGGAACTGGAAAAGCGATGCGGACTGAATTTCTTTCCGAATCTCCCGGAACGGATCCAGCAGGAACTGGAGACAACGGAGGCAACCCGCCTGTGGCGCACCGGTTTCACCGGAATCTTCCGCGTCATCTCCGAACGCTACCGTTCCTATTCCCACCGCTGAAGGGGCGGCGAATGCCGCTTGGCTATCAGTGTGGTTGGGTGGTTGGGTAGTTGGGTGGTTGGGTAGTTGGGTGGTTGGGTAGTTGGGTGGTTGGGTGGTTAGCCCGCAGTCCGGGAGGGTCGCGCCCCGTCGCGACCGCTTAGGCAGAGCGGATATTGCTTTCGCTATGGGGATAGGGTGCCGCGAAGAACGGGAGGGTCGCGCCCCGTCGCGACCGCTTAGGCAGAGCGGATATTGCTTTCGCTATGGGGATAGGGTGCCGCGAAGAACGGGAGGGTCGCGCTTCAGCGCGACCGTGTAGGTAGGGCGGATATTGCTTTCGCTATGGGGAGAGGGTTCCGCGAAGAACGGGAGGGTCGCGCTTCAGCGCGACCGTGTAGGTAGGGCGGATATTGCTTTCGCTATGGGGATAGGGTGCCGCGAAGAACGGGAGGGTCGCGCCCCGTCGCGACCG
>JAFSTA010000095.1 GCA_017450695.1 Kiritimatiellia bacterium | reverse complement strand
GTTTATCTCACGCAGAGACGCAGAGACGCGGAGATTCGGCAAATATGTGGCGGTTTGCCGCGCGGTTTTCGCTTCATCCATTTGGTGAAGAATCGATCCTTTCTTTTCGCTTCCCAAACTTCGCTCGAACCTGCAAAATGCCCCTGTTTTCGGGCCTTTCTCTGCGTTCTCTGCGCCCTCAGCGGCTCTGCGTGAGAACCCAAACGAGGAATCTGGGTTTAACTTTCCCCGATTCGGTTTTCCCACTTCGTTCTTGGTTTAGCGCAAATAAAAAAGGCCGGGGCGCAAGAAATGCGCCCCGGCCCGAATCAATCGCCGGATGTTATTTCGCCTCTTCGGCAGGCTGCTCCGCAGTCTCTGCGGCGGCGACCTCTTCCGTCTTGGCGGGTTCTTCGGCGGCCTTCGGTGCTTCTGCAACAGTCACCCACTGCAGGAGGCACATCTGCGCCGCATCGCCGCGACGGCGGTTGAGCTTCACGATCCGCGTATAACCGCAGGTACGATCCGCCATCGCCGGAACGATCACATCGAACAACTTCCGGACCGGATCCAGCTGCTTGCGCAGCGCACGAGCCGCTTTCGCGGTCGAGGGCTTCCGGCACTTCTTGGTCATCTTCGCGACCTGCAGGAACGCCGAGCAGTTACGGCGGGCGGCCAACGTGCCCTTACGGGCCATCGTGACCATCTTTTCCGCGTCCTTGCGGGCTTCTTTCGCCTTCGGAAGGGTGGTGCGGATGCTATCCTGCAGAATCAGGTTCGTGACCATATTACGCATCAAGGCCTTGCGGTGGGCGGTTGAGCGTCCGAACTTCTTTACAACACTATTGTGACGCATGGTTGATCTAATCCTTACTTGGTTTCATCAGTCTCAGCCGTCTCTTCCGCCGGCTTCTCCTCATCGCCGCCTTCTGCAGCAGCCGCCTCGCCACCCTCGGCCGAGTCAACCAGGACATTCGGCGGGGGCGGGAGCGGTTTCTTATCCAGCAACGCGGGGTCGAACTTGTAGCCGAGGTAAAGTCCCAGCTCGGTCAGCTTGTCCTTGATCTCGTTCAGGGACTTCTTTCCGAAATTGCGGTACTTCAACATATCCGCCTCGGACTTCATCGCCAGTTCACCAACCGTCGTGATGTTCGCGTTGTTCAGGCAGTTCGCGGCACGGACGCTCAATTCGACCTCGTTGACGCTCATGTTCAAGATCCGGCGCAGACGGTCGCGTTCCTCATCGACCTTCTTCTCCGAGCTCTCGAACTCCAGCACTTCCTCGTTGTAATCGACGAAGACGTCCAGATGGTGGCGGAGAACGGCGGCGGCGGCTTTCAGCGCGTCGTCGGGCGTCACGCGGCCATCCGTCCAAACGTCGAGAATGAGCTTCTCGTAATCGACGTGCTGGCCCACGCGGGTATTCTCGACCAGAAAGTTCACACGGGCGACGGGGGAGAAGAGGCTGTCGATCGCGATGCGACCGATCTCCATTCCCGCGTCTTTCTGCCCGGCGGCCCTCTGCTCGCTCTCCACGGTCTTCTTGTTCTCCTCAGCGGGGCAGAAACCGCGGCCGGTTCTGATCTCCGCTTCGATGTTCAGGCTGCCGTCCGTGTCCAGTGTGGCAATGTGCAGCATGGGGTTCAGGACCTCGATCGCGTTTTCGGCGGCAAAGTCGCCGGCGGTGACTTCACAAGGTCCCTTTTTGCTGAGCTTGATCCACATCGGTTCACGGGTGTAGCTCTTGAGCAAGACGCGCTTCAGGTTCAGGATGATGTCGGTGACATCCTCGCTGACACCCTGCAACGAACAAAACTCGTGGGCGGCGCCGGCGATCTTCACCGACGTGATAGCCACACCTTCAATCGAGGAGAGCAGGACGCGACGGATGGAATTCCCGATTGTGCGGGCATATCCCACCTCAAACGGCTCCGCGACAAAACGCGCATAGGTTTCGGTAGCAGTTGTCTCATCCTTCTGCACGCGGCGGGGCATCTCAAAACGACTCATACGAATCGGCATGTGTTTCCGTCCTTTCAGCTTTGCCTCCCCCCGTGACGAGCGGGGAGTGGCGTGGTGATAGTGGTTCGCTTAACGAGAGTACAATTCGACAATCGCCTGCTCGTCGATATTCTCGGGGATTTCCGAGCGTTCCGGGACGCGCAGGAAGGTGCCGGTCATCGTGGCTTCATCCCACGACATCCACGGGCAGGCCGCCACGCGCGGATTCGCCAACGAGTTGACGATCACGACCATGTTGCGGTTCTTCTCGCGGACGCTGACCGTCTGTCCGGGCTTCACCAGGAAGGACGGGATGCCGACCACTTTTCCATCGACCTCGATATGCTTATGGTTCACCAGCTGGCGGGCGGCCGCGCGGGACGGCGCGATGCCCAGACGGAACACCACGTTGTCCAGACGGGACTCGCACATCTGCATGAGCAGTTCACCGGTGTTTCCGAACTTCGCCAGGGCGCGTTCGAAGAAGATGCGGAACTGGCGCTCCAGCATCCCGTAAATGAACTTGGCCTTCTGCTTCTCGCGGAGCTGCTCGCCATATTCGGAAAGCTTCCGTTTGCGATGCGCGCCGTGCATCCCGGGCGGGAAGTTGCGACGTTCGAGAACTTTGTCCGGTCCGAAGATCGGCTCGCCGAAACGGCGCGCGATCTTGCTCTTGGGTCCGATATAACGAGCCATGTTACACTCTCCTCCGTTTGCGAGGGCGGCAGCCATTGTGGGGAATCGGCGTGCAGTCCTTGATCAGCGTCACGTGGATTCCGGCGGACTGGATCGCGCGGACGGCGGACTCGCGGCCCGCGCCGGCACCCTGAATCCGGACTTCCACCTCATGCATTCCTTTGGTGTAGGCCTGGCGGGCGGCGTCCTGCGCCACCATCGTCGCGGCGAACGCCGTACACTTGCGGGATCCCTTGAACCCGGCCTTGCCGGCCGTGCTCCAGGCGATGACTCCACCACGCGCATCCGTGATCGACACCTGGGTGTTGTTGAACGTCGAGCGGACAAACGCGATACCGGCGGGGATCGAACGAGTCTTCTTCTTCTTGTCATCGACGATGGGCTTCATCTCGCCCTCGGCCAGAATCGCCTCGGCCTCCGTCATCTGGCGCTTCGGCTGCTCCTCCGCCGGAGCGGCTTCCGCCGCGGCGGGTTTCTCTTCCGCGCCGGCCTTGGCGGCGGGCTTCTTCGCCGCTTTCTTGGCGGCGGGCTTCTTCTCGGCGTCCTGCTCCGCCTTGGCGGCGGCAGGCTCGGCGACAGGAGCCGTCTCTTTCTTTTCTTCTTCGCTCATGCTAGTAGATTCCCTTGTCAGAAATTACTTCTTCAACGCGGCGCGCGCGGCCTTGTCACGAACCGCCCCCACCGTCTTCTTCGCGCCCTTGCGGGTGCGCGCGTTCGTCTTGGTACGCTGCCCGCGGCACGGAAGCCCGCGCTTGTGGCGAATACCACGATAACAACCGATGCTGATCAAGCGGCGGATGTTCTGCGAAACCTCGCGGCGCAGATCACCTTCCACACGATAGTTGTCCTGAATGAACGTCACGATCTGGCGGATCTCCTCCGCGTTCAGATCGTCGGCCTTCTTCGCGACATCGATGTTGCACTTCTCGAGGATCTCAAGAGCCCGGTGGGGCCCGATTCCATGAATGTACCGCAGCGCATACTCGATGCGCTTCCTGCCCGGGACATCCACACCCAACAATCTCGGCATGACTTTCTCTCCAAATTAACCCTGACGCTGTTTATGGCGAGGATTCGTACAAATCACGCGCACGACGCCCTTGCGACGTACGACCTTGCAGCGCTCGCAAATGCGCCGCACAGAACTTCTTACCTTCATAACACGTTCCTTGTTGAAAAAGAGAAGTATTTAACCACATTCTCTCTCTCTTGTCCATACTAAAGTTGCGGAGTTCAGTTTGCCAGCGTCAGGATCTCCGCACCTTCTTCGGTCACGGCCACGGTGTGCTCGAAGTGTGCAGACGGTTTTCCGTCGCACGTTACCACTGTCCAGTTGTCGTCCAGGACCCTGACCCCCCTGCGCCCCAGGTTGATCATCGGCTCAATCGCCAACGTCATCCCGGGTTTCAGAATCGGCCCGCGCCCCGGAGCCCCGTAGTTGGGAACCTGCGGTTCTTCGTGAAGGTGACGCCCCACGCCGTGCCCCACAAATTCCCTGACAACGGAAAAACCGGCCCCCTCGGCCACGCCTTGGATGGCGTTAGATACGTCCGAGAGGTGCACGCCCGGCTTTACCTTGGAGATTCCAACCTCCAACGCCTCGCGTGTTGTCTCCACCAGACGGATCACGTCCGGATCGATCACGCCGACCATCACGGTCCGCGCGGAATCCCCCGTAAACCCGTCGTACCATACCCCGGCGTCGAGACTGACCACATCCCCGGGCAGAACAACCCTTCCCCCCGGAATGCCGTGAATCACTTCGTCGTTGATGGAAATGCAAATCGCGCCCGGAAAGCCGCCGTACCCCAGGAAGGTCGGCTTGCCCCCCTCCTCTTTGGTGTACTGCCGCATCAGGGCGTCGATGTCCCCGGTGGTGATGCCCGGCTCCACAGCCTCGGCAACACGCTGCAGCACGCGCGCGGTCTTCTGGCACGCCACGCGCATCCGCTCCATCTCTTCCGGTGACTTGATGTAAATCTTGGAACTCAATCCAGCACCTTCTTCACGCGGGCGGCAACCTCCTCTACCTGCCCCAGCCCATCGACTTTCTTCACGCGGCTTCCATAGAACTCCACCAGCGGGAAGGTCTGCTCCCGATAAACGTCCAACCGGTTCTGGACCGTCTCGGGGTTGTCGTCCTTGCGGGTGACCAGCTCGCCGCCGCACGCGTCGCAAATCCCCTCCTGCTTCGGGGGCAGGAACTTGACGTGGTACCCCGCGCCGCACTTCGGGCAGCTGCGACGCCCCGCGATCCGCTCGACGATCACCGCGTCCGGCACCTCCAGCAGCACCACCGAGGAAATCTCGCTGTTGACCTTCTTCAGGATTCCGTCCAGCGTCTCGGCCTGCGCCACGTTGCGCGGGAAACCGTCCAGCAGAAGCACGGTATTGGAATCCTGGATCCCGCCGATCAAGTCCGCGATCATCTGCGCGATGATCGTGTCCGGAACCAGCTTGCCAGCCTTCATGTACCCGTCCGCCTCTTTCCCGGCGGGTGTGCCGCGACGCACCGCGTCACGCAGCAGATCTCCGCTGGAAACATGCCGCAACGCCGCATCCGCCGTCGTCAGCTGACCGGCGACCGTACCCTTCCCCGAACCGGGAGCGCCTAAAAGAATCACAATTTTCATAGCGAGTCAAATAGTATAGCAGACTAAAATACCCCACGCAAGACGAAATTTTGAAAAAATGAGTCGGTCGGGCTGGCGGCTCACGCCGCCAGCTGAGAAGCTAGCAGTAGGGTGTAATCGATTGCTATCGAAGGCGATCGACTGCAATCGATTGCCCAACCACCGAACCACCCAGCCACCCAACCACCGAACCACCCAGCCACCCAACCACCGAACCACCCAGCCACCCAACCACGTTAGGGAAGGGAATGGGAAACAACAGAGACAACATCGAGAACAACCTGAAATCGGGTCGGCTCGCAACCGCGAGCCGAATGTGAAACGTCGCACGGTTGCGCGACGACCGCCAGCGAGTTGTCTATCCGTTGTCCAAGTTGTTGTCCTTGCAAGCACATTGCGGGCGCGATCCGTCCTACGCAAGGCTACGGAGGACAGGCTGGCGCGTCTCCCACTCTCTTCTCAGCCTCTCAGCTTCTCAGCTGGCGCGTAGCGCCTCCAACCACCCAGCCACCTACACGAACGAGAGCCGTGTGCCGGGCGGGACGGATGCAAGATCGAGGCCTCCCGCAGCCGATTCGATGACGGTCGCAGCCTTCCAGCCTCCCCATACGAAGGGGTGTCCGGGACGGACGTCCGGAATGACGCGCACCACGGCATTGTCTCGGGAAAGGAAGACCAGGTCGATGGCAAATCGCATCCCGACCGTATGGACTGATCCGCAACGTTGAATCCACAGCGCATGGCCATGCGGCAGTCCGTCCCGTCCCAGCAGACCGCGCATCCGCTGCCACAGGGTACGGGCGATCTGGCAGGTCGCCCAGCGGTTGCCGTCCGGCAAACGGATTTCTCGCACCTCCATCACGGCGGCTACCTCCCGATTACTGCCACGCCATGCTGCTGCCGTGCTGCGGAAGCTTGACGTGCCACGGGTTCGCCCCCGCGCGGATGCGTTTCAAATCGGCGATCACCTGCTTCCAGTTCTGGTGACGGTTCTCCGGATCCTTCGCCAGCATCCGTTCCAGCAGGAGGGCGAAACGGATCGTGCAGTTACCGGCGACCGTGAGGATGTTGGGCGCCTGGGTTTCGCCGACATGGCACTTCACCATCTCCGCATCGGGGACTCCCTGGAAGAGCATCCGCCCGCTCGCCAGGTGATAGAGCGTGGCCCCCAGTTCATAAATGTCGCTCCGGCAGTCCAGCGGCCGATCCGCGTAGATCTGTTCGGGGGACATATAGGCGGGCGTCCCCAGGATCTCGTCGGTCTCGCTCGTCCCGTCGTCCTTCCGGTTGAGCTTCAGCGCGTGGCAGAGTCCGAGGTCGGTGAGCTTGACCGTCCCATCGGAATCGACCATGATGTTATCCGGTTTGATGTCGCAGTGGATCAGCTGGTAGGTCTCCCACGCATAGTCCAACGCCACGGCAACGTTCTCTGCGATGGTCAGGACATCGTCTTCCGAAATACGTCCCTTCCGTCGCAGCAGGGCGCCGAAGGTGTACCCCGCGATGTACTCCATCACATAGTAGTACATCCCGTTCGCATAGTTGGCGTCATAGATTTCCACGATGCCGGGATGTTTCAGCAGCGCCGCGACACGCGCCTCGCGGGAAAAGCGGTCGATGTCTTCCTCGTTGGAGGAGAAGGAGGAGGAGAGGATCTTCACGGCGACCAGACGATCCAGCGAAATCTGGCGCGCCTTCCAGACGGACGCCATCCCCCCCCGCCCCAGCAGTTGCAGGATCTCAAAGTTCGGCAATCGGAAATTGACTGTCCCGGTCATTTGGAACCATCTCCCCCGCACGTCCGGCAAAGCACGATCCCCTGCCTCCGGCATTCGTCGCAGGGTTTTCCGCGCACCTCGCCAATACCCTTGCAGCGGCCGCACGTGACCGCCCCCGTACCGTCGCACTTCCGGCAGACGGGCGCGTTCCCATTGCCCCCGCACTTCTTGCACGGGACACCGCCGGCGCCGTTACACATCTTGCAGGGAATCTCGCCCGAACCGCGGCAGACGGGGCAGAGATCGTGCGCCGGATCATTCATGCGCGTGGCGCGGACGACCCCATGACTGCCGCTCCGGCGGTGTTCGCGAATCCGGCCGTTCTCGCAATCGGGGGCGTTGCACTTCATCGTTCCCCTACCCCGGCAGGCATTGCAGAGCTGCCGCCCGGTCAACCCGCAAGCATCACACGGACGCGGATTGGCGGACATCACCAACGCGCACTGCTGCGTCGTCAGCCGATCGCGAATGGCGGGGGTGAGATATGCCTGACCGAGCTTGACCTTCCCCTTGGCGATTTCGCGGCGATCGAACTCACGCCGTCCCTGGGAGAACGCGACGCGCGCACGATCCGCCGACAGCAACCCGACGGCACCGCCCTGTCCGGCACAGGCCGGGCACTTCCCCATCGGCCCCATGCTGTCATGTCCGTCGCGCTTCTTCAACATCAGGCGCCCGACGCCGCTGCCTTGGCACTTCGGACAGGGAACCCAGCCGCGCTGCGACTGCACCAGCATCTCGCGAATCCCCTGCGCGATCGCCTCCGTGCCGCTCCCGACACCCGGCGACGGAGGAAGCAGACGTTGCAACGCCAGCGCGTTCTGGTAATAGCAAAGCGCGACGGCGGGCTGTTTTTCACGCAGGGCATGCGCCTCGCGCAGACTCTCCTCCACCTCCGGTTTGACCAGATGGTCGAGATGATGCCCCGGATGCGCCAGGGGAGCGGGCGTCCCCGGCGCGGGCGCCGTCTGCGGATGCGCGACAGGAGCGGGCGCACCCGGCGCGGGCGCCGTCTGCGGATGCCCCGGCGCGGGCGCGGCAGGACGCGGCGCAACGGGCGGCAGCTTCGCGCGGCAATGGTGGCAGACATCCGCCTGCGGTTTGGTCTCCACCCCGCATTTCGGGCAGATACGAATCCCCTGCGCCCAGACCGACGCCGCCAAGAACAAGACCGAAACCAAAATCCTCATTTTCATATCCCTTTCCTTTTCGATTCTTTCACCCCGTCACTTGTCACCGTAACTGTTCGCCTTGACGCCCCACAGGCAGAGGAACAGGACGGTCCCCACCAGACAGATTCCCACGATCGCCAGCACAGGCAAGCGCCAGCCCCCCGTGTGCTGCGCCAGACTCCCGCAGACCTTACCGCTCACCGAAACGCCGATGTACGAGAAGAGCGAGGCAAAACCGATGGACGTACCCGCAAACAGCTTGGTGGACGAGTTCGTACAGGTGACGCCCGTGAGCGCCTGCGGCCCGTACAGGCAGAACCCCGCAAGGCAGAGGGACGTCATTGCCAGGTACTTCGTCCAGCCTCCCGCCGGCAGGAACCAAAACGCCGCCAGAAACGCAGCCGTCAGCGCCATCAGGAACACGCACAGGCGCGGAGCGCGGCCGCCAAAAAGCCTGTCCGTCGCCCATCCCGCAAAAAGCATCCCCGCGATACCCGCGAACTCGAAGAGCATGATCACGGTACCGGCGTCGCTGGAAGTGAGTCCCTTTGACTCCTGCAGGAGCGTCGGGCCCCAGTCCGCCACCAGTGCGCGCGCCGCGTTGATCATGAAGTTGCAGAACCCGAGCATCCAGATAACGGGGTTGAGGAAAACCATTTTCATCATCGACGGTTCCTCGCCCTTCTCCCCGCCGTCAACCACAGTTTCGGATGATTCGACCTTCGCCTTCAGCTCCGTTCCCGGAAGATCGGGTAGCCCTTCTTCCTTCGGAGTTCCCGGCAAGGTGATCCACATGGCAATCAACCCCAGGAATCCCAGAATCGCCATGCTCCAAAAACACCACCGCCACATGCCCACGCCCTGGTTGGCGACGCCGATCACGCCAAGTCCCATGATGACGCCGCAGATTTTCGCCACCAGCCCGCCGCCGATCGAATGCGACGTGTTCCAGACACTCATCTTCGTAGCCAGCTCGTTCGGCGGCACCCAAGAAGCAATCAGGCGCGCGCACGGAGGGAAACCCGTCCCCTGGAAAAACTGGTTCAGCACGAGGAGGCTCCCGAACGTCCAGGCGAGGATCGTGAGGTAGGAGGAACTTTCGGAACCGCCCGTGAAACAGGCGACGAGCTGCGGCGCGAAACCGAACGCCACGTTCACCAGCGCACAGACGAGCAGTCCGAAGCAGAGCATCTTACGCGAATTGCACCGGTCGCCCACGATTCCGTTGACGAACTTCGAGATGCCATAGACGATCCCGCCCGCGAAGAGGAAGTTGCCGAGCATATCCTTGGAGATGCCGCAGTCCTGCTCCAGTCCCGGCATGGCGAAACTGAAATTCTTGCGCATGAAGTAGAAGAGGGTATAACCGATCATCGTGGCGAAGAGCATCCGCCACTGCATCCGGTTGAACTTCCGGTCGATCACCGGATCGTCAAACAATTTCATCGTGCCTTGTCCTTTCCCGTTGTCGCGCCCGTACGCTTTTACGCACTCCGACTTTTCGAGTCGGATTCCCGCAACCTCTCCCAACCTCATTTTTCTTTTACCGCCAAAAATTATAGCATTTCATACGCATTTGCAAAGTCACAAATCTTGGCACCTCGCATTTCTTGCCTACAAGTTCGGTGGTGGGGTGGTCGGATGGTTGGAGGCGCTACGCGCCAGCTGAGAAGCTGAGAGGCTGAGAAGAGAGGGGCGCGCTCCGTCGCGACCGTTTCGGCAGGACAGGAACTTGTTTTCGCTACGGGGAGTCTCGGAGTTTCGGAGACAGGGGGCGGTAACTCTCTCCAAATCTCCCAAACTCCCAATCACGAAAGGAACGTGGATTTGTGGCGTTGTCGGCATTTGGCACGCCGCAGTTCTGCGCGGGACATTCGGGGAAGCGGCACTCCTGCCGCTTCATGCGGGTGTAATTGTTTTTACCTCACACAGTCCGCAAGCGCGAAGGTTTTTCCTATCAACTCGCATTACTCGGCGAACCGCCGCAAACCTACAGAATCTCCACGCCTCCGCATGAGATCAAAACCATTGTTCGGGAAAGATAACTTCGGTTTAATCCGTGAAATAATGAATGTCGCCGTTCTTGTCCTGTATCGCGGTTGCGTTCAGGGTATGCTGTTCGTTACCTTTCCGGATGTTCATGCGGACATCCCAACGCCCGTTCCCGCTCTTGTTTGCAGCGGCTTTGAGTTGGGAAGGGTATGCGCCGCTTTCGCGTGCGAAAGTCGTTTCCATGCCTCGCGCAATCTCCGCATTGGAAGGTTCGTTTGATCCGCATCCCACAAGTGTGAACATCAAGCCTGCCAGAATAATCCTGTGCATAGTCATCTCCTTTTTTCCTGTTTTAGGCGTCGTCTGTACCGAACAATACGGGCATCCGGCGTCAACACCTCGCAGTATAGCACAAACCACCATGTGACGGAATCGTCTCGGAAAATTGTCTCCACGCGGAAGACAGTTCGGTAGCAGCTCGTAGGATCTAGCTGTGAGCCCGCCGCCCGCGCGACACAGGAATGTACATCGAGGATATGTTTTGTTTCACGCAAAGTCCGCGAAGAATGGTCGCGCTCCGGCGCGACCGAATTGCTGAACACGCTGAACCGGGACATTCGGGGAAGCGGCACTCCTGCCACTTCATGCGCTGCGAACGCGACAAGCGCCTCCCTCCCCCGCTTTTGTAATCCCTGGAATTTGCAGGTTCCCGTTGCTATTCGGGACGGACTAATGTATAATACGTGCCGTTATGGACACCCGCTCCCACATACGGATTGAAGTCGCCGAAGAGATTAGTGCGGGGCGCGCGAGAAGTACGTTCTGCGGGCGCGGCGTTTGCGATGGGGGGCTATACTTTCCCGCAGACGCGCGTAGGCGCGTGTTTTTGCGCGTTCCCGGCGGCGATACGACAAGGCGACAAGGGACAAAAACGACAGAAGAGACAGAAGCGACACAAAGGGCGTTGCCCCTTGCGTCGTTTCTGCCGTTTTCGTCCCTTTTGTCCCTTCTGTCGCTTTCTCTTCCTCCAACCATTCACCAACCGAAAGGAACCACACCATGAAAGCAAAACTCATGCACGCCGCAGTCGCGGCGGCAATCTGCCTCGGCGCAATGGCGGCCCCCACCGACCAACACCGTCAAGGTGACGCGGTTCCACCAGTCGTATCCCTACTCCGGCAGGGCGACGGTTGAATACACGGTGGGCGGGAGGCTCCCCGCGAACGCCGTCGCGCAGATCGTCATCAGCACGGACG
>JAFSTA010000094.1 GCA_017450695.1 Kiritimatiellia bacterium | reverse complement strand
GTTCCGCGTCGGGTCAAACGTGGCGTCAGCCGTCGGGAACGACCCCGTGATCACGGCGCAGACGACTCCGATGTCGGTGTGGACGCGCACAAGCGACTCGGCCTCCAGCGCGGCGATTGCGTCGAACGCCCCGCCGAGGATGGCCATCACCTGTATGGGCGGCAGCCCGCACTTCGCGCCGACGACCGCCGCGAAAGCGGCCATAGCCACCGTTTCCTTCGCGATGTAGCTTCCGAGATACGGAGCGGACTCCTTTGTCGCACCCGTGTTCTCATGAATCAGGACTTCATGCCTTGCCATTGTCTTTCTCCTTTCCTTATGCGATGGCTACCTTGCGAGCGGCGACGGTCACGCCGAACTGGTCGCCGAGGCCGCTCCTCGTATAGACCTTGAGCGTGTATTCCCCTGCGGGAAGCGCCGCTTCGAGATGCGCCTTGACGTTCTGCAGGTCGGAGAACGTCATCGTCGCCTTCGTCTCCACTCCGTGCGCATCGACAAGGGCGACATACTCGTCGTCCTTCGTCGCGTCGGGGGCGAGGTTAGCGCCCGCGATGGAGAAGACGTCCGTGCCGGTGATCTCGTCATAGACGCGGGTCGTCTCGTCGAGAACCGTGTTTATGACGGGCTTCGCGCCTTCGGTGTTGTTCTCGGGCACGACCGCCGCGAGGACGGTCTTGAACGGCTCCATCTCCACGGCGTTGACCATGATGACGTTGCGCCCCTTGACCCACGGGCCCGCGAGGCCCTCGAACGCGCCGCGCACGTAGTTGCGGATGGAGGCAACCCCGTCGATGTAGGTGATGTTGCCCCTCGCCTGGTTCTCGCGTATGTATTCCGCGACGGCCATGAACACCGCGCGGACGGCGGTCGGCGTGTAGCCGGTCTGCCCCGCGATGTATTCGTAGGCCTCTCGTCTGGACATCGTGCGCTCGTGCTGCAGGACGCCCACGTAGAACGGCTCGCGGCCCAGACGCTCCGAGCCCTTCACCGTTATGAACTTTGCTTTCATCTTGTTTTTCCTTCTTGTCCTCCGTAGCCTCTTGACCACCGTCTTGACCGCCATAGCGCGAAGCGCGGCGGCGGTAGCCTTGGCGTAGGTGGTTGGCGTAGGTGGTTGGCCAAGGAGGATCGTTTGTTTTTCTTGTTTCCCTCCACACCCATGGAGGGGAAGTCGTCTGTCCGTACAGGGGAAGTCAAACCCCCGTACAGGGGAGATCGAACCCCCGTACAGGGGAGGTCGCCCATCCCGGCAGGGAAGAGCCCCTTGCCCCCAAGGGCAATCTCAGCCCTACTCAACCGGCGCGGCG
This sequence comes from Kiritimatiellia bacterium, assembly GCA_017450695.1. Classification (GTDB taxonomy): domain Bacteria; phylum Verrucomicrobiota; class Kiritimatiellia; order RFP12; family UBA1067; genus RGIG8368. Next base: position 1,187 of record JAFSTA010000094.1, on the reverse strand, counting down.
GTCGTGCCGAAGAAGGGATACATCTTCATCTCTTCCCCTTTGAACTCCGCCTTGCCGATGTAGCAGCCCGCGAGAGCGCAGAGCGCGGCAGAAATCGCGGCAGTTATGAACGCCCTCTTCATCACGCCACCTCCTTCACGCTTACGGTCGGCGCTGAACCCCTCGGGACGAAGCGCACATAGACGGTGCACTTCCCGTCGGAGTTCTCGCGCCTCTCCCAGCTCTTGACCTCCATGCCCTTTATGGCTTCATGTAGTTTCATTGTTTGTTTCCTTCCTGTTTTTTGGTTTGTTGGTTAGTTGGTAGTTAGTTGGCTGGTTTATTGGTTAGTCGGTTAGCCACCAACCACCAATTCACCAACTACCAACCACCAATCACCAACCAATCGCTAATTGGCGGGGCATCGGGCGGGCACCTCGCCCGCACTCGCGCCCCAAAGTTGTTGCTTTCGCTACTGGGAGATGGAGAGTTTCGGAGGCTCGGAGGCAATCCCCCAGAAATCCTCACCTATCTCCAAGGCTCCAAAACTCCCAGCAGCGAAAGCAATCCAAGTAATGGAGCCGTGCGGTGCCCTGTCGCGCCCGCAGTTCGTCATTTCGTCCAGTTGTCAAAGATCGAACCCCGAAGGGTTTGGGACGTGCGACCAACTCGGTTCCCCTATGCGCTGGCCGCAACATGTCCCCTCAATAATCGTCGGCAAACGGCGGGGGGCGTTCGGAAATTCCGACCGCCCCGAGCCGCCGAAAGGACGACTTCGCCCAATATTCACAGGCGCGAGAGAAGTTTTTCGACTTTTTTCATCCTGTCGCTGAAGGTGCTCTTGGCGAGCCCCATTTCGCGCCACGACTCGCCGCGCAGGACGGCTCGCGCAAAGGCGCGTTCCTTCTTCCCGAGACGGCGAAGCGCCGCGTCGACGCGGTTCTTCTCCCTGCGGCGGTCGTGCTCGTAGTCTAGCGCGGCAAAGACTCGCTCAGTCGCGTACGGGTCAGCGCCGATGTCAGCCGTGAGGTCGCGCACGTCCCCTGCCCTTCCGAGAGTCATGCGATCCTTCATACCGCACCTCCCCCCTTGTCCTCCGTAGCCTTTGGCGAAGGAGGATTGTCCTCCGTAGCCTTTGGCGAAGGAGGATTGTCCTCCGTAGCCTTTGGCGAAGGAGGATTGTCCTCCGTAGCCTTTGGCGAAGGAGG
>JAFSTA010000002.1 GCA_017450695.1 Kiritimatiellia bacterium | reverse complement strand
GTTTTGCGTTTGGTCGTTTCTTTGATGCTATGCCTTGTTGCACTGACTGTGTTGTCCGTGCTCTGCTGGCTGGATTCGAACCGTACCGTAATCGTCCCTTACGCGGATTACGTGGACTCCTACGGTCTCCCGGAAGGGATTGCCCCCTTGGAAGCAGGGAGTCTGAAAGGAAGAAACGTACACTACCGGTTCGAATACAGGGGGTACAGCTTGGGGCCGTCCATTCATGCGGATCACGTAACGGCGCCGTTTTTGCAACGGCTCGGTTTCCACCGTGTGCTGCGGCGTGTCGTGCAGTCGCATTCCAGCGGGGCGCCGATACGGCTGGAATCGTGGGAGGATGCGCCGCGTCCACCCGTGCAGGAGTTCGAATATGAGCAAGACTGGCCAAACGTGGCCAAGCGCGTGAAGAGGATTCTTCACCGCGATGTGACCGGGCTGTTGCTCAAACGGCTGGATCTGAATGTTGCAAAAGACGGAACGGTCAACGGCTTGATCCAGTTTTTTGGTTCGGAGACGGATCAGGCCGTTCCGCTGCTGGCGCTCGTACCGAAATCCATCGACATGGGTTTGCCCTCTTCATTGGCGGTGGCGGCATCGCGGGTCGCCGCACGCAATCCGTTCGCGCTCCATAGGTTCGGGGACGAGCGCAAGGCGCGCGTGGCGATCTCCCAGCATTTGGTGAAGAGGAATCCGCAGGGCCGGGCGATCCAAATTCTTTTCCGGAGCGTCTATGACGCTCCGGTGTTGGATACATTGGGATCTTGCGGCTATGATTTCGACCTGGACAAGGAAGGCAGGGTCGTTGCACACTGGAATCTTTCTCAGGACGAGACCGGCGGTTATTTACGGGGCGCGGACAAATTTGGCATACTCGGACACAAAAACGTGTATTCCGGCGGAAGACTCGTCCGGATCGAATTCGTGGATGAGAGCCAGCGGCCTGTAATCGGTCCCTTCGGCTGGAAAATCTGCGTCAACGAGTTCGACGGGAACGGCAATGCCGTCCGTTCGACTTTTCTCGACGAACGGGGAATCTCTGCCCCCTCATTGGATGGCGTCTTCGGGCACAGGGAGGGGTATGACGCGAGCGGAAACAGGACAAACCGGGTTTTTCTCTCCAAGACGGGCGGCGTCACCTTCGACAAGAACGGGATTGCGGAGAAGCGCTGGAAGTATAACGCCAACGGAGATATTGTCGAAGAGAGTTACTGGGATCGCGACGGCGCTCCCATGTTTTCGAGGGAACATGGGACGGCCGGCTACCGGCTTCAGTATGATGGCCGCCGGTTTGTGTCGAGCAAGGTTTGGATCGGACGGGACGGGAAACCCATGCAGTGCAGACATGGCGTCGTCGAGAAACGCAGCCGGTATGACGGGCAGGGGAGGATCGAGGAGGAGATGGTGTACGGGTCGGACGGGAACCCCGTCCTGTTGACGGATTACCGCGTGGCGGGATATCGGATCGCGTATGACAACCGGGGAATGATGGCGAGCAAGATATGGCTGGGCGTGGACGGTCGTCCCGCGATGCACGACGGTGGTTTTGCCGAGACGCGGTGGAAGTATGACGAGCGGGGCAACCTGGCCGAAGAACGGATGTACGATGATGCGGGCATTCCGGTGTCTTCGACGAAATTGGGATATGCGGGCTTTCACGTGACATACGACGACCGCGGGCTGGAAATCCGGCGGTCTCAGCTTGATTCGAATGGGCAGCCATCCGAACGCGGTCTGGCGGAATTCCGGTGGAAGTATGACGACCGGGGAAACCGGATCGAGGAGCTGTGGTACACCGCGTCCGGGAACCGTTTCGTAAACAGAACCCGCTGCATGGGATGCCGCATGGAATGCGATGAACACGGGCGGGAGACGCGCAAGGTCTGGATCGGGCCGGACGGGGAACCGGCGCGGAACGGCCGGTCCGCCGACGAACGCCGGAAATTCGACTCGCGCGGCAACCTGATCGAGGAGCGGTTGTACGATGAAAAAGGGGAACCCGTCCCTACCGGGTTGGATGGTGCCTACGGATTCGCGGAGGAGTATGATGAGTACGACCGGAAGGTGCGCAGAGTCTGGCTATCGAAGGATGGCTCCCCGCTGAAACGCGAGGGGACGATCTGCGAGATCCGCCGGGCGTATGACAACTACGGGAACATAACCAACGAGTTTTATCTGGGGCCGGACGGAAAGCCGGTCGCGGACCCGAACGGTGTCGCGCGGATTGGGAGGGCGTACCGTGCCAATCCGGGAAACATCTTCAGGATTGATCTTTGGGGAATGACGAATTCTCCCTGCGTTTTCGGGACGAGCAACGTCTGGCACAAGGTGACACGGTACGATCAGAATGCCAGAATAACAAACGAGTGTTACTATTCGGTGCAGGATACGCCTGTCGCGGGGCCATTTGGCATGGTTTGCTGGACGCATGAATACGATGCCGATGGCAACCGGATAAAATGGTCGGGGTATGATGCGGAGGGGGCGCGGTTCGAGGTCGTGCGCCAGCTGATCCGCATTCGTGACGTGGCTCCGGGATCCCCAGTCGCGCAGTGCGGAGTGCGTAGGGGCGACATCCTGTGCCGGATCGACGAAGAAGACCTGCTGGATATCGGATTGTCGGAAGATGCCTACCGGGCGCGGGTGAGAATAATCTACGACAAGAAGAAGGAGAGGAAGAGGCTTCTGGTCGCCCGTAGGGGCGGCACTGGCTTTCAAGTAAAAGAGTGCGAATGCCCTTGCGAGGGAATGATGGTTTCCCCTTTGCCGGCGCTTCAGGATGACTTCAACGTTCTGCAGAATGCCTGCCGTCCGTTCTTGGAAGAACGGTGACCCGCCGCCCGGGCGGGAATGGTTGAGGACGAAACGCATCTTGCCCGCGTGTCCGGCGTATCCCGTGGTCAAAAAGAATTCAACCTATAGTCCTCTTTTGAAAATCTCTCGCAGAGACGCGGAGGGCGCAGAGTACGCAGAGATCACTTCAAAACAGTGAGTTTTCGATCCCAACGCACACGGTACGACAGAAAAGCGATTCACCCAAATGGTGGAAGGTGATTCAATTCCAGCGTATTGATATTCTTCCGATTCGACCTTTGTTTCTTTGTGTTCTTTGTGGTTCAAACCAATTCTCGACAGAGGAAAGGTTGAATGTTCCCAAAAGAGTGGGGGTAGGTTTATCCCGCCGACCGCGATTTTCCAACGGAAAAAATTTTCAGTTCGTTTGTCATAAATGGCTTTCTGGATCATCATCTAAATATGAAGGGCGTTCAAGGTGACCGTCCGGGACACGGAAAAGAATGGAAAGGAAAAAACGATGACACGTCAATTCACAAGTTACACGCGCGTATTGGTTCTCGCCGACTGGACGGTGCTGGAACCGAAACCGCGTACGCTCTGGATACAGGTAGGTGTAGGTTCAAGTCATTCCCGCGAGCGAGTACGGGACACAAAACTCGATTAGGATTGGAGAGAAGATGACTCAGAACCCAGGCAATTCCACAGGGCGAGATGAAACTGTTGGCCGGGAAAATGCGAACCCATGGAAACTATCCGAGCGGGAACAGGATGTGTTGCGCCTGATTTCGGCAGGGAAGACCAACAAGGAGATCGCTTCGGTCTTGCAGATCTCAATCCACACGGTCGATGCCCATATCCGCCGGATCTTCTCCAGGCTGGGCGTCCGCAACCGCGTCCAGGCGGCGTTGGCATGGCATGGGTACCGCCACGGTTCTTGATTCCCGCCTATCCCGTATTTTCGTGATGAGACAGAAAACAGAAAATCGGGTATAATCAAAGCGAAGCACTTGTGGACGATTGGGGAAATTATCAAGAGACATTCTTGTCGAGGAACGCCAATGCCAAAGTGTTGTGAAAGGGTCGCAGATGGAAAGTTCGGGGATGGATTCAAGAGGCGAAAAAACTGGACACCTTTGTCATAATTGCGTTTTGAGAACATCTGTCAAGATGTCGGGACGGTCACGGTGACCGCGCGGCCTCGATTAGGATTGGAGAGAAGATGACTCAGAACCATGACAATTCCACAGGGCGAGATGAAACTGCTGGTCGGGAAAATGCGAACCCGTGGAAACTATCCGAACGGGAACAGGATGTGTTGCGCCTGATTTCGGAAGGGAAGACCAACAAGGAGATCGCTTCGGTCTTGCAGATCTCAATCCACACGGTTGACGCCCATATCCGCCGGATCTTCTCCAGGCTGGGCGTCCGCAACCGCGTCCAGGCAGCGTTGGTATGGCATGGATACCGACACGGTTCTTGATTCCCGCCTATCCCGTATTTACGTGATATGACAGGAAACAGAAAATCGGGTATAATCTATCCGTTTTGCCTTTTGGATTGAAAAGGAGGCTCACGGTGATCAGCTCGGTAGGGAACATTCCGCATGGGTGTGTTGTCATATTTGCGGCTGGAATGTCTCTAATGGTATGAAGGGCGATCATGGCGACCGCCCTCGAACAAGAAAGGAACAGAGGCATGAAGTACTGGCTGAAATGTATGAAAAACTATGCGGTTTTTTCGGGACGCGCAAGAAGGAAGGAGTATTGGCATTTTTTACTTGTCAATTCTATCGTTCCTGTGATCGCGTCCTTTGCAATTGGATATAGCGCAGGTGGCGGCGATACCGGACTGCCGGACAAGTCGGCGCTGACGCTCTGGAATATGGTGGCTCAGCTTTGGGCGATGGGCACTGCTTTGCCCGGATGGGCAGTTTCCGTGCGGCGTCTGCACGATACTGGCAGGAGCGGATGGTGGGCGCTTCTAGGAATTCCGACGGCTATCGGCGGCATCTGCGGCATTCAGATTCTGCTTTGGATCGGTATGATACCTGCTATGATTCCCGGAGTAATGGCCGCTTTCTTCAACAGCCAGCCGGGTGCCAATGCTTACGGAGCGAATCCGAAAGAATAGGTTGCCGTCCAAGACTGGAAGGCACAATCTCCGCGAAAGGAAAGGGAAGGTGATAAGAATGAACGAAATGAAGTCTGATGTGCTGAATCGGGTTGGCCAGATGGTGCGGGAAAACAAGCTCATTGTCGGGCTGCTGGTTTTCATAGCTGTGTGTTTCGGTTTCGGACTTGGGCTGGAACATTGGGACCGTGTCAAACAGAAAAGGGTTAGTGTGGCGATCTTAAACGCGATGAGGCTCCCGGAAAACGTGATGAGTGAACAGGCGATGAATGGCAACCCATATGCGATGTACGCTTTGGGAATACGCCTCCATAAAAAAGCGAAGGAAAGATGCAAAGGTATGGGCGCATTTGGCGACATCGTGGGCTTGTACACTACGTCTCCCGATGTCGTTGATCACTCGGCGTTGAACGAGGCAGGGAAATTCCTGCTTTTTGCGGCGGAGTCTGCGAAGCACGATGGAAATAAGTATTTTATGGAAAGGGCGTATGACGGATTGCTTCGATGGAAAACGGATGCGCAGGTGTTTCACGCTCCCATCTTGGGGGACCCGGCGTTTGTCGGGCGCCTCAACGACATTTTACGGTAATAAATCTGATGTGCGTCACAATGATGCTTCGACCACATCAATCAAAGTGTCGGGCTGTCGCGGTGACGGCCCGACGGAAAAGACAAAGAAAGGAATGATGAGATGCATCGTTTGTTGAATTATGCAGTTGCAGGTGTAATGATCTTGCTGACTGGATGGTGTTATGAGCGTATCAAGAACTTCTTCATCGGACCGCTGCGTTGCTTTGTGGAGCGCATAGTTGGAGCCGAAAACAGCGGCTGGTACATGAAATCCGTGGGGCGGTATGGCGCTAAGGTAGTGCTTGCCATGTGTTTCGTGGGTCTTGTTGTTTGTGGGAGCAAGGTTGACGATTATCTTAAGGGCAAAAGAAAAGCGGAAACTGTGTATCAATTAGGCGAAATGAATACTCCAAGTCCTCCGGCTGAAAGCGGTATATCGGAAGTAGATCTTGCGCAACTTCGGGCGCAAGCCCAAGCCATCGGGAAACAGTTGGCGCGAAACCAGATAATGGCAACAAGATTCTTGTGCGCGCCGCCTTGGTTGCAAACAGAACTGGCCCAGCTTGACACCTTGACACCAGAAGAAAGGGCTAAGCGACTAGAAGATGCTGCTGCTGCGCTGGAAGTGGCCCGTGAGGAGCATAAGTGGAATAAGCAGTACTATGAGGAGCAGCGTGAACTCTTTTTGGACAAATTCTATCCGTCCCTCACTCGCGAAGAGCGCCATTTAGCGGAAAAGTTTAAGATTGTCCCGGTATATCCGCGTGAGAGCCTTGTTAGTCCTAGAGGTGGTGATCCAACATTGTACAGAAATAGTTCCGGTGACTTCTACAAGATTGAAAAAGGGACTGTGCGAAAGTATGACAAAAACGGGAATCTTGGTCGTGTGCTTAACTGATACAGATAAGGCGGAGGGATTACGGTGTTAAGGTCATTGTCATAATCGCATTTCAGGCGCATCAATCAATGTATCGGACGGTCACGGTGACGGTTCGACGGCAAACAAAAAAGGAGAAACACACTATGGCTAAAGCTATGCAGAATTCATCCCAAACAAGTCACGTAATCCGAGTTCTACGCACTCGTATTCTTCATACCGCATTGAGCATGGGGTTCTCAATCCTTTGCATTCTCTTTACGGAAAGTAATGCGGTTGCGCAGAACAACTCTGGAAGTTGTTGTACAAATAATGGAGAAGATGTTGTTGCAAGGTACGCAGCGGAGGCAGTGAAGAGGTATCGCGAGGCGGCGGAACAGGGGAATGCAAATGCTCAATTCAACTTGGGCGTTTGTTACGAGGCAGCAGACAACATCACAGAGGCTGTAAAGTGGTATCGCAAGGCATTTGAACAGAGGCGAAATGATGTTGCTAATGATGTTGCTAGTGGCATCCAACCTGTACGAGTGGTGAACACCACGAAAAATGATGATGCTAATAGTGGCATCCAACCTATACGAGTGGTGAACACCACGAAAAATGATGATGCTAATAGTGGCATCCAACCTATACGAGTGGTGAACACCACGAAAAATGATGATGCTAGTGGCATCCAACCTGTACGAGTGGTGAACACCACGAAAAATGATGATGCTAATAGTGGCATCCAACCTATACGAGTGGTGAACACCACGAAACAGATTCGCGAGGCGGCGGAACAGGGAGATGCGGATGCTCAATTCAACTTGGGCGTTTATTGCGAGATAGGAAGTGGGGCAGGCATTACAGAGGCAGTGAAGTGGTATCGCAAGGCGGCGGAACAGGGACATATCTACGCGCAATGGGCTCTCGGCGATTGCTACAAACATGGAGAAGGTGTTGCAAGGGACGCTGCGGAGGCGATGAAGTGGTATCGCAAGGCGGCGGAACAGGGGGATGCCTACGCGCAATGTGCTCTTGGCGATTATTACGCGGACGTTGGGAGTGTCGCAAGGGATCTTTCGGAGGCGGTGAAGTGGTATCGCAAGGCGGCAGAACAGGGGGATGCCTACGCACAATCCGAACTAGGAAACTACTATCTTATCGGTGATATCGGTGACAAAGTTGACTACGTGGAGGCGGTGAAGTGGTATCGCAAGGCGGCGGAACAGGGGGATGCCTACGCGCAATGTGCTCTTGGCGATTGCTACGAGGCTGGTAGAGGTGTCGCAAGGGATGTTTCGGAGGCGGTGAAGTGGTATCGCAAGGCGGCGGAAACGGGGAATGCGGATGCTCAATGCGCCCTTTCCTTCTGCTACTTGGATGGTAGAGGTGTCGCAAGGGACGCAGCGGAGGCAGTGAAGTGGTATCGCAAGGCGGTGAAACAGACGCACCTCCAGCTAAAATATGAGCCCCCGGTGGATTCTGGCATCCAACCTATACGAGTGGACTCGGGACGGTTTCGTAAGGCGGCGGAATAGGGGATGCGGATGCTCAATTCAACATGGGCGTTTGTTGCGAGGCGGCTTGTTACCAGGCGGAAGACGACAACATCATAGAGGTGGTGAAGTGGTATCGCAAGGCGGCGGAACAAGGGCAGCGGCTGTTCGCGTACGGGGAGATGGTGTGTTTCCCCATGAGCGTGGGCGTGGTCGGTGTGGTGGCGTTACATTCGCTGCTGGTGCTGCTATTGCCGTTGCTCGCAAAGGTGGGGATTGCGCTGGCGATAGCGACGGTGTTGCCGTCTTGGTTCACGGCGATTTTCGTCTCGGCGGCGATCGGTTATCCGACGAGCTATGTCGCCATCCAAATGCTCTATTATCCCGTTGATGCGACGGATCTTGGGATTGTCGCCTGCGGCGGCGTGAGGACACGCGCCCTCCCGGTGGGGAAAACGCCGCATCGGAACGGGAGGCGTTGTTCAAGAGCCGGGTGTTGTCCGCAGTGACCTTTGGTTTTTGGAAGAAGGGTTTGATTCCGCAGAACAAGAACAAGGTTGCGAGACAGATGGGGTGTATCGCGGAGGAGAAGTTCATGACGGCGGAGAACATCGCCTACCTTGTGCCAAAGATAAGCGACCTGTTCCTTTCGAAAAACGCAGAGGGAAAGATTTGTGGCGTCGAATTCGTCCGGAGACTGGCAGTCCGGCACAAGGATGAAGTCGCAAAACTCCTCCGGCGAATCGGACTTTCGTTCCTCGCCGGCGACAGCTACAAGACAATCCAAGACATATCGGCGAAAGTTGGACGGAGTGAGGCCGTTTCAAACGCCTTGTCGGCGGCATTGTTGGACTACATGGAGAAGAATCCAGATGCAGTTGCGACGTTCGTAAAGGAGATGGTGAAGGGGCTTCTTACGAAGAACGAAACACCGTGTCAGGAGAAGAGGACCACAGTCGGATTTCTCGATTTGGGTTGGGGTTCACTGTTTGAAAAAGCAAAAGAAGCTATTTTTAAGTTCATTGGGGAGATCGGTTATCCTCAGATTCGCAAGTTCCTTGAGGAGTACGCCAAGTCGCCGAATCTGCTGTGCCTGACGTCCGACGGCGTGGAGGAAGATTCCGATTTAGACGATGGCGGTGACGCCGGAAAGGTTGCCTGGTTCCGGTCTGTCATGGCGCAACGAATCATGAAGCACGTCGGGCACGGCTCGTGGCCTGTGCTGATCCATTGCACGGAGGGCGTTTCGCGCAGCGGCAACGTCGCTAGCGTCCTCGACCGCTACTGGAGCTTCGTCTGGGACAAGAAGCCAGAACACCACGAGCATTTCAAGCGCGTGAACCAGAACATCGACCGCAATCCAGTCATCGGGGATATCTTCACGGAGTACATCGAGACCGGGTATATGGGCGAGCCCTAACGGAGAAGGATTGATGGATATTGCAAAACTATCTGAGCTTGGCATCCGTAACGTGTACAGCGTTTTCGGAAGAGGCGTAAGAGGCGAGACTCTTGCGCGGGGATGTCACATGGGGCAGACTTTGGAGAGTGCCAAAGCGGCTGGCGTCAAGACTATCATCGACCTCAGAACCGCCGACCACAACGATAAACTCTGCCGCAGGTGTACAGATGTCGGTCTAGGGTATCTCCATATCCCTACGGATGCGAAGACAATGGGGGCAGGGGAATTGGCTGCGACATTGCCGACCTTGTTTGATGCCTTAGACGGGAACGGCTTCTACCTTTCCTGTCAGCAGGGGTTGCACCGCACGGACATCGCGCTTGCACTGTACTTCTTCTACCATGACGACCGGGAAGTGCCTCAAATGGTAGGACATCGTAAAAATGGTTTCCTGCGATGCGACGACATCATGCACAGGATAAACGCGATGCGCCCGCTCTTTCCAGAAACGGGCGAGGCATTGTTTATCGTGCGCCGCAAACGCTTCCTTGCGTTCAACAGGAACTTTCAACCTAAGTAAAGTTCCTCTGTTGAGATTTCAATTGAGTCACAAAGATCACAAAGAAACAAAGGCTGAACAGGAAGAATATCAACACTCTGGAATCGGATCGTCTTTCATCATTTGGTGAATCGCTTTTCTGCCGTCCGGTGCGTGAGGGGTAAAATTCCATGTTTGGGTTCTCACGCAGAGCCGCTGAGGGCACAGAGAACGCAGAGAAAGGTCCGAAAATAGGAGTATTTTTCAGGATCGAGCGAGGTTTGGGAAGAGAAAAGAAGGGATCGATCCTTCACCAAACGGGTGAATCGAAAACCGTTCAGTAACCCATCATAAACCTGCAGAATCTCCGCGTCCCCACGCCTCTGCGAGAGATCAAAACCGTTGTTCGGTAAAAGCAACAACGGTATTCAGGTTCAATAAGGATGCCCGATGGTTGGCGATAAAGACCAAGCAGATCTTTTTGCGCAGGATGATTCCTGCGCGAGAATGCACGCGGAGTATGTGTTGCCTCCGCTTGAAGCGCGAGAGTGTCCGTGGCTGACCAGGGAGCGGCTGTGCGCCGAGATCGAGTCGTGGGATTCTGTTTGCTCCCAAAGGGGGAATAACGGAACGCTCCTTCTTGCCGCGCAGGAATTGGGAAATGGTGATGGAACGATAAATCCGAACAGGATGATGCCCGCATCACGGCCTGAATGCGGAGACGGGCACGGCATGGACGCCGTCGGGGCGGGTGTAGGCTGCGGCGGAGCATCCGAGAACGACGATGAGTGATTTCTGCGGACGGCCTTTGGGTTCCTTGGCGATGGCGTCGCGGATCGCGAGAAGATTCGCAGCCGCCGCATCTTCCTGTGCGGCGCCGAGCTTGATTTCCACCGCCGCCCAGTCCCCGTTCTCCATTTCGATCACCGCGTCCAGTTCCCGGTTGGAGTAGTCCTGGTAGTGCATGAGTTGTGCGCCGAACGAGGCGGCATAGACGCGCAGATCGCGCTCGACCAGCTCCTCGAAGAGAAACCCCATGAAGTTCAAGTCGCCGACAAGTCTTTCCGGGGTGAGCCGCAAGACCGCGCAGGCGAGGGACGGATCGCAGAAATGGCGCTTCTCCGACTGCTTGACGCGCACGGAAGAACGGGCGTTGGCGTGGAACGGCCTTTGGTCCTCGATGACGAAGAGCCTTTGGAGGGCGTTGAGATAGGCGGAAACAGTGTCGGGATCGACCGTCTCCCTGTCCGTGCCGGAGATGTCCGCGCAGAGCTTGCCGATGGAGGCGGTGGTCGATTCGTTGCGGGCCAGGGATCTGAGCAATAGATCAATCTTGTGGACATTGCGGCGGATGTTGTCAATGCGGTGGATGTCGTTCTCTTCCAGTTGCGCGATGTATTCGCGGGGAACATGAACGGCGTCGGACGCGGAAAGGTCAAGTGCGCCAGGCCATCCACCGCGTACAATCCATTCCGCAATCTCGTATATTCGGGATTGCGAGTAGGCGTTACCGGAAGAGGCGTGTTCGCGCAAAGTTCCCTCAACGAGACTGTACCGGCGGAAAGACCGCTTTCCCACAGCGTCATGGGCAGCATCCGAATCGAGGCGATGCGTCCCGTGCCGCTGTGCATCACGCCCTTGCGGTTTGGCGTGGATGAACCTGTTAGCAGATATCTTCCCTTTTCTGGCGAGGCGTCCACGTAGGCGCGGGTCGCGTCCCATAGCTCCGGGAATTCCTGCCACTCGTCAATCAGATGTGGCAGTTCCCCCGCGAACGCGGCGGAAATGTCAATTTGAGGTAATTTCAAAACCACGGAATACACGGAACACACAGAATAGCAGGGGTGCGAAACACACGATTTTTCCGTGTATTCCGTGTGTTCCGTGGTTGAACAATCGATAGGCGGGAGGTTTTGCAATTGGCTCAATTTGAACGAGACGGCGATTCTGGAAGTCGCCCGCCGGATCGCCGACAAGAAATTCGCTTTCGGCCTGACGGTGGCAGGTCCATGTCTTGCCGCACCATTTCGGGTCTTCGACGCATACTGCGCCGAAAATGCGCAGATACGCAAGAATCTTCGCGTCAATTACCCTTTCCCTGTAGCCTTGAATTTTCATCTGACTTTCTTTTTGATGGGAAAGGTATCAAGTTTTGGAGTGGGCGCAAATCCCATTCGGTCAGATTTCGTATTTTCATTCGGTCAGATTCGGAAAGGTTGCAAGGTATGTTTTTTCGCTTCCCCGAACCAGATACGTTTTCAAACCGCACGATTTACGGATGCGTCCGCTTATTCGACAGCTGAGCCGGCCATGTTGATGCGGACGTGGACGACGCCGTTTGACACCGTCGTTTTCAAGTCCCCGCGACGGAAAGCCTCCCCGCATTCGCAGGGGAGCTGAAAACGCTCCAGCAGTTTGCGTCCGCTGCTGTGCCGCATCGCTAGGGTCAGGATCTTGCCTGCCGCCGAGACGTGGACGCTTTCGGGCTGGATGTTTTTACGCAGGGTGAAAAAGACCTCGAAGGTGGCTTCATCCTGCCGCATATCCATTGCGGGGGAGACGGGGGCGTTCCGCCAGTCCGCCCCCACCATGTCCTGCGCGATCTCCTCCAACGCCTTGCGACGTTGCTGCCGCGCATGGGCGACGCGGAGTCCCTTGACCAAGGGCGAAACGCGGGAACGGGTAGGCTTCTCCGGTTCGTCCGGGGCGGGTTCCGACTGTTGCGGCTGCGGGGGCTGAGGCGACGGTTCTGCGGCTTTGACCGGAGGCGGCAGCTCGTGTTTCTCACTCGGCGGGGGGGAGAGTTCCTCGTCCGATCTGGCGAAGAACGCCACACCCAGCAAACAGCAGATCGCGACCAGCAACGCCGCATCCACAATGCGCCAGACCTGCTCGAAAAATCCTTGTTTCGTTCCGTTTCCCATAGTTTCGCTTCTTCTAGTCCAAAGAAATACCAGCTTGTTTCGTGCCAGAAGGGTGGCGGCGGGGGATTTAGGGATTTGGTGGTTGGGGAAGCGGCAAGTGCCGCTTTGGGTTAAGTGTCCCTTCGGGACTAAGTGCCACTACGTGGCTAAGTGCCGTTTTTGTTTAAGTGTTTCCGCTTTACACGCCGCCGCTACTGCCTACTTCATTCTTCAATTCTTCAGTTTTCTCTTTTCATTTTCCATTGCCGTGTCATCTTGTCGCGATTGGTTATGGTTGTGCGAAAAAAAATCACGGTCACTGGGCAATATGTCGCAGAAAAGGGCGTTTACAGGAATAGGCATCATTTTTGCATCAGGAGATCGTGTGAAACGGTTGTATCAGATTTTGAAGTCGAGGTCGTGGCGTCTGGAGTGGATTCTGCTGTTGGCGTTGCTGACGGCGGGGACGTGCGCGGCGATCGCGCTCGTTTCCTTGCGGCAGCGGCAGGAACAGCGCGCGCGTGTTGCCGCGACGGAAACGGTGCTGAAGGAGGGTAACTCGTTGCTCGACACGATCTGCGGGTCGGGGTTCGCTTCGGTTGCCAACCCGACGCCCATCCTGTGGCGGCAGTTTTCGATGCAGGTCGATAGCGCATTGGCGGTGCGTCCCGAAATCCAGTCGTTCTCCATCGTCCGTAACGGCGTGAAGGTTTTCCACCGCCAGGCGGGCGGTGTTCCATCCGCCGGTCAGACGGCCTCCTCGGTCGGTCTGTTGCGGTCGGGGTTGCCGTCCGTTCCGCGCGCGGCGGTGGTCGAATCGGACACGGACATCACGCAGGGAACGGTGGAGACGGGGGCCGATACGTCCGTCCCCGTCTTCGTCATCACGCGGACGGAGACGCTTGACGACGGAACGCAGGTCGTCTCGGAGGCGACGTTCAAGCGTGAGGCGGTCAGTGCGGAAGAGAAGATCGCGCAGGAGATGGTCGCCTCGCTTTTCCTGCTTTCGATTCTCGTGCTGGTTGTCTCGTTCGCGGTCTGTGCGCTGGTGCTGACGCTGGCGGTGGTGCGGGATCGGCGCCGCGAACGCAAGGAGCGGCAGGAGGAACACCTCGCCTTCTCCGGCGTTTTGGCGAACGGCATCCTGCACGATTTCCGCAATCCGATGTCCGCCGTGCGTCTCGACGCGCAGATGCTCACACGCGAGATGGCGCGTGCGGAGGGCTTTCGTCCCGAGCGCGTCCATTCGCTTGCGGAACGCATCGCGCGCACGATGGGGCGCATGGACAAGATTTTTACGGAGTTTCTTTTTCTCGCGAAGCCGGCGGACGAGAAACCCGAGACGACGGAACTGGCCGAGATCGTGCGCGACTGTGCGGACACGCTCGGACCGCGGCTGGAGCAGGCGGGCGTCGGATTGCGCAAGACGGTCGGGGACGAGCTGCCGCCGGTTGTCGCCTATCCGTTCGCTTTGCGCCGTGCGCTGATGAATGTGCTGGTCAACGCGGTGCAGTTCGCGCCGCGCGGCAGCGAGATCGAGGTTGCCGCCTCTGCCGTTCGCCCGGACGAGGTGCGGCTGGATATCCTCGATCGCGGGCCGGGGGTGCCGGATTCGCGCAAGGAGGCGATTTTCGAGATGTTTGAGACGGGGCGTCCGGAGGGAACGGGGCTGGGGCTCTTCCTGGCGCGGACGGCTATCCAGCGGTGCGGTGGCGAGATCGTCGTGCTGGATCGGGAAGGTGGCGGATCCGATTTCCGGATCACGCTGCGCGCGGGGGAGCGATTGGTCGAAGAACCGCTCCGCGAAGAAGGAGGAATGAAATGAGAGTGTTGGTAGTAGAAGACGATCCGGATAATTTGCAGTCCGTGCGGGAAGCCGCGGAGGATGCGGGGTTCACCGTCGAAACGGCGACCACAGGCGCGGCCGGCGTGGAACTGTTCGGCAAGACTTTTCCCGATCTCGTGTTGAGCGACTTGGTGCTGCCGGATATCGACGGGCTGGAGGTGATGGAACGAATCAAGAAGCTCGATGCGTCTGTACCCGTCATCATCATGACGGCCTACGGTTCGGTCGAGTCGGGTGTCCGCGCCATGCGCGAGGGCGCCTATGACTACGTGACGAAACCGCTGGATTTGGACGACATCCAGTCGAAGCTCAACCGCGCCTACGAGGTCTCGCGGTTGCGGCGGCAGGTCACCAAGCTCTCGGCATCGGTCAAGGAGAAGTTCACCGCCTCCTCGATGATTGCCGAGGCTCCCTGCATGAAGGCGGTGATCGCGCAGATCGACGCGCTCGCCGACACGATGGCGACCGTGCTCGTGCGTGGCGAGAGCGGGACGGGCAAGGAACTTGTCGCGCGCGCCTTGCACGTGGATTCGAAGCGCGGCAGCGGCCCGTATGTCGCGGTCAACTGCGGGTCGTTCGCCGAGAACCTGCTGGAGTCGGAGTTGTTCGGTCACGAGAAAGGTTCGTTCACGGGCGCGATCAACACCTACAAGGGCGCGTTTGAGCGCGCGGACGGCGGTACGCTGTTTCTCGACGAGATCGGTGACGCGCCGCCCGCCGTGCAGGTCAAGCTGTTGCGCGCGTTGGAGGAGAAGGAGATTCGGCGCGTCGGGGGGAAGGACGTGTTTCATGTGAACGTGCGGCTTGTCTCCGCCACCAACAAGGATTTGGAGAAGATGGTGAAGGAGGGAACCTTCCGCGAAGACCTCTTCTACCGGCTGAACGTGGTTTGCATCCGCGTCCCGCCGCTGCGGGAACGAATCGCCGACATCCGTCCGCTCGCCGACCGCTTCATCGCGAAAACGGCGTCGGAGAACGGTAAGACGATCACGCTGGTGAAACCCGATTTCTACGAGCAGTTGGAATCGTACAGCTGGCCAGGCAACGTGCGCCAGTTGCGGAATATCGTGGAGTCCGCCGTGCTGCTTTCCCCGAACGGAATCCTGACGGGTGAATCGGTTGTTTTCGCCACGGGCGGCAGTGTTACCTCCCAGGCGGCAGGCGGTTTCTCCATTCCGAAGGATATGACGCTGGAGCAGGTGGAACGGGCGGTTCTGGAGACACGCCTCCAGCAGAATCAGGGAAACCGCACGCTCACCGCCGAACAGCTGGGGCTCTCCCGCCGCACGATCCAGCGCAAGATCAAAGAGCACAAGCTCCCGTACTGACGGGCGCGAGGCGCGGTGCGCCCATGGGAGGGGAAGCGGAAAAGACCGCGCCGTTTCCGGCGCGGCGCAGAACCAAGCGCGGAGCAGAACCGGTGGGTACGGGGCGCGGCGCAGAACTGGGCGGCGTGGTTACTGTGCTCTGCGCTGGCTGAAGAGCCAGTCGAGGACGGTGTCGTCGGCGTAGGTCTTGGTCCAGACGTTGTGTCCCATGCCGGGATATTCGCGGTAGCGGATTTTGCCGTTGAGTTTCCAGAGTTCGGCGACCAGCTGCCGCGTGTTCTTCACGGGTACCACCCCGTCGGCATCTCCGTGGAAGGCCCAGATCGGCAACTTCGCGAAGCGTTCGGCAACAGCGGGATCGCCACCGCCGCAGACAGGGATCGCCGCCGCGAAATCTTTCGCGCGGCGGGAAATCACGTCCCATGTCCCGTATCCGCCCATCGAGATGCCGGTCACATAGACCCGGTCCCGGTCGATCTCCGGGAACTCGGCGAGTTTGGCGTCGAGCAACTCAAAGACAAGCGCCAGGTTCGCGGAAGGCTGTGGCTTGATCGGATGCTCCGTGATTCCCCACGGCGTATCCACCCACTGTTGTCCGGTGGGGCATTGCGGCGCGAGCAGGATCAACGGCTGTCCCTTGCGTTTCGCGTACTGGAGGATCGCCCCGACACCGTGTACCAGCTGCGCCCCGTTACTCGTGCCGCGCTCTCCCGCGCCATGCAGGAAGAGGACGAGCGGGACCGGTTTCGTGCCGTCCCCCTTGTCCACCGCCTGACGGTAAGGAATCGTGCTGGAGGCGGCGTTCGTGAACACGAGCGGCGTCGTCACCTTCCATGCGTACTGGACCGGCGTGTCCTCTGCCGCCGCTCCCGAAACAACACCAGCCAGCAGGATTGCCATCAACACATTTTTCCTTATCATCGTTTTTTCTCCTTGGCCTACTACCTGCCGCCATCTACGAAATCTTCCAGCCGTCGCGAACATACGGCTTCAACAGCTTGTTCGCTTCCTCGCTGTTCGTGAAGCGGTTGGCGGCGGGATCCCAGTCGAGCCGTCCAGGAATGCGTTGCGAGATGCACCCCAGCAGCACCATCGTCGTCAGCGGCACCGCGTGGTCGTAGTGCGAGAGCGGCGTGTCGCCGCCTCGGATCGACTGCGCGAATTCCCAATGGTGCCCTTGGACGCGCGGCAGCGACTGCGGGACATCGCGGGTGAGCGGATTGTGGTTGAAGTCGTGGAAGTCCGCCTCGCCCTTCATGCGGATCGCCCCGTCCCGGATGATGCCGTTCTCTCCGATGATCAGCCGTCCGCCGTTGATCGGCATCGATCCCCAACGCCCCAACGCTTCCGGGCAGACTTCGGGTTTCGGTCCCGTCTTGCCGTCGTACCAGTAGATCGTGACGGGTGACTTCTGCGCGGCGGAACGAACCACGATCTTGACGGTGGATGCCGCCTGATAAGTCTCCTTGAAACGCGGGGTCGTGGCGACGGTCTCCACGCTGATTACATCGGTCAGCTTCAACGCACGGAACAACGCGCTCAATGCATGGCAGGCGATGTCGCCCAGCGCGCCCGTTCCGAAGTCGTACCAGCCGCGCCACTTGAAGCCGTGATAGACACCGCTCTTGAACGGGCGTTCGGGCGCCACGCCGAGCCATTCGTCCCAGTTCAGATTGGCGGGGATCGGGTCGCTGCCTTCCGGACGGTCGAGCGCCTGCGGCCAGAT
>JAFSTA010000009.1 GCA_017450695.1 Kiritimatiellia bacterium | reverse complement strand
CACGGGAACATCTGCCGTTCGCCGATGGCGGAGTTCGTGATGAAGGAGCTTCTTCGCAAGGCGGGAATCGAGGACGTGACCGTTGTCTCCGCCGCGTTGCATACAGATGAGATCGGGAACGACATCCACTGGGGAACCAGGCGGAAGTTGACTGAAATGGGAATCCCTTTCGCGCCCCGTGCCGCCTGGCTCTTGACCGCCGACAAAGCTGCCGGGTACGATCTCCTGATCGGCATGGACCGTTACAACATCGCGGATCTAAACCGGCTCGTCCATCCAGGCGATCGCGCGAAAATCCATTCGCTCCTTTCGTTCGCGGGAATCTCGCGAGACATCGCCGACCCTTGGTACACGGGTGATTTCGAGGCGACCTACACCGATATCCTCTGCGGATGCACCGCGCTGCTGGAGAAGGTGCTGGGGTAGCGCGGAGCTTCCGGGTATTCCGTTTGTTATTGTGTCGGCCGGGGTTATTGAAGGTGTTCCCAGTCCGGGAGGGCGGCCGTCCCCAGCCGCCGAGGAACGCGGCGCGTGAGGACACGCGCCCTCCCGTGAACGTCGCCGGCATTGTCCACCACAGTGGGTGCGTTTTTTCGCATAGTGGATGTCACACGAAAAAATCGCACCCTCCGGATTTTCCGGCATCGAATATTTTTCAAATTGGAACTTGATATGCAGGGAGGGTAAAATGCTATACTGCTCCCATTATGAAAAACGAATTTTCTTTTCTTGTCCCTGCGCTCTGCCTGATGTTCGCGTCCCTTTCGGCGAAGGCGGAAACGGCGGTACTGTATTATCCGTTCTGCGATGTGCCGAATGCGGTCACGGTCTCCACCCCGTTCACCAACCGCGTGGCGGGGACGCCGCTGACCGCGTACCCGCTTACGCTCAACAATGCGGCCGTGGTCGAAGGCAGCAGCGAGTGCTGTCCCGTCGCGACGAACGGGCTGGCGGACGGCTACTGCGTCTTCGACAGCCAGGCCAACGAGAAGGTAGAGGCGGCGACCGCGCTCCACTTCCACAAGACTACGCTAAACGGGAAGTCCGGCGTGTTGCGCGTGCAGGATCCGGCGGCGCTTCGCTTGACGACCTTCACCGTCGAGTGTTTCATCCGGATGCAGCAGGGGACGGTGCAGGGGAACTGGAATGCAGTCGCCGTCATGCCCGGAAAACTCTACAACGGCGGCAAGAAGATCAACAACTGCGACAGCTGGGGCATTCGGGTTACGGGGGCATCGGAAGTTCAGGTCCGCTTCACCAAGCCGGACTATACCCTCAAAGCAAGCGGGGACAGCGTATCTTCCGGCAATACGGCCATAAAAGTCGCCACGCCGGGCATCTATGACGGCAACTGGCACCATCTGGCGGTGATGGTGGAGGGCAAGGAGACGACGACACCGCCGGAAGAAGAGGGAGGAGAACCGACCGTGACGGAATCCTCCGAGATTCGCATCTACTACGACTACATCTGGCGGACCACGCAGACGATCGGATGGAAGGTCTGGTACGGAGAAGGCGAGGATCTGTACATCGGGGCGACGCCGCAGACGGCGGGGCCGTTCGGCGGTTCCATCGCGCATTTCCGCATCTCCGATTTTTCGATGTACGTTGCGGACATGCTGCGGCCCGCGCGCTTCGTCCCGGCGGTCGGCGAGACGGACGACGTGTTTCTGCACTACTCGTTCGAGACGCCGCCGACCGGCCCCGCCAACTCTTTTATCGACGAAACCGGACGCCAAAGACCGATCGATCTGTCGCAGCACATGTACGCGGACACCTGCCTATCCGTTCCGGGAATCCGCAGCAATGTCGCCACGCCCGGCGAATGGATCCGGTATTCTCTGACCAACGCGCTCGCCCGTGCCAACCCCTCCGTTCTCTACACCCG
This sequence comes from Kiritimatiellia bacterium, assembly GCA_017450695.1. Taxonomy (GTDB): domain Bacteria; phylum Verrucomicrobiota; class Kiritimatiellia; order RFP12; family UBA1067; genus RGIG8368. The sequence goes on along the minus strand of JAFSTA010000009.1, from coordinate 62,525 downwards.
GCCGATTCAAGGCAAGGAATCGGACACGAAGCGTTACGTCGCCGTCCTGCCGGGCGAAGACCCCTTCACAAACCATTCGTTCACCGTCGAATGCTTCTACCGGAGCAACGCGGAGATCGGGACGTACATCCCGCTGGTCCGCCGTCCCGGCGGCAGCAACGTGCAGTTCAACCTCGGGTTCAATCCGGCGGGCACGGTCTCCGGCGCAATCCTCATGACCCCGTCCGGCTCGACGATTGTGAGCGACGTCGAGCGTACAGACGACGGCGAGTGGCACCATGCCGCCGTGGTGGTCGATGCACCCCGCCACCGCATCTCCCTCTTCCGCGACTACAGGCGCGTCAGATCGGCCGCCTACACCGGCGAGGTGATCCCCTCGACAAGTCCGATCTACATCGGCGGCAGCACCGACGGGAACTACAACTTCAACGGATGGATCGACGAGGTGCGCATCACCCTGCGCGCGCTGGAGCCGGGCGAGTTCCTCACATCGGAAGAATACTTCGACCCCGCCGCGCGGACGCTGGCGTGGGCGACCTTCGACAGCGATTTCTCCGCCGCTCCCGCGTTGGGCGATCCAGTTTCCACCAACCTGACGGAGGCCGGCACGATTCCGTCCATCGCCGCGCTCAATACCCCGCTGCCGGTTTTTGACGGACATGGCCAGAAACTGCGCATGTGGAACACCGGCGCGCTCTCGATCCAGACCGGTTCGGTGACCTACGCCAGAGCCACGCTACTCTCGCTCTTTCCCGACCAGACCGTCGAGTTGCGCGTCCGTGCCGCGCCCCAGCCGTATTATGCGAGTTTCGCCCGCGCGAACTACGCTTTCGGTGACATGATCCCCGCCTGGTCTTTCGGCTTCAGCCATGACGGCGCCGATCCCGATACAGGCCTTTCCACCAACCTCTCCGTGCGCTGCGCCACGCTCGCGGAAAACGGGACCGTAAACATCTATGGCGTCAACGATCCGACGTGGGTCAACATCACCGACGGCAGATGGCACCATCTTGCCTTGACGATGCGCCGTTTCCAGGAGGGAGGCGTGACGAAGAGCACCGTCTGCCTCTACAAGGACTATGAGGCGACCCCGTCGTTCACCAAGACCGTGAACGGCATCCTGTACGGGAACGGACACGGGGAGATCAAGCTCGGCGAGTCCTCCTCCGCCGCGTATTTCAGCGGAGAGGTCGATGAACTGCGCATCTCGCAGGGCGTGCTGGATCCGGTCGAGTTCCTGCGCGTGACCGCGAAGGGAACGGTGATCTCGGTGAGGTAGCGGCCGGGGAACACCGTCATTAATTCCGGGCGCCACAATAACAAACGGATTTGTTCGGCCCTAACGAGCCTCACTGGTTCGGGAATGGCGAACGCCGTTAGGCGTGAGCAAATCTGTTTGTTCATTTCCGGTCGCCGTCGGACGCGCGGGGAACACCTCCATTAACCCCGGCCAGCACAATAAAGCTGACAGCCGGTAGCGAATCTGCTATACTGGCTGCGTTTTCAGAACGGGAATCGAAACAAAGGAGTGCGATGAAACGAGCGATGGTTTTCCTTGTGGCGGCGTGGCACCTGGTGTTGTCGCCTGTCGCGGCGTTCGCCGGGCCGACGGCGGACGGAGCCGCGGTCAACTGGGATCGTGCCGTGCAGATCACGGATGGCGTTCGGTACACCCGTCTCGTCTATGAGCAGCCGCGCAAGATGAAGGGGTACGCCATGCGTATCGACCTTTCGAATCCCACATTTGCGTTCACGGCGAATGGGCGCGACCCGGAGTGGGGCAAGCCGATGCCGGACTACACGAACGGCACCATCCGTACCAGGCGCGTGACGGTGCGCGACTTCCTGCTGAACGCACGCGAGCCGGTCCGGAACGGCGGGCGCGGACTGGACATGGTCGTGGCGTTCAACACCGCGCCGTGGGGACCTTGGCGGAGCCCCTTCACCTTCTGCTACGGCGATCCGCACGGGTACAACGTCTCCGACGGCGTGATGATCACCGATAACCACGACAGGGGAAACTCGCCCGTTTTCGTCATTTGGAAAAACGGTACGGCATCCATCCTTCCCGCCGTGCCGGTGGAACGGCGGAGTGACGTCTGGATTGCCCATGCCGGATTTGATCTGCTTCTGCGTGGAGGTAAACCGGTTGTCAAACCCAAGCAGGGAAGTTACCATCCGCGCATGGTGCTGGGACTCTCCGCCGACAGCCGCTGGCTCTATGTGCTGGCGGTCGATGGCCGCCAGCAGAATTGGAGCATTGGCGCGGACTATTGGGATTTGGCGAAGATGATGTTACGTCTCGGTGCCGCCGACGCCATCAACATGGATGGCGGCGGTTCCACCACGCTGATGTACTGGGACGAGGCCTCTGACATGCCCGTCACCTGCAATCGACCGGCAGCGGCTTCGGATCTGCAACGGCCCTGCGCACTGAACATCGGAATTTACCGAAAGGCTAAACGATAGAAGAAGACAACCGCCGATGTCGCGACGGTTTTCGTATCCACACCACACGAAAGAGAGATGACCATGAAACACCTGATTCTTTCCATCATCCCTGCGGCGCTCGCGTTCGCAGTCACTGTCTCCTTCGCCCAAGACCAGCAGCCCGTAGCCTTCAAAGACGCGGCCAAGATCAAAAGCTGGGATGCTTGGGGCGATCACAAAAAGAAACCCGCCAAGCGTCCCGAGCGCAAGTGCGTGACCTGGCAGAAACTGAACGCGCTCGACCCCGGACTGAAGGAGATCGGACGCCTCGCCGTGCGCGACGCGAAGGACATCCAGTCGTCGAAGTGGTCGATCGGGTGCGAGACGCTCGACCGCGACTACGCCGATTGGGATGCCTACAAGGAGTGGCTGGGACCGCTGGGCGCGAAGCACGGCCGCCTCTTCTCCGGCTGGGCCAAGACCGAGCAGGAGAAGGGCAAGTACGATTTCACATGGCTCGATCCGCAGGTGCGCGAGATGGCGGCGATGGGCGTGAAGCCTTGGATCTGCCTCTCCTACGGCAACCCCGTGTGGGGAAGCGACTTCCGTCTGGGGATGCGCGTGAAGCAGGTGACGGGAAAGCCGGAGTCGTTCGACGCCTGGATCCGCTACTGCGTGGCGTGCGTGGAGCGCTACAAGGACGTCGTCGATGAGTGGGAGATCTGGAACGAGCCGTTCGGGCAGGGACCCGAATACGCCGAGATGTTCATCCGCACGGCGAAGGCCATCCGCGCCGTCCAGCCGACCGCCAAGCTCTACTGCACCGCCGTCAGCTTCCCCGGTGACTACAAGTGTCTGCTGGAGCGTCTGAAGAAGGAGAACGCGCTCGATCTCGGCTCGTACTTCATCTACCACCCGTACACGGCGAATCCCGACCACGCCTACGCCACGCGCGCGGACCCCCTTCGCAAGCTGGTCAAAAGCTACAGCGGAGCTTACGACATCATGCAGGGAGAAGTCGGTTGCCCCGCGCAGCTGGAGTTCGCCCACGCGCTGCACGACATTGAATGGTCGGAGTACGCGCAGGCGAAGTGGGACTTGCGCCGGACGATCGGCGATGCCGCTCGCTCCATTCCCTGCAATGTCTTCACGATGATCGATCTGCAGTACACCTTCATGCTCCAGAGCTTCGGGATGATCCGTTCTAACGCGCTGAAGCAGTTCGTCTATCGCCGTCCCAGCTACTACGCGATGCAGCATGTGTTCAGCTATCTCGACGATGAGGTGCTGCCGACGGGGTTCGACACCAAGGCCGGATTCACCATCGACAAGCGCCTCGACCCGCGAGACACCACGCAACACACGCTGACCGTGACGCGCTTCTCCCGCTTCGGCAGGAACATCCGCTTCTTCTGGTTCGCCGACCAGATTCCCTCCGGCACGCTCGGTTTCGACCGCGTGACGATCTGCGTCTTTGACCACCTGCGCAAACCCGTCTGGGTGGAGATGATTACGGGGCGCGTCTTCGAGGTCGCGAAAGAAAACGTCAGCTACAAGGACGGACGCACCATCCTCAAGGATTTGCCGATGTGGGATTCGCCCGTGATGATCGCCGACGCGCTGAGCGTGCCGTTGCAGATCGACTGGATGAAGACCTCTCCCTACGGGATCGTCGATTCCTTCTACAAGCCGGGGCAGGACAACCACATGAAGGCGCTGCCGCCCGAAGGATCGCAACCGTGGATGAAGATGACAACGGAGGAGTTTCTCCCCTGCATCGACAAGTACGGCCAGTTCAAGCACCGCGAGTGGCCCGGCAAGGTCAAGAGCGACGAGGAACTGAAACGCGCCGCCGCCGAAGAGGAAAAAGACCTTGCCGCCAATCCCGGACCGAAGGACTGGAACAAGTACGGCGGCTGGACGGCCGGGCCGCAGCTGAAGGCGACCGGACGTTTCCGTACCGAGAAGGTCGATGGCAAGTGGTGGCTGGTCGATCCCGACGGACGGCTCTACTGGTCGTTCGGCCCCGTTCGCGTCACGCCTTCCTCCGCGATGACGCCCATGAACGGAGATCCCTTCAAGCCGCGCCGCGGATGCACGCTGCCGGATCGCGACTGCTTCTTCGCCGAGCTGCCGCCCGCTCCGGACGCGCCGAACGCGACGCCCTTCTCGAAGTTCTGGACCACGCATGACGATCTGCTCTATCCGTTCTATCTGGCGCGCGGCGAAACGCGCATCTACGACTTCTCCTCCGCCAACCTCTTCCGCAAGTATGGCGAGGACTACTACGCGAAGTTCGCCGACACCGCGCACCGCCGTCTTCGCAGCTGGGGAGCGAACACCATCGCCAATTCCTCCGACGTGAAGATTTGCCTGATGGATCGCACCCCCTACGCCGAGCGCGTCGAGTGCCTGTCGCGTCCCATCGCCGCCTCCACCGGAATGTGGTGGAAGTTCCGCGACCCGTGGGACGACTCCTTCGCCAAAGGGGTGACCGAGGCGTTGCAGACGCATGGCCGCGAGGCGCACGACCCTTGGTGCATCGGTTTCTTCGTCGATAACGAAATCAACTGGGGCGCAAGTCCGACGCAGCTCGCCGAATGGACGCTCCAGTCCCCTGCCGACCAGCCGGCGAAGGTGGCTTTCGCCGCTTTCCTTCGCGAGAAGTACGGCGAGATCGCCAAGCTCAACGAGACGTGGAAGACGACCTATGTCGATTGGGACGACCTGCTCCACACCATCCGGCTTCCGGGGGACGGCGCCCGCGCGGATCTGGCCGACTTCACCCTCCGCGTCGCGGAGGAGTACTTCCGGCGGACGCGCGAGACGGTCAAGGCGTTCGACCAGCAGCTGCTCTACCTCGGATGCCGTTTCGTCGGCTCGAAGGCGCGTCCGTGGGTGATCGGCGCCTGCGCCAAGTACTGCGATGTCGTCAGCTACAACATCTACGCGGACACCATCGGCGAGTGGCGTCTCCCGAATGACCTGGACGCGCCGGTGATGGTCGGCGAGTTCCATTTCGGCGCGACGGATCGCGGCCCGTTCGGTACGGGGGTGCGCGTGGCGGAGAACCAGAATGACCGCGCCGAAAAGTTGAAGGCATACGTCCGGTCCGCCCTCGACAACCCGCAGATCGTGGGTGTCCACTGGCACCAGTTCGCGGATCAGGCGACCTCCGGACGCTTCGACGGCGAGTACCTGCAGGTTGGCTGGACGGACATTTGCGACACGCCCTATCCAGAGACGGTCAAGGCTGTGCGCGAAGTCGGCTACGAGCTGTATTCTCGCCGTTCCGCCGTCAAGTAAGCAAGTGAAAGGAAAGAATCATGAAACGGTTTGAAGGGAAAACGGTACTCGTCACAGGCGGGAACCGGAACACGGGAATCGAGATCTCGGATTTGTTTATCCGCGAAGGCGCGAAGGTCTTCTTGTGCGGATCCAGCGCCGCGTCCACCGAGAAGGGCGAGGCGATTCTGCGGGCGCGCGGACGCGACGGCTTCACCGCCATCCCCTGCAACATCGCCGACATCGCTCAGGTGAATGCGCTGTTCGACCAGATCGAGCGTGATGCGGGACGCTTGGACATCCTCGTCAACAACGCTGCGAACCAAGGGATTGGGCATGGCACTCCGTTGGAGATGAGTCCTGATCGACTGCTGGAAGTCCTGCAAACCAATGTGATCGGCGGGTTCCAGGTGACGCAGCAGGCGTGCAACCGCTTCTTCCTGAAACAGGAGGTGAATCCCGCGACAGGTCAGAAGGGCGTGGTCGTCTTTCTCGGATCAAACGTCTCCATGCGCGCGATTCGCAACCGCACCGCGTATGTCACCTCCAAGGGCGGAATCGACGCGATGGTGCGTTCGCTCGCGCTCGACCTCGGGCCGCTCGGTATCCGCGTCAACGAGGTCGCCCCCGGTTACATCTACACCGAACGCTGGGATGTACTGGACGAAAAGATTAAGGCGCGCCGTCGCCTGAACTGCCCCCTGCGCAAAGAGGCAATGGGTTCCGACATTGCCGAAGCGGTGGCATTCCTCGCTTCGGACGCCGCACGTAATATCGGTGGCGAACGTCTGGTGGTCGATGCCGGATGCAGCGCCCAACACATGCCGGAAGACGTCGATTTCTAGCCCAATGGCGGAACGGCACGAAACCATACATTCCATGTTGCGGCGATGCGCGGACTGGGATTACTGTTCCCCCGGCATCTATCAGATCACCCTTGTGCTTGCGGACAGGCATTCTGCGGCACTGGGGAGACTGGTGACCGGCGCGGCGGATGATGGTGCGGAAGCCCGCGTTGAACTGTCGGAGATTGGTACGGTCGTGCTGGACGAATGGAGGCGGATCGGGCAGTTCACGCCCGAAATCAGTCCGCTGTTCCTGCAGATCATGCCTGACCATGTACACGGGATCCTGCAAGTGACACGGCGGATGGCAAAGCCGCTGGGGAGTGCGATCGGCGGTTTCAAGACGGGAAGCTCCAAAGCCGCCACTGGGAAGCCGGGACTGTGGGGAAAAGGATTCCAGGACACGATCCTTTTCCACGAAGGGCAATTGAACGCCATGTTCCATTACCTGCGCGACAACCCAAGGCGCCTCGCGGTAAAGAGGAAGATGCCGGAGCTGTTCCGCGTGAACCGGAACCTGACCGTGACGCTTCCGCGTCACGCACAGAACAAGCCACCTTCTGTGCCGGGTGCGGAAGGCGTGGCGCATACTCTTTCGGCGCCTTGTCCTGTGCCGGGCGCGGAAGGTTCTCTTTCGGTGCCTTGTCCTGTGCCGGGAGCGGAAGCTCCTGGTTTCCTCGCGCATTTCGCCGCCATCGGAAACCACTTCCTGCTGGACGCACCGCATCTCCTTCAGGTGCAGTGTTCGCGTTCGGAGTTCGCATACCGCCGCGTGCCCAAACCGGGAGGCGGGCGGAAAATCGAACGCGCAACAGACGGAACGCCGCTCATCGAGAAAGCTTCTCCAACATTTGAGACGAAATGCCGCGAACTACTCACAGCGGCTCGTCACGGCGCGGTTCTCGTCTCGCCCTGTATCAGCGACGGAGAACGCGAGATGGCCAGACTCGCCTTCCGTTCCGGGGCGGCGGTTGTCGTCCTGAGAAACAAGGGGTTTTCGCCGCTCTACAAGCCGGGAGGCAAGCTTTTCGACCAAACCGTGAACGGCAAGCTGCTTTTGCTTGCGCCCGCCGCCTGGCCCTACACCCCGGGCGAGAAGCCCATGACGCGGCTCGACGCCTGCGTGATGAACCGTCTTTCTCAGTTGATCGCCGGCGAAGGGGCCGTTGAAATCAACTACAAGGGCATGACGCCGAATGACATCGACGGACTCGTTCGAAAGGCAGTTGCCGCTACTTCCTTGCCGCCCTACTTGTAAAACCAGTCAATCGGTACTTTGATCAGACGTGAGTGGGCCAAGCCTTTGTAGGCACAGTACCCGAACAGTACCGTGCCGTCATCGAGCGGCTCCACGGCGATGTAGCAGAACCAGCCGTCCGGATCATTCTCCAACAGTTTCACGCGGTTCCATGTGACGCCCTCGTCATGTGAGATCGCGGCGGCGAGCGGGGCACGACGTTCGGCGCTGACAGGTTTCGCCAGTGCGGCGCGTGACTCCGTGTCGTTCCACACGGCGAGCAGGTCGCCGGTGGACGGCAGCCTCTTGATGCTGGCGGGAGAGGTCGGTGCGCGAAGCCATGTCGGCTGGGGGTGTGACCAACTCTCCCCCCGGTCGGTCGAGCGGCACATGAACTGGCAACCGGCGTTGGTGCGGATCCAGAGGAGGATGCTCCCGTCCTTCAGCTGGACAACGCCCGGCTCCTGCGCGACATACCGCCGTCCGTTCGGCGCCTGGATCTCCAGCGCGGACTTGCCGCGTTGCCAAGTCTTGCCGTTGTCGTCGGAGGTGTAGGTGTACACGGTACCCGGCGTGAAACCTTTCGTGGTGGGCAAGCTGTGTTTCGAGACGGCAAAAAGGAGGCGACCGTCCTTCAGCTGGATCACGCGGTCATTGTTGAGTACGAAATACGCAACTTCGTCGGTAATGCAGATCGTCGGATCCCCCCACGTCTTTCCCTCGTCGGAGGAGAGGCGTAGGACGGGACGGCAATCCACCGTGCTGTTCTTGCGCAGGTAGAAAAGGGCGATCTCTCCATTTTGGAGACGCAGAAGTGATACGCTCATCACGTTCATGCCGCCCTCGTTCTTGACGATGATCTCATCATTCGTCGTCCATGTCCTTCCCTTGTCCGAAGAGTAGCGAGCGGCGATGTCCGCCGTCGCATGGTCGGAACTGGAGGTTCCGTAGTAACGGGAATAGGCGAAGAGGATGCGTCCGTCCTTGAGCGGCAGGAAGGCACCCTCGCTGTTGCGCGGATTGTTCGGTCCGGGCGGCAGCTCCAGCCCGATGTGGACTCCGGGGGTGGGATCCGCGGTGGCGAATCCGGCGGCGGTAAGCACGACTGTCAAAAGCAGGTTACGCATACGGTTTTCCTCTGTTGTTTTCTTGGTGAACATGATGGCTTCAGTATAGCATACTTTTGCGACAAAGGGATTCACAAAAATAAAAGGATGGGTAGGCAGTCGTGGCTAGAAGCGAAAAGCCACCAGCTGGCAGTGTCGGTCGCCTATGTGATCCAGAGGAGGACGCTGGTGACGTTGTAGAGGACGTGCATGAGAATCGGGGTGATGATCCGGCCGCTCTTCCAATAGGCGTAGCTTGTGTACAGCGAAAACAGGAGAAGGGGAAGGAAGGCTTCCGCGTGCAGGTGCATGAGCGCGAAGTAACAGCCCCCGATCCAGGCGGGAAGCCAGAAATGCCGCTGGTGCGCGGCCATCGTGCCGAAGAGAACGCCCCGGTACATCATCTCTTCCAAAACCGGGGCGATCAACACGGCGTCCGCGACCAGCACGGATTTCACGAATTTTGAATAATGGGGCGATTCCAGCCAGGTGAAGACAACCTGCCGTCCCTCTTCGATTCCCAGTCGGGAAAGAACGAAAGACTGGAGTAGGGTAAAGGTAATGAGCGTCGCGATCATCCCGAAACCATACGCGACTCCGATACGGCAGGCTTGGACGATCGGCATGGGTGGACGGTGGAGATCGCCGACCGGGAAACCGCCCCCGTTCAGAAAGAGCGACGCGATGATTGCCAGCGTGGGAATCGCGATCGAACTCAGCGCGCCCGACAGCAACTGTCCCGTGGAAAGCGAATCGGCAGGTGTTCCCATTGCGCCAAAGACCTGCACGAGCGAAATGAGCAAGACCGGCGCGACCACAACGACACGCTGTTTCTCCCTTGGGGAAAACAGCTGCCGGAAGAATCTCTGGAAACTCGCGCGCATGAAATCAGTCTCGCAGTCTGGTGGTCGCAACGGATGAGGCAGACTCGATTGCCTCCCCATAAAAAAATCCCGCAAAGGCGAAACACCTTCACGGGATCAGAAACGGGAACGAACGTTACTTCGCGCCAAGCTGGTAACGGACGAAACGCTTGACGGTGATGGTATCGCCGAGGTCCTTGCCGATCTTCGCGATCAGCTGCGAGATCGTCGTCTTGTCGCCGACACCGTTCTTCACGAACGGCTGATCCAGCAGGCAGATCTCGCTGAAGAACTTCTGGGTCATACCCTTCTTGATACCGACCAGCGCCTGCTCGGGAGGCAGCTTGCCCTTCTGTTCCTTGAGGGCGTTGAGCTTGATCTCCAGTTCGGCGTCCACCTCGGCCTGCGGAACTTCCGCGCCGGCGATGTAGCGGGGGGCGTTCGCCGCGATCTGGAGCGTCAGGTCATGCACCAGCTCGGTGAAGGCGGAAGCGGTTAGGGTCTCGGCCTTCTCGGCTCCGACTTCGATGATCACGCCGATCTTGCCGCCCATGTGGATGTACGAGGCGAGGATCGCGGATCCTTCGAGCGTGTAACGCGCCGTGCGGCGGATTTTCACGTTCTCGCCGGTCTGCGAGATGATCGTCATCAGGTCTTCCTTCAGGGCGCCGTCTAGATCCTCGGTGCCTTCCAGCACTTTGGTCGTGACGGTGTTGACAAACTTCTTGAAGTTGTCCGTGGCGGCGACGAAATCCGTCTCCGTGTTGACTTCAGCCATCGCGACCGTCTTGCCGTCGGCGGAGGTCAAAGCCTGGATAATGCCCTGCTTGGATTCCTTGTCGGCGCGCTTCACCTGGATCGCAAGTCCCTTCTCGCGAAGGACCTTGATCGCGGCTTCCATATCGCCGTCGGTCTGGATGAGGGCCTTTTTGCAATCCATCATGCCGGCGTTCGTGCGCTGGCGGAGATCATTGATCATTGCAACCGTGATTGTCATTTTCAGATTCCTTTCGGCGGGAGGAGTCCGTCCCGTCCACGAGACGGACTCCCACCCACGCAGTTACTTCGTTTCAGGTTCAGTGGCGGCAGGTGCCTCGGCGGCAGGGGCCGCAGGAGCGGCGGCGGCTTCGACGGCGGCGGTCTTGGCGGCAATCGCCTCACGGGCGGCCTTGCCGGCGCGCTTGCGGGTTTCGGCGAGGCGAGCCTTCGGATCGGCTCCGCCTTCCTTCTCCTTGCCGGGACGTCCGGCCTTGCGTGCCTCACGAGCCTCCGCGTCCTTCTTCGCACGCTCTTCGTCTTCCTTCCGGCGCTTTTCCGCCGCGACGCGCGCATACTCGTCGTCCGCGTCCTTGAGCACCTTGGAGAAGGCGTCGGCGATCAACTTGATGCCGCGCACCGCGTCATCGTTACCGGGGATCACCATGTCGATCGGATCGGGATCGGCATTCGTATCGACCAGCGCGACGATCGGGATGTGAAGCTTCAGCGCTTCCTTCACCGCGTTCTGCTCGCGGCAGACGTCGATGATGAACAGGGCGCCGGGTTTGGTTTCCATGTCGGCGACGCCGGAGAGGTTCTTCTCCAGACGGTCCAGCTCGCGACGGAGCATGGAGGCCTCTTTCTTGTGAGGGGAGAGGACGCCGTTGTTGTTCTTGGCGATCGCCTGGATCTGACGCATCCGGCGGACGCTCTTGCGGATCGTGACGTTGTTCGTCAACGTGCCGCCCAGCCAACGCTCGGTCATGTAGTACTGGTCACACGCGATCGCCGCGTTCTTCATTACTTCCTGCGCCTGCTTCTTCGTGGCGACGAAAAGAACCTTCTTCCCGGAGATGACGACATTGCGCAGAAACGCGGCCGCCTCGTCGATCAGCGTGATCGTCTGGGTCAAATCGATGATGTGGATCCCGTTCCGCTTGTTGAAGATGTAGCTCTTCATCTTGGGGTTCCACCGTTTGGTTTGGTGACCGAAATGCAGTCCCGCATCCAGCAAGTCCTGCAACGTAAGCCCTGTCAGGCTCGAAGTACTAACTTCCATTTCACTTTCCTTTCGCGTGAATCCGCTTTGACGCGACACCTTGCCGCGCCTTCGCTTCCGCACGAAGCTGCCACCCGGCAACCCGCGCTAAAAGAAAGCCAAAAGAATAGCAAAAACAAGCCCGCTAGGCAATCACGAAAAGAAAATATTTTGGCGGAAAAGAGCCGCCGATGAATGAGGCGGGGGAGCTGGTGGGGGCTAACAGCTATCTGTCACCTGCTACATCGCCGCCAGGATTGCGGAAGAGAGGCCGTCGATGTCGGCTTGCGTGTGCGCGGCGGAGATGAAGCCGACCTCGAACTGGGAGGGCGGCAGGTAGTATCCGGCATCCAACACCGCGTGGAAGATGCGGGCGTATTCCGCCACGTCGCTCGTGCGCACGTCCGTCAAATTCCGCATCGTCTGTTCCGAGCAGAAGAGCGTGAAGACGCCTTTGAAGTTGGCGATCCGAACCGGCTTCCCTTTCTCGACCGCCGCCTCGTTGACGGTCTTCGCGAGCCGGTTCCCCAGTTCTTCCATCCGCCCATACGGATCATCCCGCTCCAGCACCTCCAGCGTTTTCAGTCCCGCCGCCACCGCCAGGGGATTGCCGGAGAGCGTACCCGCCTGGTAGATGCCGCCCATCGGGGCAAGCTGATCCATGAAGACGGAGTATCCGCCGACGGCCGCCAGCGGCAGTCCGCCACCGATGACTTTACCCAGCGTAAAGAGATCGGGCTGCACGCCGGCCAGCTTCGCGTAGGTCGATGCATGGAAGCGGAACCCGTCGATCACTTCGTCGAAGATCAGGAGGGCGCCGCACCGGTCCGCCTCGTGGCGGAGCTTGGAAAGGAAGGTGGGATCGGGACAGACCAGTCCCATGTTCGCCGCGACAGGCTCTACGATAATCGCCGCGATCTCATGGCCCTTCTGCCCGATGATCTCCTTCACCGCGTTGATGTCGTTGTACGGCGCGACGTATGTGTCGCTGGCTACGCGGTGGGAGACACCCAGGGAGGAAAGCGTGCCGCCCGTCAGCAGACCGCTGCCCGCCGAGACGAGCATGCTGTCGCTGTGGCCGTGGTAACAGCCATCGAACTTGATGATGCCCTTCCGTCCCGTCACGCCGCGCGCGATGCGGATCGCGGTCATCACCGCCTCCGTCCCGGAGTTGACAAGCCGGACGCGTTCGAGTCCCGGCACGAGGGCGCAGAGGCGTTCCGCCAAATCGACCTCGATCGCCGTGTTGATGCCGAAGGTCGTACCACGCCCCGCCTGCGCGCAGATCGCCTCCGTCACTTCCGGATGCGCGTGCCCCAGAATCATTGCGCCCCACGAACAGCAGAAATCCACCAGTTCACGCGCGTCGCAAGTCGTGATCTTTTGTGCTTTGCCAGAGGTTACATAGAGCGGCGTGCCACCGACGCCGTTGAATGCTCGGACTGGACTGTTCACCCCGCCGGGGATGACCCGGCATGCCCGTTCAAACAACTCCGCATGCGTCATTCTCTTATTCCCTCACGATTTTCGCCTTGGCCTTCAGTTCCTCGACATAAGCGGTCATAATCTCGCCCCGCCGCTCGTGGCGGAGGAAATCCCGAATCTGTTCGCGCACCTCGTCGAAACTCGGTTCGCTCTCTTCCTTGTGATCCATCTTCTTGATGATGTGGTACCCGAACTGGGTCTCGACGATGTCGCTGACTTCGCCGTCCTTCATCTCGAAGGCGACCTTGTCGAACTCGGGCACCATCATGCCGCGGCTGAACCAACCGAGGCTGCCGCCTTCGCTGGCGCTCGGGCACATCGAGTGCATCTGCGCCTCGTCGGAGAAATCGGCTCCGCCATCCACAATGCGCGAGCGGATCGCCTCGATCTTCGCACGCGCCTCGTCCTTCGAGGTCTTCGTCTCGCCGTCCGGCGTGATGAGGATATGTTGCGCGAGCACCTGTTCTCCCTTGACATACTCGCTGCGATGCGCCTTGAAATGCGCTTCAATTTCGGCTTCGGTCGGATCGGCTGCCGTCTCGGTGATTTTCGCGATCAGCTTCTCGACGCGCTTCCCGCGTTTGAGCTGTTCGCGGAAAGTCGAGAGCGAGGTCTTCCGCTCCGCCAGGGCGCGGTCGAACTTGTCCTTGCCGCCCAGCTGCTCCGTGATCTCCTCGATCTGCTCGTCGATCTCCGATTCGGGAATCGGGAACTGCAGTTTCTGCGCTTCTCCCATCAGGAGGATCTCGCCGATCGCCTGTTCCGTCGCCGATTTCTCAAGCGCCAGCCGCTGCTCATGGATTTGGGCTTCCCCCATTCCGTGCGAGAGGTGGAAGCGGATCAGGCGCTGGACGTTGAACTGGATCATCTCCTGCGAGACAGGCTCGCCGTTGACCGTGATTTTCTGCATAGGTTATCCTGTTGTTGGCAACTTACTTCTGGTCCGGAATGAAGAGAACCTGACCCACCCGGACATTGTAGGGAGGCTTCAAATTGTTCGCCTTGATGATCGACTGCATCGGTACGCCGTATCCGCGCGCGATTTCGGTGAGGGTCTGGCCGCGCTCGACCTTGTGCTCGTATCCGGAGCCGCGCGCGGCGGCAGCTTGCGTCGAAGCGGAAGACCCGCCGCGCGGCGCGGACTGGCGGGCTGCCGCCTCCTGCTGCTTGGCCATCTTGTCGATGCGGCTGGCGAGGTCGTCGGCGATCTGCTTCCGCATGGTCGCGTTCTCCGCCCGTGTCTGCTGCAGGTCGCGGCGCAACGCCGCGATGTCGGCGTCCGTGGCGGCGGACCTCGTCTGCGCGACGGTCGCCATGCGGCTTTCCAGCTGCGCGATCTTGTTGCGCAGCTGGGTGTTCTCGCGACGCATCTCGTCCAATTGCGAATCCATCTTCTGGACGCTCGCCAAGAGTTGATCCTGCGTTGTCTGGAGCTTCATCACCTCCAGGCTTGTCCGTTGCGGCTGTTTCTGGAACGGCGTATTCTCGAACATCGGGCTTTCGCACCCGGTCAACACGGCGAGAAACGCCCCGCACACCCACATTCCGACTCTCTTTCGCATCATTCTCCCCTTCATTCGCACGGTAAGAAATAGAAAATCACCCAGACTACGCACAGCACCGCCACGCCCACCAAAAAGGTCCGTCTCCGTCGCTCCGCCACGTCGTCCGCCGTCGTCCGCCGCGTCTGCCGCAGTCCGCCCGCAAAGATGTAGCGGAAGAGCCGGTGGCTCGGACGCGCCAGTTCTTCCTCATCCATGCGGCTGAACTGGAACTCCATCTGCGCGGAGTCCCGCTCGTTCTGGACGAACACGTCGTTCGCGCCTGGATATGGATGCTTTTTCATGGGATGACAATAATCTGTCCGGCGCGGATCCGCCCGTCCGGATCGATGTTCGCGCGGTTGGCGTCACGAATCTTTTTCCACTGCGTCGTCGTGCCGTAGAACTTCTCCGCCACCCGGTAGAGCGTGTCCCCCGGCTGCACCACATACGTTTTCATCTCGCCGTTCTTCCGGGGCGATCCGGCTCGCTTGCCGGTTTTGAAGAACGAGAAGAAATCCTCCTTCTCCTCGCCTTTCCCCGAATCGTTCCCGGCCATGTCCGACAACAACGGTTCGGGAGCGTCCCCGCTTTTCGGTGCGGGCTTCTCCGTCTGTTGCTTGCGCGCGTTCCCGGTCGCGGCGGACAACGCCTCCGCCTCCGCGCGCAACCGCTTCAGCTCGGCGGCGGAGAGGCTGGTGTCGGGCGTCGCGGCGGATTCCTTCTTGTAGGTGGATGGCTTGCGGACGGGCTTGGCCGCCGTTGCCGGTTCCTTCGCGGGAAGCGGCTTTTTCCGCTCCTCCCGCGCCACGACCGGAGCCTGGCGCATCTTATCGACGATCTTGCGAAGCCGCGCGTTCTCATCCGTCAGGACCTTCATCTCCTCCTGGGTCTTCGCCATCTCCGCCTGAATGGTGTTCTTCTCGCTGACCAGCGCCGTGATCTTCCGGTTCAGTTCCTCCACCTCTTTCAGCAGGTGCGCCTGGGAAATCCCCTCCACGGAGTCGCCGACCTTTTTCAGAATCTGCGGAGCCAGCAGCTGTTCGGCCACGCGGACGCGGTCTTGCGCCACGGTAGCCTTTTCCGTCTGCGGACGCATTTCCAGATACCGGTTGTAATGGTAAATCGCGCCGACGTAATCCTGCGCGTAGTCCTGCAGCCACGTGGCCAACTGGAGGTGAGCGGAAAAGTTTTTCGGCTCTTCCAGCAAGACACGTTTCATCAGGACGATGGCCTCATCCAAATCGCCCGACTGCTCTGCGGCGCGGGCGCGCCGAAAGAGCGAAGAGGCGCGTTCCGACCGTTCCTCCTCCAGAATCCGGTCGCCGCGTTCGCAACCGGAGAGACAGGAAATCAGCGCCACGCCAACTATGTAAAGGAATACTCGATACATCTCATACCTGGTTTCAAGGGTGAAAAAGCACATCCAGTGTACAAAATTTCACGCGCGACTGTCCAGCAAAGAAAACAAAGAAATGGGCGGGCGCTTCGCGCCAGCTGAGAAGCGGGGAAGCTGAGAGGCGTGGGGATGCAACAACCGGAATCGACAGCAGTCGATGGCTACCGACAGCAATCGATTCCCAAACCGACCACCTACCAGCTACCACCCAACTTTTCATTGTCAGGGGTATTGGTTTTTGTTATCCTATCGCCCTTCGAAAGGAGTTGCATTATGGCTTTGAACATTGTGAATGAAATCGATGGCGCGGTTGCCATTCGTCGTGTGTTGATCAGCGTGTCCGACAAGACCGGACTGGACACCTTTGTCCCCGCCCTCGTGAAGGCTTGCCCGAAGGTGACGATCTATTCGACCGGCGGCACCTACACCGCGATCGCGAACATCCTCGGCGAGAAGCTGGCGAAGAAGCATCTCGTCGCGGTCTCGGACTACACCGGACAGCCGGAAATGCAGGGCGGGCTCGTGAAGACGCTGGATTTCAAAATCTACCTCGGCCTGCTGTCGGAGACGTACAACGCCGCCCACAAGAAGGACATGGCGCGTATCGGCGCGAAGCCGATCGACATGGTGGTGGTCAATCTCTACCCGTTCCAGAAGACGGTGGCGCAGGAGGGGGTGACGCCGGAGATGGCGCGTACCAACATCGACATCGGCGGCCCCTGCATGGTCCGCGCCTCGGCGAAGAACTACCTGCGCGTCTGCTCCGTCACCGATCCGAAGGATTACAAGAAACTGATCAAGGAACTGGAGACGGCAAACGGCACGGTCTCGCTGAAGACGCGTCTCTACCTGATGCAGAAGGCGTTCGCTCACACGGCGGCCTACGACACGGCAATCGCGGCGTACTTCAACGAGAAGGTTACGGCCGCGAAACTGAAGAAAACCTATCCGACCATCCATGATTGATCTGCACGTCCATTCTGTTTTCTCCGACGGATCGGATGCGCCCGCCGAATTGGTTCGCATGGCGGTCGAATCCGGCGTCACGGGACTCGCTCTCACCGACCATGATACGATGGACGGGACGGGCGAGTTCCTGGACGCGTGTCGTGCGGCGACGATCACCGGTCTCTCCGGCATCGAACTGAGCTGCGAACCGCTCGGTGGCGGCGAGTTGCACATTCTGGGTTACGGACTGAACCCGGAACATCCGCTGGTGGTGGAGAAGATGAAATGGGCGCAAGAAAAACGCATGGAGCGCAACCACCGGATCGTGGCGAAGCTGAACGAACTGGGAATGCCGCTGACCTGGGAGGATGTTTTGGTGCATGCCGAGAAGGGAGTGGTCGGACGACCCCACATCGCGAGTGCCTTGGTGGCGCGGCAGATGGTCACGAACACCTCGCAGGCCTTTTCGCTCTATCTTTCCAAAGGGAAACCCGCGTACCAGGAGCGGGAATACATGGCACCGCAGGAGGGGATCGAGATGATCCACGCGGCTGGTGGCGTGGCGGTGGTCGCGCACCCCTTCCTCTGGCTCAAGGATTCGCACAGGCTGGAGGCGGGGCTTCGCAAGCTCAAGGCGATGGGCGCGGATGGCGTGGAGGTTCGCTACACCTCACATACCTCCGAGCAGATGATGGAACTGCTGCGGCTGGCGGGAGAGATCGGATTCTTCCCGACGGGCGGGTCGGATTATCATGGCACACGGAAACCCGATATCAAGGTCGGATGCGGATTCAGTTCGCTCTGCGTGCCGGATGACTACCTGACCGCAATCTTCCGCGCCGTACACGCGACGGAGAACCCGTTTGTCGTGTTGGGAAACGCAAGCTGTTAGTGGTTAGGTGGTTGGGTGGTTGAATGGTAGGTTTGGGAATCGATTGCAGTCGATAGCCATCGATAGTTGCCGATTATGTTTGTTGCATCCCACGCCACCCGCTACCAGCTACGAAAAGGATAAACAAATGGCAAAGAGCGTAACAGAACAGTTGGTGGAGTTGATCCACCGGAATACGAGCGACCTGCCCGAAGATGTGGAGGCCGCGTTGTCGGCAGCTGCCGACGGCGCGTCGTCCGATTCGGAATCGCTGCTTCTGCACGCGCTATTGGAGAATGCGGCGTTGGCGCGGCGACAGGGTACGCCGCTCTGCCAGGACACGGGATGGCTCTCGTTCTTCTGGACGATCCCGCCTGGAACGGACGCCTCCGCGTTGCGGGGCGCGACGGAAGAAGCGGTCGCCCGCGCGACGGCGAACGGCTGGCTGCGCCGCAACACGATCGACGCGCTCACCGGCGCATCCGCCGATACCAATGCGGTTCCCGGCCTGGTTCCGGTCTGCCATTTCGAGACGGATCCCGCAGCCGACGGCATTACCGTCTCGCTCCTGCAGAAGGGCGGCGGCAGCGAGAATATGTCGCGGCAGTTCAGTCTGCCCGACGCCTCGCTCGGCGCGGGGCGCGACTTGGACGGCGTCCGCAAATGCATCCTGAAGGCGGTCTGCGACGCGCAGGGGTACGGGTGCGCCCCCGGCGTGCTGGGCGTGTGCGTCGGTGGCGACCGCGCCGAGGGATACCTCGTCGCGAAGGAACAGTTGCTGCGTCCGCTGACGGACCGTTCGCCCGTGGCGGAACTCGCCGCGCTGGAGGAGCGCGTGACGGCGGAGGCGAATTCGTTGGGGATCGGGCCGATGGGGCTGGGTGGCAAGACCACCGTGCTGGGAATCAAGATCGCCGCGAGGCCGCGTCTTCCCGCCTCGTTCTTCGTGACCGTCGCCTACTGCTGCTGGGCCTGTCGGCGGCATACCGTGAGGATCCTGCCGTGAAAGAATTGACCTATCCATTTTCCGAGAACGCGATACGCGGGTTGCGCGCGGGTGACGCCGTGCGGATCAGCGGACGTGTCTGCACGGGACGAGACCGCTTCCACAAGTTCCTCGCGGACGGCGGCAGCTGTCCCGTCGATCTGCGGGACGGCGCGTTGTTCCACTGCGGGCCGGTCGCGGTGCCGGCGGAGGATGGCGCGGGCTGGCGCATCATGGCGGCGGGGCCGACCACCTCGATTCGCGAGGAACCGTACGAAGCGGGCGTGATCGCCCGTCTCGGCCTGCGCGTGATCATCGGCAAGGGCGGCATGGGTGCGGCGACGGTGGCAGCCTGCCGCGAACACGGGTGCGTCTATCTGCAGGCGGTCGGCGGGGCGGCGGCGTTGATCGCGCGGCGGGTTCGTCGCGTGGCGGGCGTACATTTCCTCGAAGAATTTGGCATGACCGAAGCCTGCTGGGAATTGGATTTAGACGGATTGGAAGCGGTGGTCGGCATCGACACGCACGGGCGCGATCTCTTTGCGGGGGTACGCGACGAGTCGTACGGTCGCCTCGCCGCTTTGACGGGTACGGAAAAATAAAACGGAGGGAAAGAAAATGAGAATTGTATTCATGGGTTCATCGGAAGCGTCCTGCCGGACGCTGGGCTATATTTTGCGCTTCCCCGAATTTCAGGTGGTGGGCGTGGTGACGCAGCCGGACCGTCCCTCGGGGCGGCGGCGGAAGTTCATGCCCTGTCCCTGCAAGGCGTTTGCGATGGAACGCCGCCTGAAGCCGATCATCACGCCGGAGAAAGTCAACGATCCGGAGGTGCTGGATCAGATCCGCGCCCTGAAACCGGATGTGATCGTGGTCGTTGCGTTCGGCCAGTTTCTGGGCAAGACCCTGTTGGGCATTCCGCCGCTCGGATGCATCAACGGGCACTTCTCCCTTCTGCCGAAGTACCGGGGAGCCTCGCCCGTGCAGAGCGCGATCGCGGCGGGGGAACACGAGACGGGTGTGACGATCATGCAGATGGGATTGAAGATGGACGATGGCGATATCCTGCTGCAACGCATCGAACCGATTTGTTGCGACGACACGGGCGCGGCGTTGATGGACCGCCTGGCCTTCCTGAGCGCGACCCTGATGGTGCAGGTGCTGAACCAGATGCGGAAAGGGCCGCTGTTCCACCTTCCGCAAAACCCCGCGCTCGCGACCTACGCGCCGAAGATGCAGAAGAACGACGGGCTGCTGGACTGGACGCTCCCCGCCGTCGTGCTGGATCGGCGGATTCGCGCCTTCAACAACTGGCCGGGCGCGTTCACCTACATGCCGGTCCGTCACGCCAAGGGAAAGCAGCTGCTGGGCAAGCGAATCCGCGTGAAGATTCTGAAGGTCAATGTGATCACGGACGAGACGCTGTACCCGGAGGAATACGAGTCCTACGAGCCGGGAACCGTCTGCGGGTTCTCGAAGGACGGGATGCCGGTCGTGCGCACGACGGGGCGTCCGATGGAACTGGCGTTGCTGCAGCCCGACGGCGGAAAGGTGATGGACGGAAAGTCCTTCCTGAACGGGCATCCGCTTTTGGAGGGCGACAAGTTCTATACCACGCCGGATGACGCGATTCCCGCGCCGACGGAGGAGGATGCGGAATGAACCCGAAAGTTCCGCTTGTTTCTGCCATGCGACATTTTTTGTTTCACGCGGAGACGCAGAGACGCGGAGATTCTGCGGGATACGTGAGGTTTCCTCTCCGATTTTCCCTTTCCCTATTCGGTGAAAGCCGACCTCTTCCTTTTCCGTTGCCCGAAAGGACATTTCAAACCGAAACGCCTTTGTCATAGAAGCTCTCTCTGCGCGAAAATCCAAATGAGGAATCCAGAATGAACAGATCCGTGAGTTGTTTTGCTTTCGCCTTGTCCGCTATCGCGGTTGCGTCCCAGCTTCTCGCCGCGCCGAGTTTCCGCGCGGATCGCCCGTATCCCGCGCTGGGCCTGAAGATGCGCGTCTTGGGCGCGTCGGAACCGTCGCCGTTGCCGCCGCCGCAGGTCTATACCTGCACCAGCCGCCGCAGCGACGGTACGGAAACCAAGCGCGATCTGCTCTCGCCGAAAGAACTGTGGCTCGCCTCCCAGTGCGTGGGGCGTTGGGTGGACAAGTCTGGGAACGAGCTGTTGATCGGCAAGCCCACGGCGTTGCCGCTTGCGGACGGAATCGGCAGCGAGGTAAACTTCGGCAACGAGTCGCGTTGGCTGGTTACCCGCGAGGAGTTTGACGAGGAGTTGCCCAAGGCGTCGAAGAAATTCAGCGAGACCGCAGACGGCGACGAGATTGGAAAGGAGTGGCTTTCCGCATTCACCGGGAGCAAGGTGTCGGAAGCCGAAAAACTGAAAACCTCGTTCAACCTCGCCTACGCCGCGTTCGTCCCGACCGACGACAGCGACACCCTGGTCTGGGTTTTCCGCACCAAGGCGCGCGGCAATGCGAAGGATCCGCTCTTCTGCGCGGTCGTGAAAATCGCGGACGGGACCTCCGCCTTGAAAGTCCGCAAGGATTTCGAGGCGCAGTTTCTGGCGCATGTCTCTTCGCTCTACAGCACGGGCGGGCCGAACGCGAAAATGGGGCAGAGCGTCTTTGGGGCGAAGCAGTCCGACCAGCCGGAATCCTCCCCCGCGCGCGACGCCGCGCTCGCCAGCATCGAGAACATGAAGGGGTGGTGGCACGCCGACGCGAAGGGCTACGTCATTCTCTCCGACCTTCGTTCCAAAGACGGCAAGAGCCTCGTGCGCTGGATGCAGCAGAACATGCCCGCGTTCCACCAGAAGCTGGAGGAACTGGTGCCGCCCGCCGGGGAGAAGCACGACCTCAACATCGTGCGGATCTTCGAGGACCGCGACGCCTACAAGCGTTACCTCTCCGGCGAGATCGAATGGTCGATTGGATGCTGGGTCCCCATGCGCCGCGAACTGGTGATCAACTGGATGGGCGACAAGGGGAAGGCGCTGGAGACGCTTTCGATCATCCGGCACGAGGGAACGCACCAGTACCTTTTTTACGCACTGGCGCAAAGCGACCTCTCCCTCTGGTACAACGAGGGACACGCCTGTTTCATGGAGTGCGCCAACATCGATAACCGTGGGAAAGTCACCTTCCGCCCGAAGGAGAGTTCGCGGTACGCCTACCTGAAGCGGAATCTCGACACGGCGGCCGCGAAGCTCGACCAGTGCATTTTCTCCGACCGCTCCGCGTTCTACGGCGGCACCGACCAAAGCCGTTCGCTGAACTACGCGACGGCATGGGGCCTCATCTGGTACCTGCGGATGGGACTGCCGAAAAACTCCCCGTACTCCTCGATCCTCGACACCTAC
This sequence comes from Kiritimatiellia bacterium, assembly GCA_017450695.1. GTDB lineage: Bacteria > Verrucomicrobiota > Kiritimatiellia > RFP12 > UBA1067 > RGIG8368. The sequence continues at coordinate 40,139 of JAFSTA010000009.1, read as the reverse complement.
CGCGACAAGGTGCTGGAGACCAAGGACGGGGAAAAGGCCACCAAAGCCGCCTTCGCCGATGTCCCGATGCCCGCTTTCAAAGAGGCCTTCAAAAGCTACTGGCGCAGCCACTGAGAAGCCTGGGGGAGCTGGTAGGTGGGGAAATCGACAGCGGCCGATAGCCATCGATAGCGGTCGATAGCAGTCGATAGCCATCGATAGCCGTCGACAGCGGTCGATTAGGTTAGCTTCCCGCTGGTGGCGTTAGCCGCCGCCCTGTCAAAACCGCCCTGCGAAAAAAATGTCGGTTTGGTTCGTTCCGCGCTTGATTGGGGACGGAAAAGGATGTATAATGGCATTTTCTTTCTTGATGATAGGTCATCAAAAAACAAGGAATTGGAGAAGTAGAGAATGAGCAGAGATGATTTGTGGAAATGGCTGGTTTTGGCTTTTCTGACTATCTTTTCTTTGTATGTCGTGTGTCCGCCGACGGCGACCATGAAACCGGTCGATCCCGCCGATCCGAGCAAGGGTGAAGTTGTCGCCACGCCCGGCAAGATCCGCCTCGGTCTGGATCTTTCCGGCGGCACGAGCTTCACTGTCGCGATCGACCAGGACAAACTGCGCGAGAACATCAAGATCGCGAACACCAACAAGGCAGAGATGACGGACGGCGAGATCGAGAAAGAAATGAATCGCCGTCTGCAGGGTGCGGACGACCGCATGATCGAGATCATCCGCAACCGTATTGACAGCCTCGGCGTGAACGAGCCTGTCATTCAGGCCGGCAAAGATCACCGCGTGACGATCCAGTTGCCGGGCATCTCCGCGAAAGCGCGCGAAGCCGCCGAGAAGAGCATCAAGTCCGCCGCGTTCCTGGAATTCAAGCTCGTCCACCCGAAAAACAGCGAACTGGTGGGCAAAATCTTCGCCTCCGGCCGCATCCCGGAAGGTTTCGCGCTCTCCCCGTCGGGCCGCGCGTTCGTCCCCACCACCTACGAGCAGCTGAAGAAGGACGACCCGAACTACCTGTCGCGCCTCTCCCTCTTCGCGGTGGACCAGCCCAGCTACCAGTTCATGCTGGAGCGTAACGTGAAGGACAACGAGGTCACCTACGCGCCCTACTTCGTGCGCCGCAAGGCGTCGATGGACGGCACCGCGCTCTCCAAGGCCGCCGTCGATATCGAGCAGATGACCGGCAAGGTCAACGTGCAGCTCGCCTTCAACTCCAAGGGTTCCGTGCAGTTCTCCGAGCTGACCCGCAAGAACGTCGGGCGGCAGCTGGCGATCATCCTGGACGACACGCTTTACTCCGCGCCTGAAATCAAGACGCAGATCGACGGCGGCCAGGCCGTCATCAGCGGTAGCTTCACGATTGAGGAAGCGGCCCTGCTCCGCAACATCCTGAACGCGGGCGCGCTGCCCGCCCCCATGAAGATTTTGGAGAAGCGCTCCGTCGAATCCACGCTGGGTTCCGACGCGATCCACAGCGGTCTGATGGCCGGTATCCTCGGCCTCGTGCTGGTCATGTGCTTCATGTTCTTCTACTACCGTTACTGCGGTCTCATCGCGAACATCGCGCTGATTCTCGACATGGTGCTGCTGCCGGCCGGGTTGATCATCGCCTCCAACGTGCTGGGCATCTTCGTGCCGGACACCGGTATCGGCCAGAAGGGCGGGCTCACGCTTCCCGTCATCACCATGCCCGGTATCGCCGGTATCGTCCTGACGATCGGTATGGCCGTCGATGCCAACGTGCTGATCTTCGAGCGTATGCGTGAAGAAGCCGCGCTCGGCAAGTCCCGCGGCGCGGCGATCGAGGGCGGCTACGGACGCGCCTTCCTCGCGATCTTCGACTCCAACATCACGACGATCCTGACGGCGGCGATCCTCTTCATCGTCGGCGCCGGCCCGATCCGCGGCTTCGCGATCACCCTTGCCGCCGGTATCATCGTCTCGATGTTTACGGCACTGGTTGCCACCCGCCTGATCTTCAACGCCACCGCGCGTAAAGAGAAGGTCGAGCCGTACAAGATGCTCCAGTTCCTGAAGAACCCGAAGTTCGACTTCATGAAGTACGGCATGAAACCGTTGCTGGTCTCCGTCGGGATTGCCGTGGTAACGCTCGGCATCTTCTTCGGCCGTGCGATCCACTCTCCCGCCAGCGTGATGTCGGTCGATTTCACCGGCGGCGAAGCGATGACCTTCCAGTTCGACACCGCCCACCAGACGGATATCTCGCAGGTTCGCAAGATCGCCGGCGGTCTCGTCAACGACGCGACGATCCAGTACCAGATCTCCGACGTCGGCGTCAAGACGCTCCTCATCAAGACCAGCATGACGGAAACGGCGGACGGTACGCCTGTCGCGAAGGCCTTCGAGGATGCATTGAACAAGGACAACCCGGACGGCAAGTTCCTCCTCGCCAACGAAGAGGCGGTCGGTTCGGAAGTCGGTTCAGACCTGAAGAAAGCTGCTGTCTGGGCGACCATCTTCTCGCTAATCGGCATCCTGCTCTACATCACCATCCGGTTTGAGCTGGGCTTCGCCCTCGGTGGCGTCGTCGCCTTGGCGCATGACGCGTTGCTCGTGCTCGGACTCTACAGCTTCATTGGACTGATTTTCGGCGGACGTCAAGTCGGTCTGACGATCGTCGCCGCGTTGCTGACCATCGTCGGTTACTCGATCAACGACACGATCGTGATTTTCGACCGCATCCGCGAAGATATGCGCAAGGATCATACGACCGAGTTCAAGACGCTGTGCAACCGCGCGATCAACTCCACGTTGAGCCGTACGTTGCTCACGACGATGACCACCTTGATCGCCTGCTTGACGCTCTTCATCTTCGGCGGTGGCGCGATCAACGACTTCGCCCTGGCGATGACCATCGGTGTTCTGGTCGGCACCTACTCCTCCGTCTTCATCGCCGCGCCCGTCATGGTATGGTACTACAACGGCAAGCGCCCGAGCGTGAAGAAGCTGGAGAGTTCGGCCAGAAGCAGCAACTAACCGCTTGACGGTCTCCTTTCGCCGGTCGGCCATTGCCGACCGGCTTTTTTTTGTGCGGCGAGGCGGAGTAAAGGGATGGAAGGAATCAGGTGCCTTCCTGATCTTCCCCGCAGGCACGGAACGCCGGGCGCATCTGCGTTTTTCACCGTGATCCATGTAGATGCCTGCGATACCGAACGCGGAGATTCAACCGCACGCAAAGTCCGCAATGTTCGCGAAGGGGGAATACCCCCAGCTTCCCTCGTTTGGGTTCTCACGCAGAGCCGCCGCGGGCGCAGAGTAGGCGGAGATCAGTCCGGGAACAGAGTTTTTTCAAATGAGGAAGCCGGATTGTCGAGCCGAACGGACGGAGATGATCCTTCACCCAACGGGTGAATCGAACCTCGTTCGGAAAACCGCCGGAAACCCACAAAATCCCCGCGTCTCTGCGCCTCTGCGAGAGATAAAAAACCTTGTTCGGGAAAGGCAACAGAGGAATCTTTGATCAATTCATGGGCGCATCTGCGTTTTTCACCGTGATCCTGTCCGGTACACACGACACTGGACCGCGGAGATTCAACCTCACGCAAAGTCCGCAAAGTTCGCGAAGGGGGAATACCCCCAGCTTCCCTCGTTTGGGTTCTCACTCGGAAAACCGCCGGAAACCCACAAAATCTCCGCGCCTCCGCGAGAGATCAAAACCACAGACAGATGAAATGAACAGGGGAATAACCGGCAACTTCGCGGACCTTTCGAACTTTGCGTGAGACCATGACACAGAAATTTCCATGCTTGAGCACGACAGGCACTTGTTGAATTACGGAGATGCTCCCTGAAGCCCCAACCCCCAAATTCCGATTTGACAGTGCCGCTTTTTTTTGATAAAGTCAAATTATGTACTTTGGGAAAGGTATCCCGTCCTTGGCAAACGGGGCAGAAAAGAGGTTCGTATGAGTGACATGAAGAAACGGAGTTCGATCTGGTTCAGTCGGAACGTAGTGACGGTACGGGGGGGGGGATACAGCCGTATCCTGCGCAACGGCCTGGTCGCATTGGTCTCACTTGCGGCATCTACGTTGCCGGGCCGTCTTGACGCGGCCAATTTGGCGGAGAACTTGGGGCTGGTGGATGCCTACGCCGGAACGAAGGCGGCATTGCCGTTCCGTTACGATTCCTCGATCTATTCGGGCGGCAACCTCGGCGGCGACGCCACCTATGCGATCGACCTGTCTGGCGAGAACTGCTGGGGGCCCGAAAAGATGTACCAGCAGGAACGGTATGTGGCAACCCTGACGATCACGCTGCCGAACCTGGTTGCGGGGGCGGACTACGTGGTGGAGCTGCACCTGACGGAAAACTATTTCGACGCGACCGGCAGACGCGTTTTCAACGTGGCGATCAACGGCACGACGGTGCAGCAGAGCGTGGACATCTACAAACTCGCCGGCAAGTTCAAGGCACTTTGCCTCCAGTACAACGCCACCGCCAACAGCGAAGGGAAGATCGTGGTGACCCTGCAGCGTTCGGTTGACAACGCGCACATGAGCGGCATCGCGGTGTGGGGCAGCGCGGTACCGTCGGGCGGCACCTTCGACGTAGCGATGAACGGTACGACCGCGAACCTCACGTGGAGCGGTTGGAAAGACACCTTCCGGTACTACGTGCAGACGGCACTCTCGGCGAACGGGCCGTGGACGGATGTGGGCGGCGGCGAGGTTTTGCCGTCGGTCAATTCCCTTTCGCTGGCGAACCGCGACATCTCCAGCGACCAGTACTATCGTCTCATCGCCTCCAACGGCGTGGGCGTGGTGACGCAGGACGTGAAGATCGGCGCGCCCTCCCCGGACGGCTTCACCGTACTCGCGACACGCGGATCGACAATCGCGAACGACTCTTCCGCGAACCTGCGCATCGCGACGGTCGCGCCCGACACAGATCCGCTCAACGCCTTGGCTGCGGACGACACGAAGGTGAACTTCCTCTTCCAGGACGCCGCCGGTGAATCGACGCTCCAGCTTCTTGCGGGGCAGTCCTTCGCGGCGAACGCGATCGCCATTCTTTCCGGTGCGGGGGACCTCACGATCGGCGACACGCCGGGCGTCGGCACGGTCTCTTCGACAAGCGGCGGACCGCTTGTCCTGCGCGTAGATGACGCGGCCTCGCGCCTGACGGTCAACGCGTTGTTCCCCACCAACGGTTCCGCTCCCGTGGTCACCAAGACGGGCGCGGGCACGGCACAACTTCCGACGAACGCCGCCATCACCGCCAGCATCGGTATCGGGGACGGCACGGTCGAGCTTCCCGTCGAGGCGGATGACGAGCAGAATCTGGACGCGGTCCTCAACGGTTCCGGAACCTTCGCCAAGACGGGCGCGGGTACCCTGATCGTGACGAACCTGAACCCCTCGATGATCGGTTCCGTGGAGGTCCGCGAGGGAACGTTGCGCTTCGGCAGGACGGGGGCGCTCTTCGCCGCCGATCCGGAATATACGCTGGCGATCTCCAACGGCGCGACGCTTGACGTCTCCGCGTATGGACTGGCGGCGCAGGGTGTGAATCTGGGAACCCGCACGGTGTTCGTCGAGGGCGCGGGCGTCGATGGCAAGGGCGCGATCGTCAACAACGGCAACACGAGCCAGTACAACGCGTTGAAGAACGGCGCCCTCACGGGCGACGCGGTCTTCGGCGGTCTCGAAGGCGATGCTGCCACTGGCAATGTCGGATCCCGCTGGGACTTCCGCGACGGTTCGTTCGCGATGAACGGCCACAACATCACGAAGATCGGATCCAACATGGTCTGCTTCACGGGCATCAAGCTGACGGAAGGAGGCACAGTGAAGATCGATGTGAACGAGGGTACCTGGTCGAGCGAGACGACCACCTCGTATTCTGGCGGCAGCTCGAACAGCCTGAACATCGCGGGCGGCGCGATGTTCGACCTCTACAACCTCTCCGTGCCGTTCACCTGGACGATGAACATCGCCGACGGCGGCATGTTCTATGCACGTAACGGCTCGTTGGCCCAAAACCAGATCGCCGGTCCTGTCACCCTTACCGGCGGTACGGCGACGTTCAAGGCTGCCGCAAACCAATATGCCACCTTCTCCGGCCCGATCTCCGGCCCCGGACAGTTCAAGCTGGTCAGCGCGGGCGGATCGCGTATCACGCTCGACAGCGGGGCGAACACCTACAGCGGCGGCACCTGGATACAGGGCGGCGACCTCCACGTGGTCTCCAAGGGAGACCTTCCGAATTATGACGATCCCGAAAAACTCGTCATCACGAACGGAACGCTGATGGTCACCTGCGCCGATGGTCATTGGCTGATGGATGACCTCCAGAAAGTTGTGGATCGGGGACAGCTCAAAGGCTCCGGCTCGTACCTGTCGGTCAACACGATCTCGAACGTTCTGGTGGATACCGAGCTGAACATTCCCGAAGGGTCCTTCTCCCGTTACGGAACGGGCGAGATGCACTTCACGATGCCGATTACAATCGGAAACGGCCACGTGGATCTGCGCACCGGGTCTTTCCTGATTGACGGTGTACAGGCTGGATTCCACGGAAACGGATTGTCCCTCTGGGGAAATTGTGAGTTTACGCTGACGAACGGCGCGACCCTCCTCTCCGATGCGACCGGGAACGGCTCCGCAGTGCGACTTGGCAGGACCGCCAACACGACGACCACGATGAACATCCACAACTCGACCGTGAAGACTCCGGAGGAAGTGCCGTACAATACGGGTTCGACCGGACTCGTGATCGGTGATGTGGCCAACTCGCGCGGCATCCTGACGGTGGATGGCAACTCGATGGTCAGCAACAAGTACATCGTCGGCAACGCCGCCTACGCGCAGGGCGCGATCTACCAGTACGGCGGCACGATCGTCAACAGCGGCGGCGCCAACAACGACATCCGCGTGGGCGTCAGCGGCTACGGCTACCAGGAACTGAACAGCGGCAAGCTGACGTTTATGGGTTATTCGCAGATCGGTTATGCCGGTGCGAATTCGGTCGGCATCTTCGTGCAGAAGGGCGGCGAGTTCGAGCAGAACACCGTCCACGTCGGGCGCTTCGCCATCTGCCGCGGCAATGCCGCCGGCGGCGCCGGTGTCGTCTATCAGAGCGGCGGCGACTTCAATGTGTTGAGCTGGGTGGAAGTCGGCGAGTCGGACAACCATCAGGGCGGCACCAGCTGCTGGACGATCGACGGCGCGAACGCGAAGGCGTATGTCCGTGACTACGTCAATCTGTCCAACCGCACGAACCACACGGCGGTCTTGAACCTCAACAACGGCATCCTGGAGACGCAGTACATCACCGCGCGCACGAGCAAGGGCGCGGCGGACAAGGACACCGCCCACGCCTACGTCAACTTCAACGGCGGCACCTTCCGGACGCTCCGTACCGGCGCGGCGTTCATCACGGGGAACAACGCGCCGGACGCGGTGACGATCTACGAGGGCGGGGCAGTCTTCGACTCCTCGAACTTCAACGCGACCGTCTCCGTGCCGCTGGAGAAGCCGGCGGGACAGGGCGTCGCCTCGATCACGATTCCGACCTCGACGATGGAGAGCGGGCGCGAGTACATCGGGCCACCGCACGTTGCGATCACGGGCGGCGGCGGTGTCGGCGCGACGGCGATCGTCGAGTTCGACTCCCGGACGCGCAAGCTCGGCAACGTGATCGTCACATCCCCCGGCACGGGCTACACTTCCGCTCCGACCGTCACAGTCTCAGGCGGCGGCTATACCAACGCCTTTACCGGAACGGCGACGTTGGCGAACAACGCCACGACCGGCGGACTGACCAAGCGCGGCACCGGTATGATCACCCTGGACGCCACCAATACCTTCGGCGGCACTGTGACGGTGGAAGAAGGTACTCTCCAGGCGAAGATTCCCGAAGCCTTCCCGGAAGGGAATGCCCTCGCACTTAGCGGCGGTAAGTTCACGGTTCCTCTGGGCGTAGATGTCACGGCGGGTGTCGTGACCGGCACATCCGGTGGCATCATGGGCGGGAACCTGATCTGCTCCAGCCTGACCAAGACCGGAGACGGCGAGCTGCTTCTCACCGGTGCCCGCGTCCACGCCGCATCCGGCATCACGGTTTCCGGCGGAACGCTCCAGTTGCAGGGCTTCACCGGCAAGAGCACCGCTGAAGTTCTGCCCGGTCTTTACACCGGTGTCTTGAGCGGATCAAACAACCGCACCGATCCGGAACCGAAAGGCGACCTTGCGCTCGGAACCACCCAAGCGAACACCACTTCTGGCTGGGAGCAAAACACGACTGTTGTGTACAGCGGCTACATCTGGAACAACGATTCGACCAATGTTACATGGACCTTCGCCGAGAATTTCGACGACACCGTCCTGTTGCTAATCGACGGTGTGACCGTGCTGGACAACTCTGGATGGAAGACGGTTACGAAGAACACGGTCACGCTCGCCCCCGGTCCACATCGCTTCGTCGTGCGTCTCGGCCAGGGTACCGGCGGCGCAGGTCCCTCGAGCGACTCGGAACAGGCGGAACTGTGGCCGGCGAACACGCTCGGTTTCGGCATCGACTTCGAGGGACGCGACTCCTTCGACGTCACGTATTTCACGGCGCCGGTCGATCCGGGAGACGGCTCGCTCTTCACGACCGAGGCTACCAGTGCCCCTGTGAACGTCTTCGGCGATTCCTTGGTGACGGTGGCGAACGGAGCGACGCTCTCCTCGATAGACGGTGCGACGGTTCCGGTCGCGAACCTTGCTGGTTCGGGCAGCATCTCCAACATCGCGGCGAAGGTGACCGGTACGCTGACGGTGGATGCGGCGGAGTTCACGCAAGGCAACCACCTGACGGTTGCCGATGGCTCGCTGGACATCAGCCAGCTGACGACCGTCTCCGTGCTGAACGCGGCGTCGCTCATGCCCGGATCGTCCTACGTGATCGCTACGGCGGAAGAAAGCGTCACCGGCAATGCCGAGACAATCCAGCTGAGCGGCGTGAATCCCGACAAGTGGCATCTCGCGACGCGCAACGGACAGTTGCTTCTTACCGCTTCGGTTGGCACAATCCTGTTCATCCGATAAAAACAGTACCCCTGCGTACAAACAAAAGGGGCGGCGGCGAACGAATAAGCCGCCGCCCTTATTTTGTGCCTAGTGGTTGGGTGGTAGGTTTGGGAATCGATTGCAGTCGATAGCCATCGATAGCTGTCGAAAGCTGTCGATTACGTTTGTTGCCTCCCCCCCTGCTACACGCTACCCGCTGCCAGCCACTCCTACGGCACGGAGATGCCGAAGGGGGTGCGGGAGGGGACCAGCAGGATCTGCAGCGTGAGTCCCGTGACGGATGGTGAGATGCGCGATTCGGGTTTACCGATGCAATGGGCACGGTAGTACACGTGAGGCAGCGGAACGGACTCGGCGAATTGCCCGTTGATACTCACCGTCAACGCGAGAGCCAACGGATCGCACTCGAAGGTGACGCGGTGTTCCTTGTGCGACGGCAATGCGTTTTCCGGCGTCCGGTAGGAGAAGGACGGTTTCATTCCGGAGAGCAGATCCAGTCGCAGGATATTCTTGCCGTGGAACGTGTCTTTGCGGACACGGATGCCACGACGCCCGTTGTCGGTATTGAAAAGGAATTCGCCGTCTTCCGTCTGGTCGAGGCTGACGTGAAGGTCGAGAACGAAACGCGTGTAGCCGCACCCGAACAGTTCGTGGAGCGGGCAGGTCTCGCCGTCGCCGGGTTTCCACTCCCGCTGCCACAGCGCGTAGGGAGAGCGCACATGCGGGAGCGGGAACCACAACCCGTCGATCCATGCCCAGTTCTTGCCGTCGTGTTCCGCCACGCTCTGGACTTGAATCACCTGCTCCGGCAGGATGAAGTCGTAAAAGGCGATTTGCGGCGTCTTCCATTTCACGTTGTCGCTGTTTTCCACGCGTGTTCCATAGACGGAGTAGAGCGGGTTGTCGCCGAAGAAACGCAGGACCACGCCGTTCGTCAGATGAAAGAAATCGGGACGGAAGAATTCTCCGTACCGGTTTGCCGATTCCTGCTGGAAGGAGACGCGGCGCGAATTGCGTTCGCTTAAAACCGACGCGGAGGTAAAGAGGACGTTCGAGGTAAAGGCGAGGAAGAGTTTACCGTCGGCGAGGAACGGATGCCCGTCTCCCCGGAGGTTTCCGGGCAACGCCAGATGCAGGACATTGGTCTCCCAGTTGCCGCCCTTGTCGCGACAGGTGTAGTCGCAACGGTTCGTCCCGGTCGTCCAGAAAACGTAGGTGCGGTTGAACCACGTGATGAACGGTGCCGCCCACGTCACGTTCGAGACACCGGCGAACGCTTCGCGCCAGCGTGGGTCTTGCGGAGCCGCCGGCAGGGGAGAGGAACGCATGGTGGTGTGAAGCTCGTCGATCGACCGTGTATCCTTCGGCGGGCGCATGCGGATGGACGGCGGTTCGAACGGCGCCTTTTCGCAGAGCAGGGAATCATACGTCAGTACACAGTCGGAGACGCGCCAGCGGGAAATCTTGCCGTGGAAGGAAGCGGAGAAGGAGGGACGCCCTCCGATCACGAGGTCGCGAAATCCGTGCGAACGGTCGGGACGCGACGGATTGGAGAGATCGCCCTGCCAGATGCCATCGAGCAGAAGCGACCAGATGCCGTTCTTGCGGTCGTGCGTGTAACAGAGCGCCACATGATGCCAGTTCGTGTCCCCGCAGAGATTCGCGTTGGGGAAGAAGGACTCGAACTGTAGCTTGCCGCCCTGTTGCACGTCGCTGGCGAAAAGCGAGAAGACGCACTTCTTTTCATCGGTCCGCGCCAGTTCGAGCGTCCAGCCGTTCGCGTCATCACGTGGACCGGCCAGCGCCCAGGAGTGACCGGGTTCCGGATCGCCCGCCTTCTGGAACCAGCCCTCCACCGTAAAGCTGTTGGTCAAATCGCACCGCGCACCGAGATCGGGGAAGCGGAGAAAGGAGCGTTGGCCGATACCTCCGCGCAACCGGATTCCCTTCACGCCCGCCGCATAGCCGTCGATCAACGCCAGCTGCGTATCGGGACCGGGTACAACGCGAAACGCCGGCGCGGGACTCTCGTCCGGCCACTCGCACAGCGTCGCGGCGAAACAAGCCCCGAACAGTCCCGACAGGGAACAGTACACCACTGTAAACAAGAAACGGTTCACCACAATTCACCTCACACAACAAGGTCATATTTTGCATTTGCGGAAGCTAGCGTACCATATCCCGGCGGAAAGGAAAAGAGGGAAAGATCGAAAAGTGAAAGGGCGGAGAGGGACTGAAGAGACTTCGGCCGGCCGGCGTTGCCTGAATCGTGATATTTTTTTGCCGATACTGGTATTGACATCGGGGGAAATATGGTTTACTCTAAACCCTAACTTTTTCAAGGCTTGGAGCCTGGGTGTCGGTAAAGGAGCACGGATATGAAACGGTTGTGGTATTGGTTTGCGGCAGGATGCGTGTGCGTGTTTTTGCTTCCGTTTGCCTTGTTGGCGGACGGTGACGAGAACGGAGGCGACGGGGATTCGCAGGAACCGGAAATCCGGTACGACTGCGTGTGGACGAACGCCGCCGGCGGTCTCTGGAGGAACGCCGAGAACTGGCTGGATGGCGCGCTTCCCGCCACAGGCGACGGCGGGTACGACTATACGGCGGACTTCGCGCAACTCGGCACTGACATGCGGATATTCCTTCCCAATTCCGCCACGAAAATCGAGAGCCTCTACTTCGGCGCGGATGGCGGTCCGACCTCGGACGTATGGAGAGTGGCGCGGGAAAGCGGCGACAGTAACTCCCTCCTCGTCGAAGATGAACTCCGGGTCCGCAACGGCGCGCTCTACTTCGACGCGAATTTCAACAACGCCAACCGGTTCATGCGCAAGACCGGCCCGGGCGTTCTCCGCCTGTACAGCGCAAACCAGACTACCTCCGGCATCACGGTGGAGGATGGACAGCTTCAAATTTTCGCGACGCTTTCTCTGGTCCAAGGGACGGTCGCGTTCAATCTCACGAACACACTGGTCGTCAGTCCCTCGATGAAAATTGAGACTGACTCGGCGATGGTGGGAAAACTGGAAGTCCGCCCCGGAGAGAAGCCCGTGATCGATCTCAACGGCAAGATCCTGCAGGTAGGCACGAAGGGGCACGGCCGGTATGACGGATACGTGACGTCGAACGGGACTTTGCGGGCGGCGGGCGGCGGGACGCTCGTGCTGGACGCCGCGCAGACCAACGCCGTGAACGTCGCCGTGCGCAACGGCAGCGTCCTGGAGCTGGACCTGGCGGATCTCCCCGTCGGACTCTGGCGTTTCGAGGATCCCGCCAACCCCGGCAAGGATTCCGCCGGGTACGGAAATGACCTGTCTTCTGTTGGTGATGCCCCCCCCGGTATCGAAACGGATGCGACGCGCGGCTCGGTCATCCGGTTCAACGGGGCGAACGGGCTGGTCGGATCCGGCTCGGACGGAACGATTCCCGGACTGCCGCGCGGGGATGACGAGTACACGGTTGCGTTCTGGTTCAAGGCGGACGCCGATGTCGTCACGACAGCCTCGATCCTGGGCTGGGGGACGTTCACGACGTCTTCCACGGCGCTCGGACTGCGGCTGAACAGCGCCACGCAATGGACATTCTCCAACTGGGGGAACAACAAGAACTTCGCCTGTCCGTTTGCGGACGGTGGCTGGCACCATCTGGCGCTATGCTGCCGCTACGGAGCCACGGAGATCTACGTGGATGGCGCAAAGGTCGCGACCGGCAACACTGCCACGCTGAATCTCGAACCGAAGCACTTCCAGCTCGGCAAGGCGAACGGCACGGGTGACTGGACAAGCCGCGCAGGGTTCAAGGGATTGATGGACGACGTGATCGTCCTCCGCCGCGCGCTGTACGCGGAAGAGGTCGCGGAACTGGCGGCGGACCGCATTCCCGCCGCGTGGCTCGCGGCGACGGCATCGGTCTCTCTGCCCGTCGGCTCGACCATTACCGCCGAAATGAACGGCACGGTCCGGATCCGGCAGGATGTCACGACCGGCTCGCTGGACTCGGAAACGCCCGCCGCGCAGCTCGCGATCTGCGATGACAGCGCGTTGACCGTGCGCCCGGAAGCGGGTGGCTCGTCGTATTTCGCGGGACGCCTGACGGGGAGCGGGCGCATCGTGAAGGACGGAACCGGTTCGCAGCTCGCGCTGGCGGGTACGCCGGCCCTGACGGGTACGGTGGAGGTGGCCGCGGGGCAGCTGGCCTTCCGCGACGCGACTTCCCGGCATGGACCCGTCGCCTACTACCGGTTCGACGATCCGGACGACCCGTGGAAAGACTCCTCCGCCTACTGGATGAACCTGACGGAAACCGACGGCTCCGGCGCGACGCTGGTCGAGGGCTTGAGCGGTTCCGCCGCCTATTTGAACGGGAACAGCTATCTGGTCTCGCCGTCCAAGAGTTCCCTTCCGATTCTCAATATGCCGCACACCGTTGTCCTGTGGGTGAAATTCCCCGCCGGGACGAGCGGACAGGCCGCGCTCTTCTCCTACGGAAAGGAGACCGCGACTTTCAACAACAAGGTTCACGGAATCCGTCTGAATAGCAACACACAGCTGATGGCATCGCACTACGGCGACAATCAGAACATCGACGTCCCGAATCTGCGCGACGGCAGCTGGCACCAGATCGTCAGCGCCTACGACACCGCCGTCTGGTCGATCTACACGGATGGTGTCTTGCGCAGGTCGGTCCCGACGGCCAATCTGCAGATCACAGCGTCCTCCCTCAAGGTCGGGTGTACCCACTGGAACGGGGCGAAAGGCAATGTGATGATCGACGAGTTCGCGGTCTATGCCTGGGCGTGGGACGCGGCTCAGGTCGCTGACAGCTACGAAAAGGCGCGCTCGCTGCTCGTGGCAGGGGAGACGGCCGCACTGCCCGATCCCGTCGCGCACTACGCCTTTGACGACGAAACGAATCCAGGCAAGGACTCCGGCCCCTACGGGTACGACCTGGCGACGGCGACCGGGAAGGCGAAGATCGTCGCCGGTTCGCCGGTCTCCGGCGGGATGCTGAGCCTGCTGAACGGCTTCGACTACCTCCAGCCTGCGGACGGCTTGTTCCCGGCGAATCTCCCGACGGGCAACTCCCCCTGCACGATTTCCATGTGGGTGAACGCGGCGAATGCGGACATGATCGCGCTGTGGGCGCTGGTCTTCTGGGGCGACACCGCCGCGAACTGCTACCTGATCGGAAATTCCACTCACGTCCCTTACAGTGCGACCATCCGCTTCACAAATACGAGCGCATCTGATTTGAAGGACCAAACGGCGAACTTCCGGTACGAGCCTGCGGAACACGCGTGGCACCACATCGTCGCCAAGTACAACCCCGTATCGGCAACAATCGCGCTCATGATCGACGGGATAGAGGTCGCAACCAAGAGCGTCGGGACGATGGACGTGTCTGCGAAAGACTTCTACATCGGGATGAAGCCAAGCTCGCTCGCCGGTCAGGTCTATCCCGCCTGCCTGATCGACGAAGTGCGGATCTACGACGTCACGCTGAGCAATGCCCAGGGTCGCGAGCTGTACCTGCAGGGGCTGGCGCGAAAGCAGGCGGTCACGACGCTCTCGGTCGCCTCCGGCGCGGAGGTCGTGGTCGGTGGACGGGAGACGCGCCTGCACGGGCTGGAGAACGCCGGCACGACGCGCCTGGCCGGCGGAACCCTGCTGCTGGAAGGCGTCACCAACACCTTCTCCGGGACGCTCGCGGGCGTCGGCGTGTTCGGTGCGGCGGAGGGCGCGAAGCTGACGATCGCGTCGCCGCTCGCGATGGAGGACGGCAGTTCCCTGGTCGCGACCAACGCCGAGCTGCACGTGGCGGCCGGCGCGGCCTTCGGCGAGGCGGCCGTCCGGGTGCAGGCGGGCGGACGGCTGACAGCCGACACGGCGGTCAACGCGGACGTCGAATTCGGAAACGGAGCGAGGCTTGACGTGGCGGACTCGCTGACCGTCAACGGCACGGTCACGCTCGGCGCGAGTTGCGAGGTCGATGCGCACGGACAGTTGGGCGTGTTCACGCTTGTCACCGCCACGACGATTCCGGAGACGGATCTGACGGGCTGGACAATCCGCAACATCCCGAATCCCTCTGTGAAGGCAAAGGTGGGCATCGTGGACAACAAGCTGGTCTGCACCGTCGCCTCCCCCGGCACTTTCCTGATGATCCGATAGGGTCGGCGGCGTTGCCGCCGCCAGTCCTGCCAGTCCAATGCGGCGTGTCGCGTGTCATCGACGGCTATCGATAGTTGCCGATGACACGCGATCTCTCTTCATTCTTCATCGCCGCCTTTGGCGGTTCCGCTTTTCAGCTTCTCAGCCGTTCCGCTTTATGGTAAACTGATTGACTCAAAAAAACGGATCGAAGAGTTTGCGGAAACGGAATGAAACGTTGGATTGTCATGTTTGTTTCGCTTCTCGCCGTTCGCGGTTTTTCCGCCGTGACGGTCGAGGTTAAGGCGAGTCCCACCAGTTTCTATTTGGGCGAGAGTTGCCAGGTGCAGGTCGTGGTGTCTGGTGCGGAGACGGATGTCGCCGAACCGGATGTCAGCGCGCTTTCCCAATGGGCGGACGTGCGTTCTCTCGGTCAACAGAACCAGAGCATGTCGCGGATCGTGAACAACAACGGGCGCATCCAGCAGTCGGTCACGGTGATCCGTATCTTCACCTATGAGCTGACGCCGTCGCGCCCCGGCTCGTTCCGCACGGGGCCGATCCGCGTGAAAGCGGACGGGCGGGATCTGGAACGGACCGGTCCCGCGATTACCGTGCAGGGCGTCGATCAGCAGGATACCGTGCTGGTCTCGCTCCGCCCGTCCTCCACCTCCGTGCTGGTGGAGGAACCGTTCCGCCTGACTCTCTCGGTCGCGATCCGCGCCCTGCCCGCGCCGTATGCCGACGTGGAACCGATCTCCCCGCGCCAGCTGCCGCGCATCTCGGCGGAGTTTCTGGAAATCCGTCCCTCGGACAAGGACCTGAAGCGTCCCGACATCAACCAGATCCTGTCGGGACTAACGGACCGCGACGGGAACAAGCCCGCGTTCCAGATCAACAACTACCAGTCTCGCGGGATTTTCGGCGGCGGCATGTCCATGTTCCGCGACGATGATTTCTTCGCCGATCCCTTCCAGTCGCGCGCGTTGCGTTTCCGTCTGCCGGTGAAACGGATCACGATCCAGGACAAGCCGTATTGGGAATACACGCTGGAACTGGAGTACACGCCGTTGAAGGAACAGACCTGCACGTTCGGCCCACTCTCCTTCAAGGGGCCCGTAATCACGGGGGCGGACGCGCAGAGAAGGGCGACGCTGCAAAACATCTACGCCGTGTCGCCCTCCGTTTCCGTGGCGGTCGTGCCGCCGCCGGAGGAGGGATGCCCTGACACCTTCGTGGGAACGGTCGGCAAGAACATCCAGGCGAGCGCCCTGCTGGACACGACGGTCTGCAAGGTGGGTGATCCGCTCCAGTTGACGCTGGAAGTGAAGGGACAGATCAGCCTCTCCAACCTGCGGGCGCCGGTCCTGTCGCTCCAGACAAACCTGACCCAGAACTTCCGCATCTACGAGGACAGCGTGAAGGTCGATACGCTTGCGAACGGCAAGCGTTTCCAGTACCGCGTCCGCCCGATGCAGGCGGGCACGCTGGAATTCCCCCCGGTCGCCATCTCCTACTACGACACGGCCAAACGCGCCTACGAGACCGTGTGGACGGAACCGATCCCGATTCAGGCGCAGGCGACCGCGCAGATCGTTACGGACGACACCGGCGAGGATTCTCCCCGTGACCAGAACGCCACCGTGCGGGAAGAAGGTCGCACGTTCCGTCCGAGCGGGATCACGCTCTCGCCCGACGGCGTCCGGACGGATTCGCTCTTCACGAGGCTCGTGAAACCGCGTCTGCTGTGGATGCTGTTTTTCGCCGGACCTGCCGCCGCCTTTCTGGTTTGGCTGTTGCGTCCGCTCGGCAAGGGCGTCGCCTGGCTGAAGGGCAGACTGCGGAGCGGCGGCGCACTCTCCCAAGCCCTGCGCAGTCTGCGCACCGCGCCCGACGCGGCTGCGGTCGGGCACGCCGTCCGCACCTACCTCTCGAAACGGTTCGGCGTGCGCGGCGGATCGCTCACGCCCGATGACGCGGCGAGCGTGTTGCTGCGCGGCGGGATTCCGCAGGAACTGGCGGACGGCTGCCGCCGCGCCCTGGCCGCCGTGGATGAGGCGATGTACCGTCAGCAATCCGGCGAGACGGCGACGGAACTGCGCGACACGTTCGCCCAACTCCTGCCGCAGATCGACGCGGGGCTTTCCTCCCGCCGCTCCCCGTCCCCGGCGTCGGCGCGAACCTTCTTGAGCCTTCTCCTCGCCCTTGTTTGTATCCTGCCCGCGACGGGCGACACGCCCGCGCCGCAGACGGAAGCCTCGATGCGCGACTTCCTTTGGGAACAGGCGACCGCACAGGCAGTTCGCGCGAAGACGCAGGAGGAGTTCCACCAGGCCGCGAACACCTACAACCGTCTGGTGCAGGATGGCGTGCGTAACGCCCCGCTCTTCCTCAACCTGGGCAACACCCTGTTGCTCGCGGGGGACGGCGCGAACGCCGCCGCCGCGTTCGCGCGGGCGGAACGCTACGCGGGCGCCTCGCCGGAGACGCGGCTGGGGCTGGCGTCCGCGTCGGCGTTGGTGAACGGCGCAGGACACGGCGACCTCCCGTGGTCACGGACCGCGTTCTTCTGGCATTACGAACTGCCCTGCTCGGCGCGCGTGGTCGCGGCGTTGGCCGGCTGGTGCCTCCTCTGGCTCGGCATCACGCTCCGCATCCTGCTCGCCAGAGTGCGGGAGCGGCGACGCAAACAGGCGGAAGACGGGGAGTCCAAGACGGGGTCCGACGGCGAGTTCTTCCGTTCGGTCGCGGACACCTGTCTCGTGGTCGGCACGTTGGTCGCGGCGGTCTTCGCGGCGTCGGTGCTGATGACGGCAATGCACGAGCGACATGACGACGCGACCTGGAACGCGCGCGTCTTCCAGACCGGAACCTGGGAAGGAGGGGAGTCCAAATGAAAAAGGCTGTCATGCTCTTCGGCGCGATCTTCGCCGCGTTCTCCCTCTTCGCGGGAGAGATCGTTTCCGGACGGCTCTACACGGAACCGGAGACGATCTACCGCAACCAGCCGTTCAAACTTTGGTTCGAGCTCCAGATCACCTTCGGCTGCGAGCTGCAGGATGTGAGGCCGGAGGGATTGCCCGGCGAGGCGGATTCTCTCGTGCTGGGCAAGTGGGAACCGGGCGACCAGTCGCGCGAGGTCGTCGAAGGCAAGCAAGTGTTCCGTTACCGGTTCTCCGCGACGGCGCGATGCACCTCCGCCTTCCGCCGCGAGTTCCATCCGTCCGTCACCTGCACACTGGCGGAACGGCAGAGCGGCGGTTTCTTCAACGTCTGGCGTCCCTACGCGAGGAGCAAGGTCCTGTCCCCGTTCCTGCTGGAGGTTCACGAGCTGCCGCCCCACGCGCCGGAGAACTACGGCGGCGCGGTCGGCAAGTACCGCCTGACCGGCAAGCTCTCCGCGAATCAAGTCCAGCCCGGCGACATCATCACCCTGACGCTCGACCTGCGCGGGAACGGATGGATGGGAGACGGCAAGCCGCCGACGCCGCCCGCCGACGCGCGTTTCAAGACCTATCCCGTGAAGGAGACGGCGCGTACCGCGCAACGCATCGCCACGCAGCAGATCTGGATTCCCTCGTCCACCAACGCGACGGAAATCGGGCGCGTATCGTTCCCCTTCTTCAATCCCGAAAACGGTCGTTACGAAACGGCGGAGGCGGGGCCGTTCCCACTGACCTTCGTCACCCGCACGGAAGCGGTGACGAACGAGGTGGTACAGGTGTTGGCGGAACCGGACGGCGCCCAGCCGCCGCTCACCGGCATCGTGACGATGGAACAGGTCAACGAGACTGTCCGGCGGATGAGACCGCTTTTGGCCTTCGCATTCTCCCTGTTGCTGGCTGGCTTCCTCTTCTTCGCGCTGTACGGAAAGCGCACGAAACTCGGCATCGCGGTTGCCGTTGCCGTACTGGTCCTGGGCGGCGTTCTCGCCATGCAAACGGGAAAGACCGCGAACGAAAACCAGATCACGGTGAGTGAAAAGACCGAAGTCCGCTTCGCCCCGTCCGTCCAGGCGTACGTCCTGTTTGCGCTGCCGCCGAACTCCCCCGTCACCCTCGTGGAAACGGCGGGAGGATGGCGCCGCATCGATGCCGGCGGACGTCGCGGCTGGATTCCAGCGGGCAGCAGGTAGGCGTAGCTTTGGGGGGGCGGATCGCGGGCGCTATCCTCGTGGAACGCGGGCAAGAATGCCCGCGCGCGAAACGGATGTGCCCCGCCTATCAGTTAGCCGGGTAAGCGTGTTAAGCAATGCGGGCACGATGAAGCACCCCCTCATTTCCATTCCCGCATGAACGCGGACAATGGACTAACACCTCCCCCCACCTAACAGCTAATAGCTACCAGCTACACCTGCCAGCTTCCTTGTTCTGCGTCGCGCCGGAAACGGCGCGGTCTGCGCCATCGCTACGCCAGGCGTGCCTTTACGAAATCGCGGAGGGCGGCGACGGAAACGAAGTTGCGGACGTCGAAATCGGAATCCTCGATCTGGATGCCGAACGCTTCCTCCAGTCCCACGACCAGTTCCAGCAGACAGACGGAGTCCACGCCGTACACGTCAATCAGCGAGGCGTCGGTCTGCAATTCGGCGGCGGGCACCTTGAGGAACAGGCGCTCCACGATCATCTCTTTCAGTTTGGTTTCGATTTCCTGATTGTTCATTTCGAAGCTCCTTTTTTCTGCATCGCCGCGAAGAGACCGAGAATCAGCAGGTAGGCTTCGCAGGCCAGCAAGACCCAGGTCAGCCCGTTCACGCCGTGACGGCTCTGCATCCAGCCGAGAATCGGCGTGACGACCGCGCCGCCGACGATGGCCATGACCATCAGACTGGAGATTTCATTGGTCTTCTCCGGCATCCGGTTGATCGCCAGTCCCATCGCCATCCCGAAGGTATTGGCGAGACCGAGCGAAGCGGCGAAAACGCAGCAGAGGAAGGGAACGGGAGTCTTCACGAAGAACATCGCCACCGTACCGAGAACCGCCAGCACGACCGACCAGGGGAAACACTTCGCGGGGGCGACCTTGGCGAAGAGGATCGCGCCGATAAACGCGCCGGTCGTCTTCGCGATGAAGTAGATGGATGGTCCCATCCCCGCCACATTCGCATCCACCTTCATGTTCTTCAGGTAGTCCGGAACCGTGTAACCGAAACCGACATCCGCCCCGACGGAGAAGAAGATGCCCAGCGTCATCGCGAGGATGTAGGGATTGCCGAGGAGGGACAGGCAGCTGCCGAACGTGACGTTCGAGGCAGAGGCCTCCTCGCGCCGGACGGGCGTGAGCCAAAGCCAGACGGCGGCGATCAAGGTGATCACGCCATACAGCGGGAAGAGCAGCTTCCAGTTGCCCATCGCCGTGGCGGTGAGATAAACGAAGACCGGCGTGAGCGCGGCGCAGATGGCCTTGACGAACTGGCCGAGCGAGATGCGGCTGGTCAGCTGGTCTTGCGGAACCACGTTACTCATCAGCGCGGGTAACGCCGCCTGGATGATCGTGTTCCCGATGCCCAGCAACGCAAATGAGATGAAGTAAACCCACACGCGACCGGGACCGCCGGCCAGGGAAAGGAACATGGCGAAGACTGTTACCGCCAAGCTCACCATGACGGCGTTCTTCCGTCCGATCTTCCCGCAGAGAATACCGGTGGGGATCGAGATCAGAAAGAACCAGATGAAAATCATCGAGGGGAGGAATCCCGCCACGGTATCGGAGAGTCCGCATTCCGGCTTCACCTGATTCATCACCGTTCCGATGATGTCGGAAAAGCCCATCACGAAAAAGCCGAACAAAATCGGCATCAACGCCAACCAGCCAGTACCCTGTTTTTCCTGGGTCATACGAACTACCTCCTCGTGTTAGATCCGCAACAACCATGTTGCAGACAAGCTTTAGTTTGCATTTTTTCCGCACGTTACGCAAGCCCGAAATTCACCTTTGTTACGGCGGAATAGTCTTTGTCACCCGCTCGGAACCGCTTCTCGGCCTCCCCGCTTCCCCGACTGTTGGATTGCCCGTCGTCTGTCGTGTGTCGCAGATCCATTCACCTCGGTTCGACGGCGGGAACGCCGTCGCTACGCAAACGGTCGCGACGGGGTGCGCCCCTCCCGCTTTTCAGCTTCTCAGCTGGCGCGTAGCGCCCGGATGACGAGGGCGGTATTGACGCCACCGAACCCGAAGCTGTTTTTCAAGATGGTGCGAACCGTTCTGGTCTCGGTTTGCTGCAGATGGTACAGCCCGGCGCAATCGTCGCCGACGTGCTCCAGATTGCGCGTCGGCAGCAGGGTTCCAGTTCGCATCATCTCCAGCGCAAGAATCAGTTCCAGTGCGCCCGACGCGCCGAGCGTGTGCCCCAGATACCCCTTCAGGGAACTGACCGGTACACGGTCGGCGAAGACGCGGCGCAAGGCCTCCGCCTCGCTACAGTCGCCCGCCTTGGTACCGGTCGCGTGCGCGTTCACGTAGTCGATTTCACCGGGATCGACACCCGCTTCCGCCAATGCCTCGCGGATTGTCTTTTCCAGTGCGTCGGGATTGAGCTGGCTGATGTGCGTTCCGTTCGCGGCGTTGGCGAAACCCAGCACCTCGGCGTAGATCTTCGCGCCACGGGCGAGCGCATGGTCGTAGGACTCCAGCAACAGGATGCCCGCGCCTTCGCCGCAGACGAGTCCGTCGCGTTGCGCGTCGAACGGACGCGGGGAACATTCCGGCTGCTCATTGAAGTGGGTGGATGTGGCAAAGAGCACGTCGAACATACCGACCGCGACGGGGGACAGCTCCTCCGCGCCACCGCACAGCACGGCGTCCTGCCGCCCCAATCGAATCTGGTCGAAGCCGAAACCGAGCGCCAGAATGGAGGAGGCGCAGGCCCCGCAGGTGGATTGGACGCATCCGGTCAACCCCAGCGCGTTCGCCACGTTCATGGCCGCCGAGTTGGAGATGCAGTGGAAGAACTTGGTGGGCGTCAGGTGGGAGATGTCGTGATCCTCATGCTGGAAAAAACTCTGGAAAAGTTCGGAGAGGCTCACCGTGCTGCCGATGGTCGAACCGACCGCGCACCCCAGCCGTCCCTGCTCAAACTGGTCGATCCCCCCCGCGTCGGCAACCGCCTCTTGACTCGCCTGCACGGAAAAAATCCCCATCCTGCCCATCGAGCGGCGCAGGTCGCGCGGAATGGTCCGTTCGCGCAGTTCCTGGACAGGCGCGCCGAGACGCGTTATCAACCCGTGCGTCTCCTCCCAGTCCGACAGGATGCGCACGGCGGTCTTGCCCTCCCCGGCCGATGCCCGTAAAATCTCCGCGCCGTGTCCGAAAGGCGACACTGCCCCGACACCGGTAATCACAACCCGCTTCATTCCGCCATTCCTCCGTTAACCCGTATGGTCTGCCCCTGGATGTACATCGACGGTTCGGAGCAAAGAAAATCGACTACGGCGGCAACTTCCTCCGCCGTCCCGTAGCGTCGTACGGGGATCAGGGGGAGAATCTGCTCCTTCGGCAGGTCTTTCGTCATCTCCGTGTCAATCACGCCGGGGGAGACGGCGTTGACGAAAATCCCGCGCGGCCCCACCTCCCGCGCCAACGCGCGCACGGCTCCGGCCAACCCGGCTTTGGAGGCGGAATAGTTCACCTGTCCCGCCTGTCCGACATCTCCCGAAATGGAGGTGATCGCCACAATCCGTCCGCGCCGCTGCTGGATCATGCGGAAGACGACCGGCTGCACCGTGTGGTAGAACCCGTTCAGGTTGGTGTCGATCACATCGTGCCAATCCTCCGGGGGGAGAAGGGCGAAAACGTTGTCTCGGCAGATTCCCGCATTGAAAACGCAGGCGTCAATCGAATCCAGGGCTTCCAGTTCGGGAAGGAAAACCTGCTGCACCTCGTCGTACTGGGCGATGTTGAACGCCACCGTCCGGCAGGTTCGCCCCAGTTCCTCGATTTCCCGTTTCGTCGTCGCCGCCGCCTCGTGGTTTCCGTGGTACGTCAGCAACAAGTCGAATCCCGATTTCGCCAACCGCAGGGCGACGGCTCTCCCGATTCCCCGGCTCCCGCCGATGACAACCGCCGTTTTCCGCTTTTCCATTTTGTCCTTCTCCTCTCGCTCCATTCCGCCCCGTTATCCAATCAAATGCTGCCCACCGTCGGCGAAAAGAATCTGGCCTGTCAGGAACGGGGCGTCCAGCAAAAAGCGGACGCACTCCGCCACCTCTTCGGATGTCGTTTTTCTGCCCAGCGGATTCCCTCCGGCCGGCTCGTGCGCCCCTTCGGGCGGCAGGATCGCCCCCGGAGCGACCGCGTTGACGCGGAGCGTGGGGGCGAGTTCGCGCGCGGCGGATTCCGTGAAATCCGCCAACGTTTGCTTGGAAAGGGCGTAAGGCGCATCGCCGCCCCGCGGCCGCCGAATCCGCTGGTCCAACAGATTGACCACACATCCCTGCGACTGCCGTTTCGTCAGGTCGCAATTCAACAGTAGCGTAAGCTGGATCGGAACGAGCGCGTTGCACCGCCACATCGATTCAAAGTCAGAGGCATCGGCGTCCGCCAGCGGTCCGCGCCCAAACGACGCCGCATTGTTCACGATCGCGTCCACCGGTTCGGGCAGGGAGAAGAAGAAACACTCCGCGTCGGCCGCACTGCTGAGCGAATGCGGGGGTAGGGGAACGGCACTTCCGTTCGGAAGGCTCTCGCACAGGCGCACGGCATCCGGGAACGAATGCCAGCTGTGGACCAGCACACGCCATCCGTCCTTCGCAAGCGCCCGGACGATAGCCGCGCCGATCCGCTTTGCGCCGCCCGTCACCAACACGGTCTTATGTGTAGGATTGTTCATGACCATGAGTATAGCATAACCACACGGAAAAGAAAAGCCCTTGAAATGGTTAAATGAGTAAATCGCCGCTGGCGCGGCTTTAAATCGGCGCAGGGCGCCTTTAAAAGGTGAAATAGTTAAATCGCCTCCTTCGGCGGCTTGAAATCAGCCTGAACGGCGGCTCGTCAATTTAACCATTTAACTATTTAAAGCGAAGCGATTGAATTTTCTCACACGACACTCCTGTCGCTTTTCGGAGTGTTGTTGGACGCGCCCCGTCGCATCCGCCAGCACCATTTCAAAGCGAAGCGATTGAATTTTTCCGTCGCAGCATCCCCCGCCCCTATCTGCTCCGATTGAACTTTCCGCGTCTGACCCAGCAGCTGTTGCACTCGCATCCGGCTTCGACGGGACGACCGCACGTACCGGCGATGTCGTGGTATTTCGAGTTGACGAGCGATGCGCGGATCAAGTTCAGGAGATACTCCCGGTCTTCGAGCTTCGCCAACCAGAGAACGCGGCTTTTCGTCTCGTCCCCGCGATTGACCAGTGCCTCGAACGGCTGGGCGGCGATCTTCTCTCCCAGTCGCTCTCGGATTGCTTCCCGCAGTCGCCTTTCGCCCGCCGGATCGACCGTGCGCAGTTCGGGGCGGTTCCAGCTGTATCCGCCGCCGACGTTCCACTCCGTCACGTTGAAATCCATCCAGAGAATGAGCGTCTTCCATTCTTCCGCCGAAAGTTTCACGCCGCCGTGTCCCGCCCGGAGCCGTTTCGTGAGCGGACTCGGCGCGGCGAAGTAGTCGTAGGGTTTGGACTCGATGGTTTCCGAATAGGAACGCGCGATGCTCACCTGCCTGTCCTTCACCAGGCGGTGGAGCCCGTTCGTCCCGATGAAATCCGGTGCCTTGCCGAGCCCGTGGCAGGAGATGCAGTGCCGGTCGAAGATCGGCTGGACGCTGCGGAGGTAGCTGAACGGTCCCCGGTACCCGAGATCCACTTCGGGACGCAAGTCGTGTACGATGCGCTCCGCGCCCATCTTCGCCGGCGCCACGCTCGCCATCTTGTTTTCGTGACATCCCGTGCATCCCTGGATCTCTCCCTTTTGCGCATAGATGAACGACCGCATGGTGTAGATCGCCATACCGTCCTTGTCGAGCGCCTGCAACTGAACCGGCGTCTCGGCGGGAATCCGGAACGCGGCGGAACCGTCCTCCGCGACAGGCACCGTTCCGAGCGATTCCTTGTAGATGTCGAGGTCGGCACCTTGGCTCAGCGACCAGTGCCGGACCGGTCCTTGGTTGAAGAGCTTGTTGACGCGCAGCGCCTTCACGCTTCCCTTCGGCAGTTCCACGCGTGCGTCATAGACGTTCTCCACGTAACACACCCCCGTCTTCGGCGCCGTTTCCCGCGACGGCAGGGTGGAAACGAGCGCGGGCGGTTTCGGGCGTTTCACGAGCGGGATCGGATTGAACGTGCTCCATTCGGGATCCTGGTAGATCAGCTCGCGCCCGCCGAGCGTATCCACGAGCCACACGCCGAACGAGCGCGGATCGGGCCACGCCGCCGTCCAGCTGTGCGAATGGAAGCGAGGATGCCCTTTCGGAACCTGCGTCGTGTCCGGCGAGTAGGACGCGAAGAAGAGCGTGTCGTTCACCGGCATCGGTCCGCACCAAAGCCCGTTGCCTTTCCACCCCTCCGCTTCCGGGAAGGGGCATTCCGGCGTGATGCGCGTCAGCGGCTCTTTGCCGTCCTCGCCCTTGCGCGTGTCGATCAGCACGAGCGAACCGCAGGAGAAGAGATGGTGTGCTGCCGCCGTCGCCACGACCAGGGGCGAACCGGGAATCGGCTTGACCTCAGTGGTGGTGAAAATCGTCTTCGAGTAGTTCCCGTAGTAATGTCCCACGGCGGTTCCGTCCGGTCTCGTCGTCCAGAGGCTGGAGAACCAGACCGCGTGGCGGTTGATGTAATCCCAGCGCGTGTAGCAGAGCCTTCCGTCGTTCAGCACGGCGGGTTCCCATTCGTTCGCCTCGCCCCACGAGAGCTGACGGATGTCGCGGGCGCACGGCTCGCCCTCCGGCGGCAGCTCGGCGCGGTAGAGTAGCCAGGCGGGCACATAGCGTCCGCCGTGGCAACGCGCGATGTTCTGGCACCGCGTCGAGTTGAAGACGAATCCGCCGTCCGGCAGATAGCAGGGGTCGGCATCTTCCAGCAAGATCGTCTGCCGTCCCTCCCACGTCTTCATCGGGTCGCCCGGACATCCCGTGAGCTGCCTCACCCAGCTGCCGTCCGCTGCCGCCTCGTAGATGAAGTAGCGGTGGTGCATGACGGAGAACTGCCCGTCCGGCGAAGCGAAGTTGGGGTTGCCGGGATCCACGCGACGAAGCCAGTCCAGCCGTTGGTCTTGCAGCTTCACGACCGCCGGTGCGCCGCAAGCCTTCGGATCCGCTTCGGGCTTGCGCGTGTCGTCGTTGAACGCGAAGAGAATCCGGTCGCCGTCCCAGTGGAGATCGGGATTGAGTACGGTTCCGCGCGGTAGCTTGCCTTCCAGCAGCACCGTCTTGTGCGGAGCCGTCTGCCAGTTGTCGAGCGCGATCAGTCCCGGCCCCGGCCGCGCCCAGCGCCCGGCGTACTGGTCGGTCGTGCCCGACTCCTGCGAGAACGGCAGCCCGCGTTGCACGGCGAGCAGTCGCGAGAACTGCAGATCGGGATGCATGAAAAGAATGCGCCGACGCACACTCCGCAACTCGCGCAGGGCGTTCCGCATCTCCCGTTCGTCGTTGTCACTCTTCGCATCCGCGTACCACTTCTCATCGATATCCAGCTCGGATTTCAACGCCGCCAAATCCTCCGCCGGTACGCGCTGCGCCACATAGTCGTATGTCCGGTGCGCGAGCGCGATCACCTCTTCTACCGTCTTTGCCGGCATCGGAACCGACGTGCCCGACACGATACCCGACACACACGCCGCGACCGCAAACAGAAAAAATTTTGTGAATGCCATACCCACCCTTTCCTCAAAAAAAGTCTCGCAAAGAGAACCCTGGAAGTCAAGCCAGTTTTCTGTGGCGGGTAACGTTGGGGCGCATCTGCATAATTCAACATATGCCCGTGGTGCTCAAACACGGGAATGTTCGTGTCATGGCCTCGCGCAAAGTTCGCGAAGTCCGCGAAGTTGCCGGTTATTTCCCCTTTGCGAACGTGGCGGACTTTGCGTGAGGTTGAATCGTCGCGTTTCGGCATCGGAGGCATCTATATGGATCGCGGTGAAAAACGCAGATGCGCCCGGTAGCGTCGGGCCGCCCGCGCACCGTCTAGAATGACAAGAATTTCTAGAACCCTGAGAATCCCTAGATTGCCTAGAACCTCTAGAAACTCTAGCCTACAAGCACCCCTGCCGCGTCTCTGCGTTTACAGTCTCTGCGTTTACTCTTGACTATCAGGAGGGGCGGTGGGATAATGCTTTCGTTGTTTGTCCGCCGTTGTTCTGGGGGGAGGTCACGATGGAATGGACGGAGGGTGGCGGTCTCGCGCTTGTCCCATTTCGATAGCGGTCGATCACCATCGCGCGGAATTCGGAACGTAACCCATCGTCCGTGCTCATGCGGGAATGTAAATGAGGATAACTTTCTTGAACCACCCAACCACCCAACTTACAGGCAAGAACTCCAACATGAAAACAGGCATCATTCAGAAATTGATTTGCGGAATCGTTGTCGCATGGTTCGCGTTTGGCGTACAGGCGGATCCCGTTCCTTCCGCTGAGCCTCGTGAACAGCCAACCTCCCACTCGGAATCCACAAACAAACTGGCCGACGCCACGTCCCCCAATGACGTCAAGCATTATGGACTCTGGTTATTCGGAAAGAACATGAATGATGCCGATCTCCACGCATTGGGGGCTTCTGGCGTGACGGATGTTTTGCTGCATGATTACGCCATCACCTGTTTCGGTCAACCCGCCGTCGAGGCATGGATCGAAAAGGCAAATGCGCTGGGAATTCAAGTCCACATTTGGGTGCAGGCGTTCTATGACGGGAAGTGGAAGTCGCCTGCCCAAAGAGGGAATCCCAAACTCGCCTTGTTCGGAAAGATATTGGCTCACGCGAAACAATGCGCGCGGATTCGCGGTGTCGCCGGAATCCATTTTGATTACCTGCGGAGCGGCGGAATGGCCTACAAAATCGCCGGTTCGACAGCCGCGATCACCCGGTTCGCGAAGTTTGCCGTGCAACACCTTCACCAGGTGAATCCCAAACTGATTGTCTCGGGCGCCATCATGCCCGAAACAACCGAAACCGCGTATTACTACGGTCAGGACTACGAGGAACTCAGCCGATATCTGGATGTGGTGATCCCGATGATTTACAAGGGAAACTTTCGGCAAGACTCCCCCTGGATCGAGAAGACAACCAAATGGTATGTGAAACACTCGAAAGGGGCTGAAGTCTGGATCGGCTTGCAGGGATTCCGAGGTCCTAAAAACGCGACCAAGCTGCCGCCGTCCGAACTCGCCGCAGACTTGGAATTGGCTCGGAAAGGTTCCCCCGACGGAATCCTCCTCTTCCGATGGGGCGCCTCCCACATCGTGCCGCTGAAACCGGAAAAATAGTGAAATCGCCTCCTTCGGAGGCTTGAAATCGGCGCGGGCCGCCTTTAAAAGGGTTAAATGGTTAAATCGCCGCTGACGCGGCTTTAAATCAGCCTGATTTAACTTTTTAAAAGCGAAGCGATTTAACCATTTAACTTTCCCCCGCTTTGGGGAGGGACGCGCCCCGTCGCGTCCGCCAGCGCGAATGTTCCGGAATCGCCCCAGTCCAATTTAACCATTTAACTATTGAAAGCGAAGCGATTTAACTCTTCGCCTTTCAACTCTTCAACCTTTTAACTTTCTTTTCCGCCCGGATGGGCTATACTATTCGGCAAAGGAGACAACAGATCATGAATCGAGTGTGTTTGACTGTAACGGCTGTTCTGTTTACATGGGCTTGTCAGGCGGCGGATGCCCCCGATGCGTTTGCGGGACCCCGCGCCGAGTTCGCGAAGTACTATCGGCAGATCGTGGGGAAGGAGGCGCCGCAGGGGACGGTCTCGTTCGCGATCGACCCGAAGGTGTCGGCATCCGGCAAGGACGCGTACGCGATTGCGAGCGAGGGCGCGGGCGTGAAGATCACCGGCTCGAACCTGCGGAGCGTGTGGTACGGGCTATACGACCTCCTGGAGCGGCGCGGCGGCTGCCGCTGGTTCTGGGACGGCGATATCGTGCCGAAGAAAGAAGCCCTCGACTTCTCCGGCCTGAACGTGAAGGAGGAGGCGCACTTCGAATATCGCGGCATCCGCTACTTCGCGCATCGCGGCCTCACGCGCTTCCAGGCGGAACACTGGGGACTGGAGGACTGGAAGAAGGAGATCGACTGGTGCCTCAAGCGCCGCCTCAACGTGTTCATGCTGCGCATCGGGCAGGACGACCTCTTCCAGCGCACCTTCCCCGAAGTCTGCGCCTACCCCGATCCGTCCAAGCCGCTCCCCGGGCACGGGAACGGCTATGACGACCGCTCGCTCTTCTGGAGTCTCCAGTATCGCGGCAAGTTGCGCCAGGACATCCAGAAATACGGGTTCGACCGGGGACTGATGGTGCCGGAGGACTTCGGCACGATGACCCACTGGTACTCGCGGACCCCCGAAGACTTCCTGGATACCATGAAGCCCCCCTTCCTCCCGCAGACGCGCGGGTACACCGGTCGCAACGGACTGGTCTGGGACATCCGCGACAACAAGTGGGTGGAGGAGTACTGGAAGATGACGAAGGTCGCCGTGGAGGCCTACGGCGAGGGGGCGGCCAAGCAGCAGCTCCTGCACACCATCGGGCTGGGCGAGCGGATGGTTTTCGAGGACCGGAAACAGAATCTCGACCTCAAGATCGAGGCCCTGAAGAAATTCCTCGCCTGCGCTCACCGCGACTATCCCGACTCCAAGGTGCTGATTGCCGGATGGGACTTCTACAACAAGTGGAGACCCGAAGAGGTGAAGGCGCTGCTGCCGCACCTCGACCCGAAGCGCGACATCATCTGGGACTACGAGGCCGACGTGTCGCCGATCGGGCACAAGAACAACTTCACCACCTGGGGGGTGGTCGGAAACTTCCCCTACACCTTTTCGATCTTCCTCGCCTACGAGAACGGGCTGGACACGCGCGCCAACTATCCGATTATCGAGGAACGCCAGAAGCTCGCCCAGAACGACCCCGCCTGCGTGGGTTACATCTTCTGGCCGGAATCCAGCCATACGGACACGCTCTGCCTGCGCTTCTTCACGGCCAACGCCTGGTCCAAGTCGCCCGTGCCGCACGGCGACGTGCTGGACGAGTTCTGCGCCAGCCGTTACGGCGAACACGCCGCGTTGATGAAGGCCGCGTGGAAAGCGGCGCTCCCCGCGTCGTATCTCCGCACCTGGGGTAGCAACTGCGGCGTGTTCTTCGCGGGGCTTGGGTTTGACGCCGGACCGAACGAAGCCCTGATCAAGGGATGGACCAAGCCGGTCGAGGAAGCGTCCTCCGTCTTCTCGCTCCTTTCCTATCTTCCGTGGAAAGACCCGTTCATCCAGCGCGACACGATCGACCTCGCGCGGATGGTGCTCGACCGCCTGATCCCCCTCCGCATGGTGGAGCTTTGCCGCGACATTTCCGCCTGGCGGAACGGCAAGCGCGACGGCGCGGACCTCCCGGCTCGCGCGGAGAAGATTGTCGCGCTGGCGGACAAGATGGCCGACCTGCTTGCGCTCCACACCGACTACTCGCTCTGGGAGTCGTACCAGCGGCTTGACGCCATCGAGAAGGTGACCAACCCGGAGTTCACCAAGACGCTCTTCGACAATGCCTCGTGCGGATACTGCCGCAGCCACCAGTACGAGCTGGCGCGTTACTGGTACGCCGCCCACGCGAAGGTGATGGCGGAACGGTTGGCAAAGGCGGTCGCGTCGGGCGACAGGAAAGCCAAGTTCGCGTCGGGCGCGGAGGAGGAACGCCAGGCGCTCAAGGCGAAGCCGCTCGAATCACTGCGTCCCACCCTCCCGCGCACGGAAGCCAACTTCCGCAAAGTCCTGCGCGAGATCCAAGCATTGGAAGACTAGAAAGCGCAGCGATTTCATTTTCCCCGCCCCGTCGCGTCCGTAAGCGCGAAGGTTCGGGAATCGCCCCCGCTCCAATTTAACCATGGAGCCATTTCAAAGCGAAGCGATTTAATTTTTCCCTGTTCCGTGTATTCCGTGGTTTACAAGCATTGCGGTCTGTGCCCGAAAAGCGAGAGTGCCGCTTCCCCGAAACTCGGAACTGGCAGGCCAGGGGCGTAGCCCCATGTAGGTGGCATCGGCCGCCCTCTGCACGCGAACAAATTTTCTCGTCTTCGCTTGCTTTTTGGCTGTCCAATATGGTATAATAACCCTCATTTTTGGGAGTGAGTATGAGTGACGAAATCAAACCGACCGAGCAACCGGAAACGAACGCGGAGCCAATTGTGGAACCTGGGCTTTCGACCATCAAGATCGAGCAGGAAATGCAGAATTCCTACATCGATTATTCGATGAGCGTCATCGTCGGGCGTGCCCTGCCGGATGCCCGCGACGGATTCAAGCCGGTTCATCGTCGCGTCCTGTTCACGATGGGCGAGATGGGGAATACCTACGACAAGGCTTACAAGAAATCCGCACGTGTGGTCGGCGACGTCATGGGTAAATACCACCCGCACGGCGATTCCGCGATTTACGACACGATCGTTCGTTTGGCGCAGGATTTTTCGATGCGCTACCCCTTGGTCGATGGACAGGGTAACTTCGGTTCTGTCGATGGCGATCCACCTGCCGCCATGCGTTACACGGAAGTCCGAATGCAGAGACTGGCGGAGGAGATTCTGAAGGACCTCGACAAGGACACGGTGGATTTCACGCCCAACTACAACGGCGAGTTCATGGAGCCGACGGTCTTGCCGTCGAAAGTACCGAACCTGTTGCTGAACGGTTCCGTCGGCATCGCGGTGGGCATGGCGACGAACATGCCGCCGCACAACCTGGGCGAGCTTTGCGACGGGATTACGTATTACATCGACAACCCCAAGTGTACGATCGACGAGCTGATGCAGTTCATCAAGGGTCCCGACTTCCCGACGGGCGGCATGATCTGCGGAATGCGTGAGATCGAGCGGATGTACAAGACCGGGCGCGGCAAGCTGACCGTGCGCGGAAAGGCCTCCATCGAACAGGATAAACGCGGACGCGACGTCATCATCATCACGGAAATCCCGTACAGCGTCAACAAAGCGGAAATGGTCAAGAACATGGCCGAGCTGGTGAACGAGAAGGTCATCGAGGGCATTTCCGACATCCGCGACGAGAGTTCCGACAAGGGAGGTATGCGCATTGTCGTGGAACTGAAGCGGGGCGCGATGGGCGAGGTTGTGTTGAACAACCTCTACCACCACACGCAGCTGCAGACCACGTTCGGCGCGATCATGCTGGCGCTGGATCAGGGGCGTCCCAAGGAAATGACGCTGACCGACCTGATCCGTTGCTATGTGGACCACCGCTTTGAGGTCGTCACGCGCCGTACGCAGTTCGAGATCGCCAAGGCGGAAGCGCGCAAGCATATCGTGGAGGGATTGCTGATCGCGCTGGATCACATGGACGAGGTGATCCGCATCATCCGTTCCGCGAAAAACCGCGACGAGGCGAAGACGAACCTGATCGACCGTTTCTCGTTCAGCGACCGCCAGGCGACCGCGATCCTGGAAATGCGCCTCTACCAGTTGACCGCCCTGGAACGCGACAAGGTGCAGGCGGAATTGAACGAGCTCGTGCAGAGGATTGCCCGCCTCAAGGAAATCCTGGCGGACCCGCAGGAGATCTACAACATCCTCAAGCAGGACTTGGCGGACCTGAAGCAGAAGTATGTGGAAAACCGGAAGGAGGGCGTCCGTCGTACGGAACTCGTTCCGGCGGAAGGCGACGTCAACAAGGAAGACCTGATTCCGGACGCGCCGTGCGTCATCACGCTCTCCCATCGCGGGTACGTCAAGCGCGTTCCGCTGACGACCTACCGTGTCCAGGGGCGCGGCGGGCACGGTGTCACGGGCGCGACCATCAAGGACGAGGATTTCATCACCACGATCTTTATCGCGCAGACGCATGATACGCTGCTCTTCTTCACGAACCTGGGGCGCGTCTTCGCGGACCGCGCGTTCGAGATCGACGAGTTCTCCCGCACGTCTGTCGGACGCCCGATCGTCAACCTCCTGAAGCTTCAGGAAAACGAGTCCGTTGTCGCGCTTCTCCCGATCCGCGAGTTTGCAGAGAACGTGGATGTCTTCTTCGCGACGGAACGGGGCACGGTCAAGAAGACCGCGCTGATCGCCTACAAGAACATCAACAAGAACGGAATCCGTGCGCTGTCGATCGACGAGGGCGACCGCCTGATCCGCGTGGCGCTTACGCATGCGGGCGACGACATCCTGATGATCACCGCCAACGGCAAGGGGATCCGCTTCAATGAATCCAAGGTCCGCCGCATGGGACGCACGGCCACCGGCGTGCGTGGCATCCGGCTGCAGGGCGATGACGTGGTGCGCAGTTTCGACGTCGTCGATGATGACGCGACGTTGATGGTCGTCACCGAGAACGGCTACGCCAAGCGCTCCGAGTTCAAGGACTTCACCGAACACAACCGCGGCGGCCAGGGCATGATCGCCATCAAGGATCCGAACGGACGGAACGGCAAGGTTGTTGCCGCCTATGCCGTGAAGGAAGAGCACACGGTGATCACCATCGCCTCCGACGGCATGATCGTCCGTACGCCCGTGGGCAACGTCAGCGTCATCGGGCGTTCGGGCATGGGTGTCCGTCTGGTGAAACTCAGCGAGGGCGAGAAGGTCGTCTCCGTCAGCATCGCCGATCCGGAAGAGCCGGAACAGCCCGTGACGGTCAACGCGGAACAACCGCCCGTCACGCCGGATGCAACGGACGCGAAGCCGGATGAACCCGCCGCGCAGCCGTAAGAAGTGAAAAGGTTAAATCGCCTCCTTCAGAGGCTTGAAATCGGCGCTTGACCGCTTATCAGAGTGTTGTAGGACGTGCCCCGTCGTGTCCGCCCGCGCACTTTAACCATTTCAAGCGAAGCGATTTAATTTTCCCTCGTCGCGCCCGTTACTTCAGCACGATGTATGCGCAAATGACAATGTACAGGATCATGCCTCCGATTACTCCCCCCATGATGAGATAGGCGAGGTACGAGACCGGGGGATCGTCGTCGTACTCTTGATTGGTATGCCGACTCCTGCGGTGTGGCGTCGGGCCAGGGGTGAAATAGTCATCCCTTCCACCGCCATACGAATCGTCCGTGTCGCTTTCATACTCATCATCGTCGTATTCGTCGTAGCGATCCTGGTTGCCGCCGTAGTCTTCTTCGTCACCGAATTCATACCGGAAATCCATAGGCGTATCACAATTCTGCTGGCTCTTTTTCTTCAGTAACATCAGCGCACCATATTCCACGCCTCGTCCTTCGTCGGGATAGTCTCCCCGGACTAATCCGGCGCCATGCCCCGTTTGCCCAATGAAATTTTTTCCGCGTTCTTCCCCCACAAAGACGTGGATGGAATCCCACAGCTTCCCGTTCTCATCTATCGTACCCTGCTTGAGATTACAGGTGTCGTAAATGGCATTGCCCTCGATCCTTCCGACGAGCCTGTGCATCTCGTCATAGAGCCGCCCCTCCTCATCGATGCTGCCCTGAAAATCCCCGCCGCATCCTCGGAATAGATATCGTTCTCGCATTTTCAACGTTCCTATGAAACTGTTCCTAGACTGCCGATATTCCCGTGTCGGTTCCTGAGAGAGTTCCCAGACGTTCGCGGTATCAGCACGCCATCTCCGCATGGTGTTTACATCCAGAAGCGTAACACAACTTCATGCGAAACGAAAGCCTAATTTTGGTTGCCCAAACGAAAAGCAAATTCCTCTGTTGGACAATGTATTAGAAACCACGGAACACACGAAACAGGGAAAAATTAAATCGCTGCGCTTGAAAAGGTTAAATCGCCTCCTTCGGAGGCTTGAAATCGGCGCTTGTTTCGGGGAAGCGACACTCTTGTCGCTTATCAGAGTGTTGTTGGACGCGCGCCGTCGCGTCCGCCAGCACTTTTTAACTATTTCAAAGCGAAGCGATTTAATTTTTTTTAACTTTTTCCGTGGTCGCGCGACAGTACCTTTCACAGCCGGTTTTTGTCTTACGCGGAGAACGTGGAGGGCACGGAGGCCGAAAAACTGAGGCTTCAACTTTTTTCTTCACCCCTATTGACACGCATTCTGGAATGTGATACCTTACGCGCGCTCAAGACATCAGGAGACGATTTGCGGTAACGCAGATCGCACCAACCGAGTGGAACACCACGGTGGTAGCCGAGAGGCGATGTGCCCGAAAGGGAAATATGTTCCAGAAGGCCGCTCG
This sequence comes from Kiritimatiellia bacterium, assembly GCA_017450695.1. Taxonomy (GTDB): domain Bacteria; phylum Verrucomicrobiota; class Kiritimatiellia; order RFP12; family UBA1067; genus RGIG8368. The sequence goes on along the minus strand of JAFSTA010000009.1, from coordinate 4,664 downwards.
TCTTGATTGCAGGATGGGCGGCTAATCGTTTGCGGGGGGATAGTCCCTTCCTGAGAAGCTTGATAGGACGGGAAAGGAGACAAAACGATGAACCCCTCTTCGTTAATCACCGAGCCGCTGGGGCTGTATGGGTGGAAGAAGGCCGAGCCTGTACTGCTGGCGGCGCTTCTCTCGGAGGAACCGCTTCTCCTCGTGGGTGCCCACGGATGCGCCAAGAGTTTTGTGCTGGAGCGTCTTGCCGAAAGCCTCGGCATGGCGTTCCGCTCGTACAACGCGAGCCTCATCAACTACGACGACCTGGTGGGCGTACCACTCCCGGACGCGACGCGCACGAAGCTCGAATATCTCTCGTCGCCGGAGAGCATCTGGGATGCGGAGGTCGTGTTCATCGACGAGATCAGCCGCACGCGCCCCGAGCTCCAGAACAAGCTCTTCCCGATCATCTACGACCGGCGCGTCCAGGGGCGTCCGCTCTCCAGCCTCGTCTATCGCTGGGCCGCGATGAATCCGCCGCCGACGGACGAGGAGCTGGACGAGGGCGACGCGCTCTACCTCGGTTCCGAACCGCTCGACGCCGCGCTTGCGGATCGGTTCCCCTACATCATGTCGGTGCCGGATTGGGACGACCTCTCGCCGTCCGACCAGAAGAAGGTTCTCGCAGACCAGTTCGCCGGACGGCACGAGTTCCCCGTCGCCATCCGTGAACTCGTCGCGGAGGCACGCGAACGGTACGGCGCGCTGGTACCGGAGCTGACGCCCCGCCTCACGCCGTACATCATCACGCTCGTGCCGAAGCTTCATGCGTCGCGCTACGACGTCTCGACGCGTCGGGCGACAATGCTGCTCCGATGTGTCATTGCCGTACACGCGGCCCGCCAAGTTCTCGCCTGGCGGACGGGAGGGGAGGAGCCGCAGCTCTACGATTCGGCTCGTCTCGCGCTCCTGAACACGCTTCCCGACCGGGCGCGCAGGAGACTCAACGCGGCGGAACTGACTGCCATCTGCAAGACGGCGTGGAAACTTTCGGCGTTGGACGAATCCGATCCGTTGGTGCAGCTGATGCGGATCGCCGATCCGGTGTTGCGCCTCAAGTCGATGGTCTCGAAGAAGCTCTCCGTTCCACCAGACCGTGCCGCCGTCGTCATCGGCGAAGGCGTAGCGGCGGCAAAGCGGTATCTCCGGCGCGGGCTCGCCCTTGCCACCTATCTTGCCATCCGCGAGCGCTCGGATATCCCGGCCTCTACGGTTGAGTTGCTTGCAAAGGATATTCTGCCGGCCATTGAGCCAGTGGAAAAGAACGTATCCGTTTCGGCTTGGGTCTCCGAGGTAACTCGCACGATCGGCGCACGGATTGCCGACGTCAATGGGCGATGCGGCGCGGAGACAGACTTTGCACGTTACCATGCGAACCTGCTCAACTCGTTTCTTCCAGATGGCTTTCCCGACAAGAAAGCTGTCATCAGCGCGTCGAAGGACTTTGAACAACTGTGGAAGGAGTTTTCACTTCAATGAACGCCTATCACAACATGTCCGGGCCGCCTCTCACGACGGCGCGCCAGCAGGTCAAGCCAGTCGGGAGACAGGTCGTTTTGGATTTGAGGCGAGTCGGTCTTCATGCTCCAGGCGACAATCTGAAATTGCCGTCTGCAGAGCGAGACGCCATCATCAACGACTGGCTGACACGATTTGTTCAGGATCACAAGGCAGAGCTTGATGCCGTCAAGCGTCCGACAGGATTTATGATCGGATGCATCTGTGAAAATGTCAACCAACCGCTGAAAGGCAACGATCCAAAAATCTACAGGGTCTGTGGAGATCCGATCCTGACGTTGGCAGTCCTTGGCCGCATGGCTGGCATGATTTACATTCCAAGGCGGGACATAAACCTTAGTTCTTCTTGCGCCGCTTACAAGGACGCGATTGCGTTCCCGGAGAAATATTTTCCAAACCTCCACTGGCCGGAGGTGACACCATGACCGACGAAGAGAAAATCATCGAGCGTATATTGAACGTGATTCCGCCTCGCTCGTTCGAGCTGATGACGTTCCTGTCGCTCTTCCGCGTTCGCTTTTCAAACAAGACCGAGACCGCCTGTGTGACGTGCGGGGATTCGCCGGAACTCCTGCTCAACCAGGAGTTCATCGGTTGCCATTGCAAGACCGACGAACACCTCTTCATGCTGGTGATGCACGAACTGTACCACGTGATCCTCGGTCACACGCGGCTCTTTCCCCGCTCGACGGAAGTGCGCAACCTCGTCTTCGACGCCGTCATCAACGCGCTTCTCTGTTCGCTCTTCCCGCGCCCGGAGTTTACCTCGTTCTTCACGGAGTACTACCCGCCCGACAAGATGCCCTACACGCTGTTACGTCCGAAGGGTAGGGGAACTCCCCCCGAGGCAGAGAACGCATTGAGACTTCTCTACGGCGGTAGCGATATCGGCACATACTACGACGTGTACGAGGCTCTTCTCAAGAGTGGCTGCGTCCAGGAAATCTCATTGCTACTGTCTGGTGAAGGCCATGCGGGACACTCGCCTCAACCGGGCAACGAGAACGATGGTCGGGGTGATCGTCCCGTCCGTCCGCACGGTGACAAACCGCTTCTCCTCGGTTCGCATGGCGAGGAGGACGAGGAGATGTCCGCCGAGATGAAAGACCTGATCCACAAAATCATCTCCAAGTGGCCCAGCCCCGACCGACCGCTCAAAGGGCGCGACCTCGGTTCTTCGGAGCGTGAGCGGGACTTCGACGCAAAGGCCGATCCGAACCTTGTGATCCGGCGCGGTATCCGGCGGCTCATGCGCCGGGCGGCGATGCCGGGGCAGAACGAGGTGCGTTGCCGCTCCGTGCGCGAGAGGCTTTGCGAGACGGCCACGTTTCTCCCCGACTGGCGCGACCGTTCGCACGAGGCTCGCGAGGCCGCGCTCGGCGACGCGCTCGTCTATCGGGCGGTCACGATGGTTTGCCGTCCGTCGAGCCGCGACAACAGGCAGGCGTTCGTCTATTTCGACGTGTCGGGATCGGTTGCGGTCGAGGTTCCATCCGTGGCACAGGCACTTTTGCCGTACTGTCGGCGCGGCCTCTGCACGGTTCATGTGTTTTCGACCGTCGTGTATCCCACGACCGCCCGCGACCTTGCCGCCCGGAAGTTCTTCTCGACGGGCGGAACAAACATCGACTGCGTGCTGCGACACGTCCTCGACCTGCCCGCGCGGAAACGCCCTCGGTCCGTTGTGGTGGTCACGGACGGTTACACGGGATGTCCGAAGGCCGCCCTTGTCGCAGGGTTCCGTTCCGCGGGGATGCGTCTTTACGTCGGCCTTGTCAAATCCGATCCGCAGTACAATCCCGAAAAGGATCTCTCATCTATCTCAAATGAATTCGTAAGGCTTTTTTGAACATGAAGAATTCTAGCCACAAAGAACACAAAGAGCACAAAGAGTTTTCTTGAAACTTTGCGTTCTTTGCGTTCTTTGTGGCTGAAAAACAAGGAGTTAACCATGAAATCGCACATAGCAGAATTTGTCTCGCCCGGACATCCCGACCGCCTTGCGGATGCCATCGTGGAGTCCATCGTCGATCTTGCCGTCGGGCGAGACGGCGATGCCCTTGTGGGCATGGAATGCGCCGTACACACCGATCATGTCTTCATCGACGGACGTATCGCTGCGGGGGCGGGTGACACATGCGCCGTGCGGCATGACGAGATCGAGGAGATTGCCCGAAAGGGCTATCGCGAGGCGGGGTACGGCGGAATCTGGATTCACGCGCCGGAGAAGCTGAAGGTCATCCAAAACGTGTGTCTTGAGCCGCTCTCGGACGAGGAACGTGCCATCCGCAACCTTTCCGACGACCAGAATGTCGTCACGGGGTACGCCTGTAACCACCCCGAAACAGACTACCTGCCGCCCGCGCACTTCGTGGCCAACTACATCGGGCGGAAGGTCGATGCCTGGCGTCGGACGGTTCCCGACAAGTTCGGCCCGGACTTCAAGGTGCTTGTACACCTCGACGACAAGGACAGGCGTTACCAATGGCGGCGGCTGACTTTGAGCATCCAGCATCGGGCGGGCGTGTTTCCGGCGGAGCAGCATGAGCTTGTGCTGCCCGTCGTGCGCGGTGCGCTGGCGGAACTGGAGGCGCGAGGAATCGCGGGCATCTCCGACCTGCCGCTGGAGGACTTCGTCCTGAATGGCATGGGTGACTTCATCGTTGGCGGGCCGGAGGGGGACAACGGTCTGTCCGGCAAGAAACTCGTTGTCGATTTTTACGGACCGGAGGTCCCCATTGGGGGCGGGGCGATCTGCGGAAAAGATCCCCACAAAGTCGATGTGGCGGGTGCGTTCCGTGCGCGTGAACTCGCGCTCCGGCTCTTGAAGGAGCGGGGCGGGAACGCAGTCACCGTTCGTCTCGGCTGGACGCCAGGCGATGCCGCACCCGCTTTCCGCGAGGCGGAAAGCATCGATTCCCTTGGCCTTGCACACCCGATTCCCCGCGCCGCCCTACCACCGGAAGATTGGTTCTCCCTCGATTCCATCGTGGCAGACTTGCGCCTCACGTCGCTTGTACGACATAATCGCGTATTGTCCGGGTATTTCTTCTAGCCACCAAAAGCTGAAAGCGCACGCTCAAAATTTGACCCGAAATTCCTCTGTTACCTTT